>NZ_CP095063.1 GCF_022921055.1 Hymenobacter volaticus
TTTTCCCACCATATATTTCAAGTGGTGGTGCCCTTCGATCGGGTGGAGGGAAGTAAGGTTTCCTTTTTCTCGCAAGCCCACAAGCGCTTGCTCGGGCAGCCGCTGTCGTTGGCCATCGAAGCTGATTCCTTTCATTTCAATCAAGGCCAGAAATTACTTTTTAAGGGAGTAGTTACCCACCTGGAGGCAGGCAAGGACAATGATTTTGCTGGCAGCGTGGTGGCCCGCGGCTACAGTCCATGCTACTTATTGGCTAGCGGTGCCAAGAAGCGTACGTTCGTGGCCAAAACGCTGGATGCCATCTTCAACGAGGTGCTACAGCCTTACCCAGCCAACCTGCTAGCCCGCAAAATCAACCCGCAGCACAAGGCCCCGCTGCCTTACGTGGTGCAGTACCGCGAAACCAACTTCGAGTTTTTAAGCCGGCTAGCGGCTGAGTACGGCGAGTGGTTTTACTATGATGGCGAAGCTCTTCAATTAGGCACGCCGGCCAGCAGCGAAGAAATCGAGTTTGTGGCCGACGGTGACTACAACAGCTTCAGCTTCGGCATGACGCTGGTGCCTACCAAGGCCAAAATGTACGAGTACAATTACCAGAAGCACCAACACTTCAAAAGCACAACCAGCAGCCAGAGCTTGCCCAGCCTGCAAAATCACCCGTATGGAGGCTTTGCCCTCGCGCAAGCCGAAAAACTCTTTACCGACGAAGCCCATACCACGGCCGAAACCTGGATCGATGGCAATAGCCAGCTCGATGAGGAAGCCAAGTTGCTTAAGGCCAACGTGGCCGCTAGCTTGGTGTCGCTGCAGGGTTTCAGCGACAACCCGAATATCCATTTGGGCAGCGTGCTAAATGTGAGCGGTGAAGGCATTGGCACCGAGCACCTCACACCTGAAAGCTTCGGCAAGTACCGCATCTTAGAAATCACGCACTTCATCGACGAAGTGGGCAACTACAGCAATCAGTTTTCGGCAATACCGCACGTGCTGGAAGTGCCGCCCCTCAATCCTCACTACGATGCTCCCCAGGGTACTCCCGAGTTAGCTGAAGTAATCAACGACAAGGACCCGGAGAAGCTTGGCCGCCTTAGAGTGCGCTACCACTGGCCTGTCGATAATCCGCAGCAAGCCGAAACCGATTGGGTCCGTCTACTCACGCCGTACTCCGGTAGCGGCAAGGGCCAGCTTTTCAAGCCAGAAGTAGGTTCGCAGGTGTTAGTAGATTACCAGGGTGGTCTGGCTGAGCAGCCCTTTATATTGGGCAACATGTTTCACGCTAATAACAAGCAAGGAGCCAAGTACTCGCCGGATCAGAACCTGATGAAGGGCATCCAAACGGCCGGCGGCAACAAGTTTGTGATGCAGGACAAGAGTGGAGAGCAGAAAA
Source organism: Hymenobacter volaticus (assembly GCF_022921055.1). Taxonomy (GTDB): domain Bacteria; phylum Bacteroidota; class Bacteroidia; order Cytophagales; family Hymenobacteraceae; genus Hymenobacter; species Hymenobacter volaticus. Next base: position 1,388 of record NZ_CP095063.1, read on the forward strand.
TCCTTATCTCCAACTCCAACAACAAGGGCACGGCGGTCGAGGTTGGCTTTAACGGTGACGGTAGCATCAGTATCAAGACCAACGGGCCCATCAGTCTCACGGCAGGCGGCGATATTACGCTGGATGCGAAAAAAGACATTACACTAACTGCCGGGAACAACATCACAATCACAGCCAAGAAGAACGTGATGGTCACAGCACAAGAAGAAGCGGTGGCTCTTGACGCCAAAATGGCGCTAGATATGGTAGCCGAAGATTTAACCGCTGATTTCCGCAATAACCTGACAATTAATGCTAGCGCGCAAGCCAAGATAAAGTCACAGGACACGGATATTATTTAGTTAAGTCGATTTGTAGTGCAGCACTCTTAGTCGTCGCTTATGCCGCATCCGCTCGAGTATATCACAACCGGCGCCTTGCTACAATGCAGTGAAGGCACGGTACCTATGCCTTTCCAGACTACGCCGCGTACCAGTAAAATTGCGGGGCTACAAGCAGGGAATGCACTCGATAAAGTGCCGATAGTGAATATCCCTTCTTTTGTTGTCTGCAAGAAGCTCACGCAACAGGCTGGTGGTACACCTGTACCGTGCGTACCTGCTCCCACACTTTGGCAGGATACTTATCCGGCCAAGGTAGGCGGTGCAGAAACCCTACTATTCCGCTCCTGCATTAATTGTCCCCTGGGGCAAGGAAAAATTGAGTTTGTAACGTCGGGCCAACTGCCGGTGCCGCCGGAGATGAGCCAGCAGATCAAGGAAACCAAGGAGGACGCCGATGAGGCGCTCGAGCAAGCCGAGAAGGAAAAGAACTCGGTAGGCGAGGCGGGCCTGCTGGAAGGCATGATTCCGATCTGGGGTTCGGGCCGCGACCTGATCCACGCCGCGCAGACCGGCGACAAGCTAGGCGTGGCGCTGAACGCGGCGTTTCTGGTGTGGGACGTGGCCTCGGTGGCAGCGGGGGTGCTGAGCTTCGGCACGGCCACGGCGGCCATGATGGGGGCCAAAGCCGGCGTGCGCACCGCCCTGAAAGCCGGCACCAAAGTCGCCGCCGGCCTGGCCAAGAAGAAGATGGCCGAGCTGGCGCTGAAGAGTGCTGCCCTCAAGAACGGACTCAAAGCCGGCGTGCGCTCGTTTGCCGCCAAGATTCCGCGCATCTGCGTAACGGCCTGCTTTCCGGCGGGCACGCCGGTGGCGGTAGAGAGCGGCTACAAGAACATCGAGGACATTGTGGCGGGCGAACTAGTTTGGTCCTGGCACGAAGAGACGGGTGACTTGGCCCTCAAGCCCGTGCTCCACACGATGAGCCGGCAGAGCGACGCATTGGTGGAACTGCGCCTGGGCGCTGATGTGGTGCAGGCCACGCCCGAGCACCCGTTCTGGGTGAACGGGGGTTGGAAGGTGGCCGGCGAGCTGGTGGTGGGCGACGCCGTGCTGCGCTCGGACGGGCTGACCATGCCCGTGAGTGAAGTAGTGCACCACACCGAGCAGCCGGTCACGGTCTACAACTTCGAGGTGGCCGACTGGCACACCTACCTCGTCAGCTGGTGGATGTTCGTCGTCCATAACGCCACCGTATGCTTAAAAGCAACTTTAGAAGAAGCACTAAAAAACGCAAAGGAATGGCAGAAATGGGCCAGAAAAGCAAGAGAGGAACTACGTACATCCATTAAAACAGCAGGTACTGGTGCTCACGCTCACCATAAAATTCCATTAGAATCCTTAAAAAAGAATCCTATAGTACAAAGAGCTTATCGCGAAGGATTTGAATTCAACGGTATTGCAAATGGCAAAGGATTATCAGCATACACACACATTTTCAAGGATGGTGAGGTAGCCTATCATCATGCTTCTTATAATCGTTATGTTGAGTCGTTGATAGATAGAGCAGCAAAAAAATACCCTGATATGCCTGCTAAGAAACTATTAGAAGAAAAGGTAATGCCTCAAGTTGATAAGTTCATAGAGCAAGCTGTTAGGGAAAAAACCACTTTAAATGATTTGTCTAAACTAAAGGGTTTTTAGTTATGAAATTTTTCAAAGTAAGAGAAGATGTTGAGAGTATAGGTTTGCGAGAATTGGTTCCTCTGTGGGAATACGATATAGAAGCACCGACATCACAAAGCAAACTGTCAGATAAACGCCTTCCTGAGCTTGAACCACAGTTTTCCAGGTTATTAGTAACAGGGCCGTTAACGGACGTATTAGCAGATGGGAGAGCTATTGGAGGTACTGGTTTTATTGTAAGTGATAAGCTAAAAAAGCTACTTGCAGAATTTAACTTGGGGACTCACAGATTCTATTCCTTGAAATCATTTGAATATAATAGTGATAAGAAATTGGACGTAGAGTATTATTGGCTTCAAATTATAGGCACTATTTTTTATGATTTGATTGATTATAATAATTCTAGTTTTTTTATTTTTGATGATTTTGAAGAAAAAATTATAAATAAGATCGATGTTCGAACTCCCGGGGGAATGATTGAGGCTATAAATTCAACAAAGGAAACAGATAATTCTATAATTTATAATAAGATGGTTTTTAATGATAAATTTATTAAGTATAATTTAGATCTATTTTACCTAAATAATATAAGTGATAATCTGTTTACTTATCCAATCGTTAGTGATAGACTAAAAGAGAAGATTGAGCAATATGGTGTTTCAGGATTAGAATTTAAGGAAGTTCCTATTTATTTAAGTCCTGATTTTACTTAAGTTATTTATGAGATATTATATGACGCCTTCTTGTTATCCAGAATACGAACTTGTTATACCTAGTTTTAGACAAGGATTAATCAATTTCTGTTTAAGCAATGGTATTTTGCTTCATAATTTTCAATCAACTATATGTATACTGGAGTGGCGACTAACTAGAGGAGAAGATTTTTTGGAAGGCGTTATTGCTAATGATAAAGTCAGTATTGAATTCAGTAGTTCGTCTTACGTTCTATTGGCAGAGTTTAGTTTTTTTGCTTGTTTGTATTACCCTTCTTTGGATAATATGTATTTAATAAATGAAGATCTTGATCGAGTATATTCATTGAATAGTAACACTTCTCTTGAAGACCTTGTAGCCTTCTATAGTTAAGTGGTGTAAAGCGAGATGATTTAGGATTTGCGCTCATAATCAAAGATTATTCAAAGAGCAAGAAGAATATCTATTTCGAATTTGAACACCAAGAGGACATCACCTTTCTTTACACCACCGCCAAAATAGCTAATGCTTTAGCGTGAGTTCATTATAGTGTAGGCAGGCTCAACAAAAGCTTCGATTTAGGTCGAAGCTCTTTACTAGCTAGTCTAGGCTGTAGCCTCGGTGGCGGCGGGGGTGCTGTGAGCTTTGGCACGGCTACGGCGGCCATGATGGGGGCCAAAGCCGGCGTGCGCACCGCCCTGAAAGCCGGCACCAAAGTCGCCGCCGGCCTGGCCAAGAAGAAGATGGCCGAGCTGGCCCTAAAGAGTGCCGCGCTCAAAAACGGACTCAAAGCCGGCGTGCGCTCGTTCGCGGCCAAGATTCCGCGCCTGTGCGTGACGGCCTGCTTCCCGGTCGGCACGCCAGTGGCCGTGGAGGGTGGCTACAAGAACATCGAAGATATACAGGTCGGCGAACTAGTTTGGTCCTGGCACGAAGAGACAGGCAACTTGGCCCTCAAGCCGGTGCTGCAGACCATGCAGCGCGAATCGGACGCGCTGGTGGAACTGCGCCTGGGGGCTGATGTGGTGCAGGCCACGCCCGAGCATCCGTTTTGGGTGAACGGAAACTGGAAGGTAGCCGGCGAGCTGGTGGTGGGCGACGCCGTGCTGCGCTCGGACGGGCTGACCATGCCCGTGAGTGAAGTAGTGCACCACACCGAGCAGCCGGTCACGGTCTACAACTTCGAGGTGGCCGACTGGCACACCTACCTCGTCAGTTGGTGGATGTTCGTCGTCCATAATGCTACCATCTGTCTAGCTGAAATAAAGCGACTTTTACTTGGTGGCCGATATTTAAAAGAAGTAGAAAAAATAACGGGCCGTGCCCTCCACCCTACTCAACTAGCAGAGTTGAAAAAGGCAATTAGGAGTAAGAAATACAATAGGCTAACCAAAGAAGCCACAGAGGATAGCCGGAAAGAATTTAATGAAATAAAAGACACTTTAATCAAAGAATGGGAACAACATACTGGGCAAAAGTGGCCTACCGAAAAAAAACAGATCAATATTAAAGAAACGGGTAAACGTGAATGGCGGACTGTTAAATATGACGCTCACCATCTTATATATAATCGTTACGGAGGAAACAATGAGTGGTGGAATATACATCCTGCTAGAAGTGGTGTTGGATATCAAGACGGTATTCACAAGGGCTTAGGCGAACTTCTTTTTCCTTAACTAAAAAAACGCAATAAAATGGCCAAGTTTGATTTTTTAAAATCGTATGTTATTACGGACGAAGACATAGACGAGAATTACGAAGAGGTGCAACGTATGAAACATTCTTTCTTACCAGTTGAACCTATCCGTATCTCTCAAGCAGAAGAGAAACTGGGGTTCCCTTTACCTAAGGAATTGAAGGAGTTTTATACAGAAATAGGTTACGGATATATGTATCAAGCACAAGAAAGTCAACACAATACTTTTATGTATCCGTTGGACGTGGCAGATGCATATCTGCGTACAGGAGAATACAGTAATAATTTTTTGTCGAGTATTGGTCTCTACGATGAGCCGTATAAATTGCTTTATTACGATGCAATGGAAGGCTGTTTTGCTTGGATGGACCTTAGAGAAAGCAAAGCTACTTCTACTATTTACTACATCGGTGAGAATGAAAAAATAGCTGATTCGCTTGAAGATTTCTTACGCGCATATGACGTTAATCCTAATCTGCTCAAAGAGTTTAGTGCTGCATCTCGCAAGAATCGTCCTCAAGCTTAATGAGTAAAGCAATGCTATGAGTGTTGAGTATTAATACTATCAACACTCATAGCACATTATTCTTATATAAATGATTTACATGCTACTTATGTCAATTCGATTGACAGAGTATTCAGGCAAGCCGATAAATTCTATTCTACGATTTTAATTAGGGTGCTCCATGACATTATTTGTTAATTATGTTTTCGTATTCATCCGATTTTATTGATGAAGAAACAGAATGAACTGGACGATGCACTCTATCAAGAGATAATGAAGCATTGCGAAGAGGGTGATGAGGCTGTGGAAGACGACGATTATGATCGTGCAATCCATGCCTTTCAGCAAGCGTTCGATTTACTTCCAGAGCCTTACCAGGAGTGGGAAGCATCTACATGGGTACTGTTTTCACTAGGCGAAGCACAATTTTTTAACGAAGACTATACAGCCGCAAAAGAATCCCTTGCTGCCGTTATGCATTGTCCAGGCGCTATCGGCAATCCGCTCATTCATCTTCGACTTGGACAAGCGCAGTATGAGCTTGGGAACTTGGTTAAAGCAAAAGATGAACTAATGCGTGCGTATATGGGCAGGGCGAAGAAATATTCGATGGCGAAGACGAGAAATACTTAGCCTTTCTCAAACAGGAAGTAGACCTATAAGCTGATTTATATAAAGTATAAAGCCAAGCCCTATGTGTAGTAGAGGCTTAGCTTATTTGTCATTGATAAATATATCTGTGCGTGACGGCCTGCTTTCCGGCGGGCACGCCGGTGGCCGTGGAAGGGGGCTACAAGAACATCGAGGACATTGTGGCGGGCGAACTAGTCTGGTCCTGGCACGAAGAGACGGGTGACTTGGCCCTCAAGCCGGTGCTGCAGACCATGCAGCGCGAATCGGACGCGCTGGTGGAACTGCGCCTGGGGGCCGACGTGGTGCAGGCCACGCCCGAGCATCCGTTCTGGGCGAATGGCAACTGGAAGGTAGCACTACGAAAGAGGTCCAAACAAAATGTGCTGAAATGAATCTCAACCAGGCAAATGCTTTATTCTACTACGAAGATGCCGAGTTAAACATAACTCAACCAAAAAAGGAATACAATGAACTGGTCTATCTTGGAATATTCAATAACCCATAACTACGCTAGTGCTAAACCCACCAACACCAGCTAAGAGGATCACCACTAAAAAGCCCCAACAACTACAGTTGTCGGGGCTTTTTTATTCACTCTAAAGCAAATTGATTTACGCCCCCCACTTGTTATCAAGAACTGCGCCGTTGGCGTTGATCTTGTTGGCGGAAATAGTTAAACTCAACGTCATGGACGTGTTTGTGTCGGCACCGCGTGCATCAAACTGCTCGGAGTAACCTACGCAGTATGCTTCCTCAAAGGAAATTTCCTTCAATGTAGAATCCTGGTCGATGCGCTTGAAAGTGATTTTGCCACTTTCTCGCTTGTAAGGATTTAGCATCCAGCTCGTCAGCGAAGCGCTGTCGGTTGACACAATAGTTACCTTGATAGTGCCGCCCTGCACTTTGGAAGACGGACGACCTTTGTCGTCGATGGCTTGGTCAAAGGAATAACTGCAGCTTACTACTTCGCAGTCACCGCTACCAGCAGCATTGAAGAATGCACTAAATGAGGCCATACTATAAATTGGTTAGGGTTTAGAAAATGGTTGAAAGGAATTACTAGGAATTACATTACTCAGGTCATTTCATTCATTGCCACTGCTTAGTGGCCCCACGGTCCAGACGCTACTGTTGTTTGTACTCGGCATTCCAGTCGCGGCCCGGTGCATCCGGGTCGTCACCTTTGGTGCCATCTAGCGACACCAAAAAGGTTTTGGCCGGAAAGTAAGGCACCATGTGGATATCGAGCAGGATGCGGTCTTTCTGGTTCGGGTCGCGCTCGAACTTTTTGATGGAGAATTTCTCAATCAGCTTGCTAGGACCAGCAATACCATCAAGAAAACGCACGATCTGGCTTTGGATGTCCATGTGCGTGTTATGGTCCCAATTCTCAAATGCCCGGCGATTCAAAAAGTCGATTAACACCTTGGTTACGTAATCAAACACGCGTACCACTGAATACGTCTGCAACCCAATGTTGTCGCCGTTGAACAGGGTTTTGGCCGAGAAAGCCATTACCCGGCCATACTCATTAACCATGGGTACAAGGCCCAACTTTTCGAGGTTGGCAATTTCGCTTTTGCGCAACGGAAAGCGCACCCCGTCCACCTCATTGAGCGTGCCGTGCTTGCGACCTGCCGTTACCTGCGAGGCCAGCGTGCTATAGATGCGGCCCGCCAGCGCAGAGGAGGGAGGCACGAAAAGGTCTTCTTCCTCCCCAACTTCTTCTAGCTTACCCCTGCCAACCAGCCAGTTACACGCCATGATGACGTTGGACTTATGGGCATCGCCCCCCGTCAAGTTAGCTTCTTCAAACAACTCGATGACGTCATCGGGCGTGTCGTAGTGCTCGAAGTCAGTGACGAGCATCACCTTGTTTTTGTGGGCAATCTTGGCCCATTTGTCGATTACTTTGTTGGAACCCAAGTAGCCGGGAACTACCAGCAAGGAATAGTTATCGCGCAGGTCGAGGCGGTCGTAATTTTGTTCGAGCTCCTGCGACACGGCATCAATAAAGGTAGTGTTGTCCAGGTCCTGCAGCTGATCTTTATCGGCATTGAGGATAGACACGTTCTTTATTTCGTCCTGGTCGGTATTGCGGTAAAACAACGCTACTGAGCGGTACGACTGCTCCATGTCGTGGGTGGCCTCAATAGCTTTCTTAAGGTTGCTGGTTAGCTGCTGAGTGGAAGATTCTACCTGCTGTTCACACTGCTGCACGGCATCGGCTACCGAGTCGGCCTTGCTTAGCATTTCGTGCCAGAGAGCTAGGCGCTGCTTCAGTTGCTGGCGGTCAGCCTTCTTATTTTCTTCGGTCAAGAAGATCTTCTTACGGGCCTTCTTTTCAGGATTGAGGTTGGACGCCCCATCGATGGTGGTTTCCAGCAAGTCGAATCCACCGAATTTTGCTAAGGCCTGGGCGTTTTTTTCCAGGCTTGGGGCCTGTTCCCGCTCGCGAGCTTTGGCCGCGGCCGTATTTTGTTGTTCAGTCGCCATGAAGGAACGCTCTATCAATTATAGGTGGGAGGAAGGAGCCCGGCGGGGCGCACGGTGGCAGAAATGCCTACTCGAGCTCATCCATCATCGTTTGGATAGCTGCTAAGAAAGCTGCCTTAGTTTCCGGAGTGTCGAGAGCCGACTTTAAAATCTTGTTGGACTTCAACTGACGCAGCAGCTTATGCAAGTCGTCGGCTTGAGTGCTTAAGTCCTGCAAGAAACGGCTTTGGTTGATAATACCTTTCTTGCCAAAGTCGCCGAGCGACTCGAAATGCAGGGTCTCTTGCGTAGTGCTGCCGTCTTCTTTTTCAAATTCCACTTCCACTTCGGGCTTGAAGTGAGCGAAAACCGCTTCTGGGGTGCGCAAGCCTTCCACTATCTGAGCCCGTAGCGGTGGATCGGCAGTAAGCTTCTGAACCAGTAAGGTGCGGTTGAGAGGAATATCAGTAATGGCCTCCTGGGCATTGTCAAGTTTACGCTCTTGTCCACCAATTCCGTAGTTGTACATAACAAAATGATTAGGCTCGATACTCAACTGTAACAGCTCCGCTATACGCGGGTTTGCGGAGGTAAGGTACTGCAAATTATAAAATCAGCTTACAAAAGAACTTAGTTCTTAACTATTTAATAAATGTATAAACATATTACCACTGCGGATTTGGTGCCGCTAAGCAGCTTTTGTAGCTGGATTGGGGCGAGAAATGATATTATTATACCTTGCCACGATAGTACTAACCCTCCCAAACTAGCGGCAGCTGCCTTAAGCTACCCTTCCGGTTTGGGAGTGAATATGACCTGATGTTATTTCTAGCCCGCATTTATGGCCTACACCGAAGAATTGAAACGCGCCCAGCACATTGCCCAAGCCGTGGCGCACGAGTACCGGCACGAGTATTACGGAGCCGCTCATTTGCTTACGGCGCTGCTGCACAATGAAATAGGATTGGCCTCGTGGCTGGCTGTGGACCTCGGCAAGGACATTCACTACCTGCGCGAGTGGGCAGAAGTGCGCCTAGAGGGCTTACCCAAAGCCCCGCGTCCCCCGGAAATGCCTGCTGCCGACCACGACCTCAAACCCATCCTGGAAGTTGCCGATCTAGTGGCCTTACAGCTTTCCAAAGACCAAACCGACCCGCTCTGCGCGTTGGCAGCCCTCTTGCGGCCGGGGTTGGCCTACACCTCCGAACAACTTAAATCGTTGCCTTTGACTCAGCGGGAGGTAATAGAAGCCGCCGAGCCTGAAGTAATGCAGCCCTTGGCAGTGGGTGCTGATGGGCAAGAATCGGCACCGCTCTCCGACCGAGCCGCCCCGCTTGGGAAGGCAGGGGCCCTAGCCACCTACTGCGTCAACAAAACCGCGCAGGCCGAAGCCGGTAAACTCGACCCCATTGTAGGGCGTGACCGGGAAACCCGGCAGATGGCTGAAATTCTGGGACGGCGCACCAAGCCCAATGTGCTGCTCGTGGGGGAGCCGGGCGTGGGTAAGTCGGCGTTAGTGGAAGGCTTTGCCCAGCAGATTGTGATGAAAAAGGTACCCGGCCATTTGCAGCAAGTAACGCTGTTTGAACTGGACTTGGGTACTTTGGTAGCTGGCGCCTCTTACAAAGGCGAAGTAGAGGACCGCATCAAGAGCGTGCTAAGCGAAATCAAGCAGTACACGCGGGCCATCCTCTTTATCGATGAAATTCATGTGCTGCTCGACCCCAAAGGCTCAGCTGGCGCGGGCATTGCCCAGCTACTGAAACCAGAACTGGCTCGTGGTGAAATCACGGTTATTGGAGCTACTACCAACGACGAATACCGGCAATACATTGAAGCCGATGAAGCTTTTAACCGTCGTTTCGACGTACTGCGGGTGGAAGAGCCCACCGTGGTGGTGGCGGAACGTATGGTGAGCAGCGTGCTGCCTTACTACGCCACGCACCATGGTCTTCAGGTAGGACCTGGCACGGTGGAAGAAGCAGTGCGCTTGGCCAAACGCTACCTCAAGGACCGGCAGTTGCCCGACTCGGCCATCGATTTGGTTGACCGCACCATGGCGGCTATCCGCATGCTCGACGAGCACGCCGGCGCCGAGCTGCTGCAACTGCAACAGGATTTCGAGATGCTAACCGAAGCGGGCCGTAACCTGCCTGAAGCGGAACACCTGAAAGAGCTGCGCTGGTTTCTCTATCAAGTGCAGAATCAGGTTAGTCACCTTTGGCTCAATCAACTCGACCAAGAGCAGCAACCTGAAACGCTGGAAACCTCAGAAGCTCTGGAAACCTACATCCGGGAGTTGCTGGCTGCAGTAGTTGGGTTGTCGGGCACCAAGAAAGACAGCGTGGAACGAGCGGATATTGCAGCCGTGGTGTCGGGCAAGACCGGCATTCCTTTGGGCAAGCTGCAGAGCAACGAACGAGACAAGTTGCTTAACATGCATCAAACTCTGCAGCAGCGGGTGGTAGGTCAAAACCACGCCGTGAAAGCACTATGCGAGGCCATTTTGGAGTCGCGCTCCGGCCTAACGAAAGCAGGGCAGCCCATCGGTTCTTTTTTCCTTTTAGGCCCCACTGGCACCGGCAAAACTGAACTGGCCAAGTCCCTAGCAGATTTCTTGTTCAACGACGAGTCATTCCTGATTCGCTTCGATATGTCGGAGTTCAAAGAAGAGCATTCAGCGGCACTGCTTTACGGGGCGCCTCCCGGCTACGTGGGCTATGAGGAAGGTGGGATGCTGGTGAATAAGATTCGAGAGAAACCGTATTCGGTGGTGCTCTTCGACGAAATCGAAAAAGCCCATAGCTCGGTATTCGACATCTTTTTGCAAATCCTCGACGAAGGCCGCCTGCACGACCGGTTGGGCCGGGAAGGCGACTTTTCTAATGCCGTCATTTTATTTACCTCCAACATCGGCAGCGAGCAAATCATCCAGAGCTTTGGAGCAGGACAAATTCCGGCTACCAACACGCTCATGGAAACCATGAGCCGTCACTTCCGGCCTGAATTCCTGGCCCGTCTCACCGAAATTGTGCCTTTTGCGCCTATTTCCGAGGAAAATGTGGTGGAGATCTTTGCTATCCACTTGCGGCCCTTACAAGAGCAACTTAAGCGGCAAGGCATAACGCTCAACATCACCGACGAAGCTCGTACTTACCTAGCGTTGTCGGGCTTTACGCCGCGCTACGGCGCTCGGCCCATCAAGGGCGTCATCCGGCAACAACTCCGGCGGCCAATTTCGCGGCTCATTATTGCCGGTGAGGCAGGCAAAGGCACCGTGATTTCGCTAGATAAAGCGCCCGATGCCGAGGAACTGACTTGGCATGTACAAGTTGCCGAAGTTCCCGTCGAGCAGCCCACCCCAGCTGAAGAAACAATTGCGGAAGGGTGATACGATAAGCAGTGTTATCAGTCAATAAAGTCCGGGTAGAAGCTCTACTGCGTAATCAGCACTACTGCGCAGCGCATGGTCATGGTAGGCGACTATCCGGACTCTGCTAAACTACGGCTAGTACCGGCCTAGAAGTGGGGCATAGTTTCGCCCTTACACGGAAGAAAACCAGAAGAAATTATAGGCTGGCAGTTGCTACACTCACTTCGTAAGGCAAGTTCATGGCGGACTGACTAGCTAGCAGCACTTGCAACTCTTGCGTAGCCCGTTGCCATTCTGGACCCGACAAACGACTGCCTGCTGCGGGCGTGAGGTGCACCCGAATGCAGCGTATGAAGCCGGCTGTGGGCGTAGGGCCATTACGGAATCCCTTTTCGATGTGCACTTGGCTGAGCTGACTACCTAGTTCGGCCCAACATGCCGCCCGAATGTCTTCTAGCGTCACGATGCGGTTGCGGCTAAGCAGGTTTTTTCGCAAAGCGTGTACCCGTTCCTCGGGTCGGGGCCGCTCCCGCCCACCAGTGGTGGTAGTAAGCAACTGCACCCCTTCCAGGTAATGCCCATCGTAGACAAGTAGGCTCGTTCCGGTAGGCAGGCGGTTGCCAGCCTCCCCGTCGCTCGACCAGTACTCGAGGTACACACTGTCGTTGGCATCGCGGGGACGCAGCATAACGTAGGGGGCCGGGTCACCAGTAAGATCAGCTTCGGTCTGGCTTAAGCGCTCCTCTAAGCGGGCCAGATTCTGATTGAGTTCACGCAGGGTGGTGGCTACGAAATCGGTACCAGCAGCCGTGAAAGCCCGGCTTTCGTCGCGCAGCAATTCCAAAAGCTCCAGCAATGCCTCCTTGCCCGAGCGGGCATCGAAGCGGCCCGCCCATAGCGGAGGGTGTAGGTGTCCGTTTCGGTTTCGTCGAGGCCGCTAAGTGTAGTAGATCGGAAAACTACGTTACGCAAACTATATACTTCCTTGAGCGCCAAAAAAGCTTCCTCCGAGACAAGCGGAAAAATGTTGAGGGCTGGCTGCAAGCGAAAAAGCTGCTTGTTGAGGCGGCGGTTGAGTACGGGAAAACAGTTTAAGCCGCAGGTGAGCGTGGTAAGGGCCTCTGGGGGAAGGGCATGAGAAAAGCGCACTTCTAGCCACACCAGTGGTTGCGTGAAGCTGTTAGTCACCTCAGGGCTGAAGCGTGAGCCGAGCGCGGCCGGGAAATTTTCGCGTAAATACGGTTGTAACTCAGCGCTGGCAGCCGGCAACAAACGCACAAAGCTCGGGGCGTAGAGTTGTCGCACGTACTGCTCGACGCGGCGCAAAAAATCATATTCTTCGTGTAGCCGAGCGGAGGGCGTATCCTCGGTTGCGGCTGCTAGGCCAGGCATTACAGGCAAAAGCTGCTCGCCTAACCGCCAACTTTCTCCGGGCAAAAACGTGAAGTAAGCTTCCCGGCGCGGCTCGTTAAGCCAATCGAAGTAAAAGGTTAGGTCGCCCAGCGTTGTTAGCTCGGGGTTGAGTTCGAGTCCAAGCCAGAGGCGGCGGTGAGTTGCAGGTTCTCCTTGGCGGGCCGCTGCCACGGGGCGCTTTTGCCCGGCTGCATCCAGGCGCCACACCTGCTCGTCGGTGGCCAAGTAACGCACGGCTGCATCAGCAAGGCGCGTGGATTGTAGAGGGGAGAAGAACAGGGCTCCGCCAGTAGCAGCCCGCCCCACGGCGGGCCGCATATATGCAAACTGAGCGTCGGCGGGCAGGGCTAGCACGGGCTCACGGGGCTGGGCTTGCGCAATGGCATGGGCTGGCCGCGGGGCATCCACCACGTCGGGGTTAAGTAGCGTAGCTAAGCGCTCTACCAGACGGTATTGGGTGTTGTTAATTTCCTGGCCAATCTTTTCGAGCTCCACTGCGCAGGCTTCCAGCAGCAGGTGTACCAGTGGGTCGAAGCCTTCCAAGTCGGCCGCGCTATAGCCCCACATTTCAGCGGCTTTTTGGGTGAGGCGGCGCTTAATACCAGCCTTGGTGAAGTCCTCGAAGAAATCCATGTACAAAATTCAACTCTATTGAAAACCAGGGCTTTTATCCCACCGAGAGGGGCGCCACAAACAAGTTGGCGCGGAAAGCAAACGGTTCATTGGTGCGGTGCAGCACGGCCCGTACCGTAACGTCGAGGCGCTTGCGGATGCGCTGGTTGATCCCCTTAATTTCAAAGTCTTCAACGCCTACTACCACCTTCACTTGTTCTAGGCGTGGCTCCCGCTCCCGGATGCTCTGCTCGACGGACCGCTGCACATTGTCTTTCCAGCGCATGTTGGTTAAGGCCTCGAAATCTTGCTCCCACACCACGCAGCCAAAGCCAGGATCGAAGCGCGATTCGCCGAAGTGCGTGGTAAGCATCAGGTACAAGTGCTGCGCAATAGATTCCTGTACCGAGCAGCGCGCAAGTGGGCGGCGCTGCAGCAGCTCCTCGAAATTCAGCGGCAGGCGGTAGTAGTCGTGGCTCATGGCGCGAATGGGCTATTTATAACCGAACAAGCCTCGTTTACGGCCCAGCTCCTTATCTATAGAATCAATCATTTTCTCCACGCTGCCTTTCATAGCTTCCGAGCTTGGGTTTTGCAGGATGGCCACAAAGCCCTTGCGTGCCTGCTCTAGCATTTCTTTGCGCTGCTCCTTGCCCATGCCCGAGGCGCGCAGGCGCAGGCAATCAGCATTTGCGAAACTTACTTGGTCGGTAAGCAAGGAAACCTGTTCGTTGCTTTCCTGCAGGCGGCGCTGCAAATCGGCTGTCCGGGCTGAACTCCCGCTGCCGCTGCCATTACTGCCGCCACTACCACCACCGCCGCCACCCATCATTACCTGAGCGGGCCGGTTGGCCGCAGCAGCCTGATAAGTAGCCAGCAGTTGCTTGGTTTGAGCTAGCTCGGCGGCCAATTGCTCTTTGCCTGATACATCAATGCCTTTCTTGTCGAGCGACTGGCGCAGGAAGTCCACTGTGTTGCGGTTGCTGCGAAACAAGTCGAAGTCGCGCAGTACATTGTGGGCCAAGCGCTTATTGGTTGGGAACTGCATCTGGGTGGAGTCGCGCCGTAGCTCACTCAGCGTGACGGCAATGGCGTTGAGGTAGTCCTGACTACGCTTATTAAGTTCACCCACCACCAAATCGTTGCTTTCCGAGCGTAGTTGCCGGTCGGTGAGCTCGATGCGCTGCAGGTGCCCGGTGAGCGTGTCGAGCTGTGTGAGTAGCTTATGTTGCTCGGTGCGGGTGCGCTCAAGCTCGTCGCGTAGCTTCTTGTTTTCCTCGGCAATAGAGCCGTCCGAGAACAGGAAGTAGGCTGCTACCAATGGCAAGGCCAGAGCCAGCAAGTAAAACAGCGTGAATTTCCACAGGCGGGTCGTGCGTTCGGTGTGGTTAAGAGGCTTCATGCAGGCGGGAGCAGTAACGAACTGAAAACGGAATTAAAAGGGATTCCACCGCGTAACGGGCTTCTCGGGCGCCACGTTTGGGGCCACTGGATTTTCGTTGATGAAAGTCTTCCAGCCTTCTTTGTTTTTGCCGATATACTCGAGTTGGGCCAATTGGCGGAATACATTGGCTATCAATTGCCAGAGAGCATATTGCTGCTCAAACAGCTCATGCGTGCGGTGATGGTCGTAGCGCACGGTTACGGCCGCACTCAACGCGTTAAGCAAGGTGGCAGGCAACGTCTCTGACCACTGCTCGAAATACTTAAGCAGTTCTTCTCGCTCGCCTTCAGTCAAACAGTCGAGAGCAGTTTTGAGCTGCTTGGATAAGCGCAACAGCAGGTCGAGCAAATACACGGGGGGCTGCTCGGCTGCGCTTAAATGCAAGCTAGTCAGGTGCTGGGCCAGAGCAAACACTGTGCGTTCGGCTATGAAGTGAACTTGCTCGCTGAGGTGGCTTTTCTTATCAGTGCGCAGCTTCACCTTATGAATTATCTTAAAGGCATCGGCTTCTATTTCCTGCAGTACGTGTTCGAGCCGGTGCAACCATTGCAGTAAGGCTGGGTGGCTGGTAAGGGCCGTGCTCGGCGGAATAAATTGTGCTACAGGCCGTAGTACACCCTCAGCATACACTAGCTCGCCAACCACCAAATGAAACGAGCTAACAGCGGCCGTGTTTACTTGCTGCGTAGGCACCACGCTGAGCTGGTACTCAGGGCGAGTGTATGGGTGGCGTGGGGGAACTTCCTCAGGAGCAGGCTGCCCCATAGGCACCCGCACGTAAGGGTTCACCGATACCACTACGCTAAAGCGCAATTGTTCGGTGGCAGGCAGATTGAAAGTGCTTAGCAACTGGGCCAGGCTGGTGCGCAGCGTCAATGGCTCGCTACCCCCAGTTATTTCAATGCGGGCTCCGCCGGCCGTCACGGCGCGGCAGTGGGTAAGACGCGCCTGCACGCCCTGTTGCTGGTCTACGCTCAACAACAACTCAAACGAGGAAAGGCCGTGCGCGTCGCTAGGCAGTAAACCATAGCGGTGGGCGCTCAGTCCCTGGGCTACCGCGTCGCGCAGATGTTCACTAGTAAACTGCTCTAATTCACTGAAATGGCGACGGGAGATTTTCATTCCGTCCACCCAATTCACGGGGTAATGCTTTATTTCGGGTAGCATAAAAGAAGCGAAAGAAGATACGGGGTAGAGCTGGCCCTATTAGCGACTATACAAGCCGCAGCCAACTCTAGGGCGCTATGCGGCGGGCCACAATAATGTCGCCTTGCTTGATGAAGTTGTCACGGAAACTGTAGTCAGGGTCGAAGTAGCGACGCCGCTGCCACCAGCGCGGCTTGGCATAAAATAGCCAGCCGTAGGGGCGGCCCTGCTCATCAAGATACTGCAGGGCCTGATCGGGCTTGAGAGCGTTATAGTCGGTAAGAAAAATCTGAAACAGGTCGCTGACGTGCATTTCGTAAGGGGCCTTCGAAGAGAAATCATGGTACAACGACTCGCCGAAACGACGCGACATCCAGAAGTGTATCACCATGAAATTATTCAGATCCATGCGGGCTAGGTCGGGGTTGGGGGCGTGGGGCTGGTAGTACCAGAGCTTGTACTGGTGCTCCGGGATTTGGCACCAACTGCGATAAGCTTCATAGAAGAAGTAGGGAATCAGGGCCGGCAGCGTGGCCATCACAAAAGACGTAGGCGCCGGGCGCCCCTCTAGCCCCGGCAGCCACACCAGCAGGGCAATGCCCAGAGCGCCGGCTAACCAGCTTAACACTGTCATAGTCGTGCCATGAATCCAGTCGTCGACGTTGAACCAAGGCAGCCACTTTTGCTGCGCGTACAGGTGTAGGATGCCCAGCAACAAGGCTCCGGCCTGCACCAGCAAGAAGGTTACCTTGTAGGACAGCGGGCTGAAGACCGCTCCCGCTCCAAGCAAGCCAAAAAGCAGCAGGCAGCTGAGGAGGTAAAGGAAAATGCTGATAAAGGTCGGATTCTGTTGCAGGCTAGAGCGCGCATTGGATAAGAGGCTGTTGGCTGAACTGCGCGCCTGAGCTTCCGGATTAGGAGTCAGCATAGAAAGCTAGCTTTTATTCAGTCTTTGAAGGGCAATAAGTAAAGTAATTCCGTACGCGCAAAGAACTCCCTTTTTCCGTCGCTAGTAGGGCAAAAGCGAGAATAGAAAACAATATTCGCTTATTCTCGCCGTCTAACATAGCTTCGGCAGGTTGTTAACGGATAGTTATCAAGTATTCACCATCCGATTGTAAGTTGTCGGAAAAAAAGATAGGATGCCAAACCTCAGCCTTTCAGCCCGTCTCTTTGGCCCGCCACCTGCGGCATCGGCAAGGCCGAACTCGCCGGTTACGGGCACTTCACGCCGGCTGCTCGAGCAATTGCGCCGCCAGCCGTTTGACCTGCGGCTGGAAGTGGTGCTAGCCGATCTGCTGGCACACGGTTACTCGTTCGATGACTTTGTTGTTCGGCCGGTCAGCCTGTTTGCTCGCCGCTACCGTCGCGACATAGGCGCCGTGAGTGAGGAGGCCGCCGAGCAACAGTGGCGCGCTCCCAAAACTGTTGTTGAAGTGCATCGGGAGGGTCTGTATGATGCCTTGCCTCAACAAGTATTTCATCATGCCGGCGACCCGGCTCCGACGCCCGGCGTGCGAGCCATGATTGCCGATATTCAGGCTCAACGGCGCCGCGAAAAGGCAACTCGACGCTTTTTCTTGCCTTTCGAGCAAGAATTTTACCGCTTTCGGGTGCTGCTCGAACAAGAAGA
Source organism: Hymenobacter volaticus (assembly GCF_022921055.1). GTDB lineage: Bacteria > Bacteroidota > Bacteroidia > Cytophagales > Hymenobacteraceae > Hymenobacter > Hymenobacter volaticus. Next base: position 19,017 of record NZ_CP095063.1, read on the forward strand.
GCGACGCTACATGACCAACCTGTCGGCACAGTGGTATAACGAAGTGCTGGCGCGGTTCTGGGAAATAGCTGGGCAACTGCCGCCGCGGCAAGTAACGACGCTGCTTTACCTGCTGCCTCTGGCGCACGGCATTGTAGGGGACCTGCCCCGTACGCAGCAGGTGTTTGAATGCGTACTGGAAGTACCTGTGCGTCTGCGGACGATAACGCCTCTACGTTTTGCGGCCGAAGACCTCACGGAACCGGGAGCAGCGCTCGGAACTGTGCTAGGTCAAGGTGAACTAGGGCGCGACTTTGTGCTGAGCGGAGCCTATCAAGAAACGCTGCCCGCGCTGGAAGTACGTTTGCCTTCATTGTCTACCACCTTGCTTGCGGCTTTTCTCGCTCCCGATAATTGGCAGGCTCGTGCGCTGAAATTGCTATGCAACTACTTCGTAGCCTTTGAAACCGACGTTGTATTTCACTATGAAGTAGCCGCCGCGAGTCAGTCATTTGTGCTTGCTGATGAAGGCGAAACAGCCATATTAGGGTATACTACGTCAGGACTGTAGCTTCCATCCACGTGTCACGGAGCGTTATTACCGTTAGCTACGCTCGTAACTGTGACGTCTTATAGCTTTCGAAAAGTGATTTTTGTTACTTAGTCCGTTATCTCACTCCTTTACCTAAAATGGACCCTACTGCCTCCGGCCTGCGGCGGCTTTTCGACTTAGTTCAAGACAGCGGTGGACACTGGAGCGGTGATACCCTGCATCTGCCGACCAGTATCGGCACAGGCTTTATGAGGCTGCTGTCCCCCGAGCCAGGACTAAAACTTGCTATTCACAGCTTCATTTTAACCGAGGCCCTAACCTTAGATCGAGAGGCCGATTATACGCAGCCTGAAACCTTGCTCGTAGCCTTTCATGCCTTCGACCCGGCCCCGCAGGCCGCCTTGCACCTCTCTACCGCCCGAATTACTTCTTCCACCCTTGGGTTAACCACGCAGCTACCCGCTCAGACTGCCATTTTTATTGTGGCTTTGGCTATCGATAAGACATTGCTAAGCAACTGGCTGCCTGACGCCGAGAAGCTGCTGCCAGCTTTGTTTACAAACCAGCACCCAGTGGTGCTTGATACATTGCTGACTCCGGAAATTCAGGCGGTCCTGCGCCAAGTGGCTGTGTCGCGGCCAGCGCATCCATTGGATAATTTCTTCTACAAAATCAAAATGCAAGAATTGCTGTACTGGCTGTTTTGGGAGCTAGCGCTGCGGGCAATGACGCCAGTTCGGCTCCTGCACCCAGCTGATGCCGAGAAAATCTATCAGGTGCGCACGGCGCTGCTTGCCAACCTATCGGACCCTCCCAACCTGCCTAGCCTAGCCGAAGTTGTGGGTTAAGTGAAACCAAGATGCGGCAGCTGTTTCAACAGGTGTTCGGCGCTAGCCTCTACAATTACTTCCAGGCCGCGCGGATGGAAGAAGCTAAAAGGCAGCTTGCCTACTTATCCGTATCGGAAGTGGGGTATAAGCTCGGCTTCACCAACCTGAGTCACTTTGCTCGGCTATTTGCTAAGCACCACGGATTGACGCCCAAAAAGTATCAGGCTATGCGTTCGTGCTAAGGCTCTTTCCTTTGTTGAATACGACTATTTTACGGGTGAAATAAGCTATTTTACCCTGATTGGACAGGATACTTTTGTTGAAAACATTGTATCCTATGCAAACGAATCTTGTCAGCAACAAGCAAATTGCTATTGTCGGCGGTGGGCCTGTGGGCTTAGCGTTGGCCAGTATTCTTCAGCGGCGCGGCGCGCAAGTAACAGTCTACGAACGTGACCGCAGCCCCGAGCAAGTGCGCACATCTGGCGGTACGCTCGACATCCACGCCGAAGACGGTCAGTTAGCCCTTGAAGCCGCGGGTGTCATGAGCCAATTTCGCCAACTAGCCCGCCCAACCGGGGAGCGAATGACCGATCAACACGGCGTTATCGCTGTCGAGGAAGAGCCCGACCCGTTGTTTAGCCGGCCGGAAATTGACCGCCTAGACCTGCACCAGTTGCTGCTAGCTAGCCTAGCGCCTGCAACCGTAGTCTGGGACCAGCATTTTCAAAGCGTAGAAGAACTTGATGGGCGTTTCGTGCTGCACTTTGCTGGCCAGCCCGACCAAGTAGCAGATATGGTGGTTGGGGCTAGTGGCGTCCACTCGAAAGTGCGCGCCTACGTGACGGGCACCAAAGTCGAATTCACTGGTACAGTGGCCATTCAGGGCGATATTCCGAATCCGGACATCACATGTCCAACTTTCTCAGCCCTGGTCAACCACGGCAATCTGATAGCGCGCGGCGAGGGTAAGACCCTTTTTGCGCACACCAAAGCCAACGGTAGCATCCATTATTACCTCACTTTCCGCGGGCCTGCCGATTGGTTTGCCCAGCGCGGTCTGGCACCCGACCCAGCGGCCGTGGTGCAGGTGTTGGCCGAAAAACTAACGAACTGGGCACCCGTTTACCACGAAGGGTTTCAAGCCACTACCAGCGTTTCATTCCTTGCTATCAACCGAGTGCCGCTGGTTGCTGACCGGGTGGTAACGCAGCCCATCACCTTGGTAGGTGACGCCGCCCACGCTATGTCGCCGTTTGCAGGCATCGGCGTCAATATCGGGTTGGTAGATGCCCTTACGCTAGCCGACAACTTAACCAGCGGGCAGTTCAGCAGTCTGAATGCCGCTATTGAGGCCTACGAGCACACCATGTACGATTACGCCCACAAAGCCCAGGAAACAAGCGCCGCCGCGGAACTGGCTATTCACAGCAACATGAGCGCCGAAGAACTGATAGCCGCAACTCGCGGGCCTGTTGTGTAGCATACTTTCTAAACTCATACTGCACGTCAGATCCGGCTAGCGAGTAGCTTAAGCACAATAATAAGCGGGAGTTATCAAGCAAAATCCCCACTTAATTAATCCCATGCCCTCTAATGAAATGACTTAGACCATTAGCTTCAGTTGAGATTATAAAGGCCAGGCCACCGAAGTGAGTTAGTATAAACAGAGACAACAAAAGCCCCGCTATCTGCAGATAGCGGGGCTTTTGTTGTCTCTGTTTTCCAGTGCTTTATACTTAGGCAGAAGCAGTATGCTGTTGACGTGCAGACGAAAAGAGATGCTTGATTGGGATCTTCTTTAAGGGAGCAGAAAGCGCACAAATGCCTACGCCGCCACCGCTAGGGGAGTAGCGGCTTGGCGTGCCCGCTCAAGGGCTTCTTGGCGCCGGGCAGGAAGCTGAGTTGCGTCCATGGCCAAACCTTCAGCCAATATGAACTGCACGTTGGTGATGCCAATAAAACTTAGGAACGTAGTTAAGTAACTACTAGTATGCTCCATAGCTTGGGCCGGGCCGCTGCTGTAAACGCCGCCGCGGGCTTCACATACCACTACTCGTTTGTTGCCAGCCAAGCCTATGGGTCCCTCAGCAGTATAGCGGAAGGTTTTGCCGGCCACGGCTATAGCGTCGAGGTAGGCTTTCACCATGGGCGGATAGCCAAAGTTCCACATGGGCAAAGCAAACACCACTGTATCTGCCGCCAGGAACTGATCCACTAGGTTGCTTAAGCGCTCCACTTTGCGGCTTTCTACCGCGGTGAGAGGCAATTGAGCGGCAAGTTTCCCCCAGCCACTGAACACGTCCTCGTCCAGCAGTGGTACCTCGTCGGCATAAAGGTCGAGCACCGTTACTTCGGTCAAAGGATGAGTAACTTGGTAAGTTTCAACGAAGGCCTGGGCCATTTGCAGTGACACAGATGTCTCGGCGGACTTAGGAGTACCTTTAATCAATAAAACGTTCATAGGGACTTAGCTTACAAATAGTCTTAGAGAAATGAGGTCAACACGAAAGATGATCCTCGGTAAAAGGCGACTATTGAACCTTGTTGATGTATATACATATAATGTACATACATAGTTTCAGATTTTCTATTTTTTCATAGAAATCGAATTGTGGCGTTTGAGTCAGCCACTTCCTCTATTAATCAATAGCCCATTGCTACTTCTTGGCCTGTCAGCTTATAAAGTGATGTAGCGTCGCAGTTCAGCGCAGCAAAGGGGCTACTCGCGTGCCAAGCAGCTCGACTGCTCGCATGATATTGGCGTGCGGCAGAGTGGCAACGTCCATTTGGAAAGTGACGCGGGAAATACCGCCTAACGCTTCGCTATGCCGTAGAATTTTGGTTGCTACTTCTTCGGGGCTCCCTACTAGCAATGCCCCGCGCGGACCCACTTGCGCATCAAATTGCGGCCGGGTGACGGGTAGGCCACCCCGCTCTTTGGCACGGGCGGAGAAGGTGCGAGCATATCCTGGGAAAAATGCTTCGTGCGCTTCCGGCGTTGTTTCAGCCACGTAGCCTAAAGAGTGCAGCCCGACAGGCAATTGCTCGGCGGTGAAGCCCGCGCGGCGGCCGGCTTCGCGGTAAAGGTCCACGAGCGGGCGAAAGCGGTGGGTGTCGCCTCCAATGACAGCTACCATCAGCGGCAAGCCTAGCATGCCAGCTCGCACAAACGACTCGGGCGTGCCACCCACGCCGAGCCAGATAGGCAATTGCGCCTGCACCGGCCGCGGGTACACACCCTGACCAGTCAGCGCCGGCCGAAACTGCCCCGACCAGTGAATCTTTTCCGTCTTGCGGAGCGCCAAGAGTAAGTCCAGCTTTTCAGCAAATAACTCGTCGTAATCGTCGAGGTTGAATCCAAACAGCGGAAATGCCTCAACCGAGGAACCACGTCCTACTACCATTTCAGCCCGGCCCTGCGAAATCAGGTCGAGGGTGGCAAACTGCTGAAATACGCGCACCGGGTCGGCCGCAGAAAGCACGGTTACGGCACTGGTCAGGCGAATACGCTTGGTGCGAGCCGCGGCGGCCGCCAAAATCACGGTTGGGGCAGAATCAAGATATTCAACCCGGTGGTGCTCACCGATGCCAAACACGTCGAGTCCTACTTGATCAGCCCGCTCGATGCGGTCGAGCAACTGGCTCATAGCTGCTGCACCACTCAAAGTGGAACCTGTGTTATTGCTCAGTAAGTGCGAGGCGAAACTGTCAATACCAATTTCCATAAATACAGAGTTAAATGCCGCTACAGGGAGACAATATTACAAATGTACATACATTTAATGTATATACATAATTCAATCTGAGTTTTAGCGTGTGCCAGCCTTTGGTGTTTTGACTGAAAATTACAGCGTCGCCAGAGGCCCTCTCCAACATTCTCTGGATTAGCACTATCTATCCTCAGATAAGTACAAAGAGTAAGTGTGCGTGCTAGATGCATAATGGTAGGCATCGCCGTGATTTTGTATCAATGTATCAATGCATTTATGATATTCTGTGACAAAGTGCCATTGATTCCTAGTAGCTTTTCGTCGTTGAACACCATCTCATATATATTCCTGTAAAACGGATTTTAGGCCGCGAATCATGCATTTGGTTGGTTGTAACAGCGTTGACACAAAGCTTAAATGCATAAGTTACGAGCGACTACACTTGAACCAAATGAGTATTTACGAAGCGTGTTTAGCAATCCTGCAAAGGCAAACCGCAAGCTAAAAAGGCATTGAAGTTAATAGCAGAAGGCTACTACTAAGAACCATTAATCAGAGAAATTGTGTAGGAAAGGACCGCAAACCATAACTGTCCTATTCTACAATTTATAGTATACAAATCTGAATTTAGATAGCTCGACCAAGCACCTAGCTGCCAGGGCCGACGTGCTCAGCCGCTTCGAGGATTTACTTGCCAGTTACCTAGATAGCTCCATTGAGCAGCCCCTGCCTATCGTGCAGCACTTTTCTGAGGCGCTACACGTGTCGCCCGCATCTTTAGGCGACGTACTACGCACGCACACCAGGCAGAACGCGCAACAGCATTTGTACTACGCGCTACTGGAAAAAGCTAGACGGCTGCTGCTCAGCACTTCCATGAGCCTTCGCGAAACAGCTTTTCACTTAGGCTTCGACAACCCTTCGTACTTCAGCCATTTGTTCGAGCACAAAACTGGTTTTACTCCCGCCGAGTTCAGGCAAACAGCTTAGCTGCTTGCCTCGAACTAGTACTACTGTACCCCGTATCAGCTCGGCCGCATTCCGCAATGTTCAGTTATTAGAGCAGTAAGCATAAAGACTTAGTGTAGTTGTGTAACTACGATTTTTAAGACGGAGAAGTGTCCACTTAAAAACACAAAAAAGGCCCGTTAGATATACTAACGGGCCTTATCACTTTCCTAAGAATTTACTTAGTTCAGAACAGCAGTATGCGCTTTCAAAATTTGGCGGGCGACGGCTAGGTTGGTGTCGCGGGCGTTAACAGCCAAGTAGATGAACTTATCGCCTTTGGTGGAGAGCTTAATCACGTGCAGCTGGTCGGTCAGCGTGAGCAGAATGTCTTGGATGGTTTGGTTGAGCTTGAGGGCCGAGATGGCTTTCAGCTTTTGCTTCACGACCTCGGTGTTATAAGCGGCCGCCGTATCGATATCAAAATCGGCAATATTGGAATGAGCGGCCAGCGCCATGCCGGTTTCCGTTTCTACAACGGCCACGGCAAGCAGAGTGGGCAGTTCAGCTAGTATTTCTTTAACGGTTTGCTTAGCAGATGACATAAAAACAAAAAGAAGAGGTAAAGGAGATAGAAAAATTGAAAATGTGTAAGTGAGCAATTCAACGACTTAGCCGAAAGTGCATCTAGGCATAACAACTACCGAAAAGCAAGTGCTGTACGCTTCACCTCGCGCCGCCGAAGCTTAGAACTGCCACCAATGGTGTTTCTTGGTTTTCTCTTGACGGGGCAACAGCGTCACGTTCTGCGTGCCGCGGCCGGTGAGCTTGATTTCTTCCTCGCTATAGCCGGCGTAGCCGTACTGCAGCACCGGGGTCTGGGCCAGGGGCACGAGCAAGGTATAGTTGCCGGCGGCATCGGTGCTCACGCCCCGGCCACTGACTTTGTCGATAACGGTTGCCCCGACCAGCGGCTGGCCGTTCTCGTCGAGGATGCGGCCACGCACGCTGCTCAAGCGCAGCGTTGAGGCAGCGCTGGCGGCCGTGCTGGCACTAGTGCTGCTCTCGGTGGAGGCCAGCAACTCGGCGGGCAGTTCGGTGGCCGTTACGGTGGTAATGGCGTGCTCGTTGGTGGGCAAGTTGGTGCCGGCAAACACGGCCCCGCCGAGCAGGGCACTGCCCGCGACTAGCGAGGTAGCGCGGCGGCGCAAGCGCTGGGGCTCGGTGCGGATGAGCTCGAACTGGCGGGCCACCCAGCCCAGGGGCTGCACCTGATGGCCGGCCTGGTTGAGTTCGTAGTAGCGGCGGAGCGTGGCGTCGCCGTGCTGGCTGTTGGCTTTGAGGTAGGCGTCGACGGCAGCCGTGTTCTTGCTGGTCAGGTCGCCGCGTAGATAGGCGTCGCGATAAGTCGGGAGCAGGTCGCCGGTAACGGGGTGAAAGGGGTGAGCGCTGAGTTTCATAAAAGATAGAGCGAGCGGTGTGGTAAGTGATTCAGAACAGGACAAAGATAGAGTACTGAATTGCACTTATTTACATGGTGTTTATAGCAAATAGGTTAAGTCATATATGATGAACATGCCCTGTTTCCGACAAACGCACCTTATTGCACTTCCAACAACGAGAATTGTTCGTTAAATAAAGTCCAATGTTAGAGGAATAAGTAAAAAATAATTATAGATTCTTAGAAAGTTTATATGAAAGTTATTTCAAATTTAGAATAAATGAAATTTTGTTCCCATTATGGGATTAAATAGATCACTCATTTCTTTGCTTTTAAACACTATAAACTCGTCTATCTTAAGATCAATATAGTCATTAACATGGTTTATCCAATAAAAAATTTCCTCATAGAAGGTCTGATGACCATGCGCACTGACGTCTAATTCACTTAGTGCTTTCATCAGTGAAACAGCACTTTTTGCCGAAATCCAAACTTAAGAGATGGCTTAGTTTATAGACCTAATGCGTTCTGGTTTATTTATAAGATTCGGGTTATGCAATCACCGAAATAATGACCAACAGTTGCATCGCATAGCGCAAGAGTAGTGTTGACGGAACGTTAAAAAAATAGAGCAAATAGCAAACCGATTTGGGTCCTTACCAGTGCGTATGGTATTACGGATACTCAGAGTTTTAAGCAGGCAAGTGCACCTTGCGGGCTTGATTACGTTTAGATGGTTTTCCTCTGTCTTAGATTCAGACATGAGGGGGCAGTTTCTAGCTATATCCTAAAACCAGTCCGATGAGAAAACAGACGATCCTTTTGCTTGCCGGGGGCTTTTGCCTTGTACAGCTAACAGGCAGTAGCTGCACAAGTAAAAAGAACTCGAATCAGCCCGATGATAACGCACGAAAACCCGCCGCGTTCTTAGAGGAAAGTCACTCAACGCGCACCACCTCATCACAAGTCGGCAATTTTGTAACCGCCGCCAAGGTAGCGACACCTGCGGTGGTGCATATCAAAACCACTTACGCCGCGGCGGCAGACTACAACAGCCCTTTCGATCAAGCTTATGGCCTGCCCTCTGGAGGTAGCACAGCCACGGCCTCGGGCTCCGGCGTACTTATTGCCAGCAATGGCTATATCGCGACCAACAATCACGTGGTGGAAAATGCGGCTACCATCGACGTAGTTTTGCCAGACAACCGGCAGTTTCCAGCGGAACTTGTTGGTCGCGACCCCAACACTGATCTGGCATTGCTTAAAATCAAGGGTGACAACCTCCCAACTCTTCAGCTTGGCAACTCCGATAGTGTGCAGGTAGGAGAGTGGGTGGTGGCCGTCGGATATCCGTTTTCCCTTAATACCACCGTTACGGCCGGCATTGTCAGTGCAAAAGCTCGTAGCCTCGGCATCATCAACCGGCCGGGTCGAAACAACGGCACCGGGTACGCGGAACCAACGGGAAATACCGGTGTGGAATCGTTTATCCAAACGGATGCGGCCATCAATCCTGGCAACAGCGGGGGGCTTTGGTCAACACCAATGGCGAACTGATTGGTATTAATTCGGCCATTGCTTCGCAAACCGGTAGCTATGCTGGCTATTCGTTTGCAATTCCGGTGAATCTAGCCAAGAAGATTCTAGGTGACTTACGCGAATTCGGCGCGGTTAAACGCGGATTGTTAGGCGTTTCCTTTCCGGCGCCACCGGCTGAAGCACAATTCTTACGGCAGCAAGGCCTTGAGCCGGGCGTTGTTAAAGGCGTTTACATAACCGGAGTGCTTGGCAACAGCGCGGCGGCCGCGGCCGGTTTGCAGCAAGGCGACATCATTCAAAGCATTGATGGCGTGGCGCTAAACTCATCTTCGGAGTTTTCGGAAAGAATTGCCCGGCACCGTCCTGGAGATGTTGTCAAGCTCACTTATCGGCGTAACAACAACACTCGTTCCACTTCCGCTACGCTGAAAGGGAGGAAACCACGGCAACAGCTAAAAGCAATGCCGACCTCGATAAAATCTACAACAAGCTCGGAGCCATCTTTGCCCCCTTGCCCGCGTCGTTGAAACAACAACTCAATTTACGGGCGGGGGTACTAGTGACGGAGGTTCGGCAAGATGGCTTCTTCGACCACCTAGGAATACCCAGCGGCACGATCATAGCCTTCGTCAACGGCAAAGCAGTTGCAAGTCCTAAGGATGTTGAAGCGGCCTTGCTCTCTGCCCAAAGTGGTATGGTGCAAATGCTAGCCATTGCTCCTGATGGCTCCCGGGTGGTCTTCAATTTTCCGCTAGGAACGTAAGCGGGCGCATGCATCAATGACGCTAGTGGACCTAACGTTTTGCACCTGCAACGTAGAATGCTATAGTACCTATGCCATTCTATGTTGCGGACATTGCGTGTGACTAGCGCCTACAAATCTTGTTTTACAAGGTCAAATCCAAAGATTTTGAATTAGTATTTTTCTGCAAACCAGTTGACGAAGCATAAAACAAGTTGGCCTCGTTTAGTTATAATTTAGGTGACCAATCATCGTCATCTGGTTGACTGATTTATAGACCTAAGTATTGCGCCGCGTTAAACCGCTTTACATCATCGAGGCGTGCGTAACGCTCAATCATCGCATCCGTTTTCTGCTTGGTTTGGTTTTTAATGGCTTTGTTTGATTGCCCGGCTTCCACTGCAGTGGTTACGAAAGAAGCGCGCAAGGAGTGGGCCGAGTACATAATGCCTAAGTGGCGCTGCACCAAATCATTGACGCTTTGGTCGGTTAGTCTATTTTGGCTTGGTTGGGCGGGTCGATTCTGATTGCCGCGACTCATACGTGTGAATAACGGCCCGGTAGTTCGGTTTAAGCACGTAATCCATTCTTGTACCGCTCGCACCGGACAGAAGTCGGCGCTAGGAGCATAAAATACCGCTTTGTCTTCTTCCTGGCCGTACTGGTTGGTTTTACTTTGGCGCATATGAATAACCAGCGCCTGGCGAGTCAGCTCTACATCTTCCACATTGAGTGCTACTAGCTCCGAGCGGCGAAAGGCGCCAGCGAAGCCGAGCAGCAGTACGGCCCGGTCCCGAAGCCCTGTGGGAGTGGTTAGATCCATGGCTTTGATTGCCTGCTTGAGTTCGGCGACTGTAAACGCCGGGGCTTGGCGTTGTCGTTTGCCTACGATCCGGGCAATACCATCTAATACTACATTCAAGGCCTCATGACTGGTAGGCGAAGGCTGACCGGCTAGCTGGTGGAGCTTGGCAATAGCTGCCACATGCCGCCGAATAGTTGCCAGCTTCATGCCGCGGTCGGCCATTTGAGATACGTAGCCTGCAACCGTCGTCACCTCGGCTGGCAAGTGTAATAACTGATGATGCTCGCAATAATCCTGAAAACTGCGCAGATCAGCTGCGTAGCCTCGTTTGGTGTTCTCGGCGCCATGCAGACCAGCTTCTACGTACCGGGCCACCGACGACGGCAGCTCCACTAAAGAATGCGTGCGGGTCGGTACCACCACGGGCAGCAAGGGTGGTTTGTTCATAAGCAATAGTATAGGGATGGTTGCTAAGACTTATTTTATACCCAAAGCTAGTACAAAATACCTTACTACCGATAATGCTTAATTATCGGTAGTAAGGTAAGCGAGTTTAATTTCACTCGTACAATTCCGCCAACTTAACCAGAATGCATTACGGTGCAAGCTTTATTCATCAGTGCTAGTTCTGGAAGTTAGTGACGAGATGCTTGCAGTTCTTGACTTGCCTCGCCTTTACAACTCCTCAATATTCAAAGACTAGGCTTACTTTGGCAAGAACAATAGCTTTTGGGTGCTTCGTTGGGTATGGCCGTTGAGCACTCCCGGAGTTGTTGGCGTTTTGTTACTTGCTGAACTTATCACTTACCGGCTTCTTATGGGTACTCCCGAGGAAAACTTCGCTCACACAGGCTTGCATCTGCCGCCAGCACCTACGCCGTTAGGCGTTTACAAACCTTGTTTGATTGACGGCAACCACTTATACGTTTCGGGGCACGGAACCGTGCAGGACGATAAAAGCTTGATTATTGGCCGCATTGGCTTGGACCTTGATCTTGAGCAAGGCAAGCTGGCTGCCCGGCAGGTCGGTTTAGCCATCTTGTCAACCATTGTCGCCAACCTCGGCAGTTTAAACAAAGTGAAACGGGTTATCAAAGTGCTCGGCATGGTTAACTGCACGCCTGACTTTGAGAGGCATCCTTATATAATCAACGGCTGTAGCGAGTTATTTGCACAGGTGTGGGGTCCCGAAAATGGCGTTGGGGTGCGCAGTGCCGTGGGCTTCGGCTCTCTGCCGGACAACATTCCGGTGGAAATAGAGGCGCTTTTCGAATTAGCTTAAGTCCCGGCACGGTCATCTATATGGAAGAGTGGTTCCGCATTTCTGACGTCGGCATGCTCGATACGCCCGCGCTACTGGTGTATCCGGACCGGGTTAAGCAAAATCTAGCGCAACTAACAGCCAGCATCGAGGATGTCAGCCGGTTGCGGCCGCACGTGAAAACGCATAAAAACCAGGAAGCGGTTCAACTCACAATGGCAGCCGGCATCGGCAAGTTTAAGTGCGCTACCATTGCCGAAGCTGAAATGCTGGCGCTCTGCCACGCGCCCGACGTGCTGCTGGCCTACCAACCCATTGGGCCTAAAGCAGAGCGCTTTGTGCAGTTGATCAAGCACTACCCCGAAACCAGGTTTTCGTGCCTCATCGATACGTATACCGCGGCCCAGCAACTCAACGCGTTAGCTGCGGCTGGCGCGCTTACAATTCCGGTGTTTCTAGACTTCAACGTGGGCATGAACCGGTCGGGCATTGCCCCGGCAGCGGCGGTAGCTTTGTACGAGCAGTGCCAGCAACTACCCAACGTTGAAATTGTGGGACTGCACGCTTATGATGGCCATATCCGCGACGAAGACTTCACAGTGCGTACCGAGCGCTGCCACCAAGCCTTCGCCCAAGTCGAAGCCGTGGCCACCCAACTGCGCGCGGTTGGCCTGGACCCAATAGTAGTGGCCGGGGGAAGCCCTACATTCCCTATTCACGCCACCCGCAAAGGCGTGGAATGCAGTCCGGGAACGTTTATTTACTGGGATGGCGGCTACGGAAAGACCTGTGTGGAACAGCCGTTTTCACCTGCGGCGCTGGTGCTGAGCCGGGTTATTTCCTTGCCCGATGCCACTAAGCTATGCGTAGATCTAGGTCACAAATCCATTGCTGCCGAAAGTTCTCTAGATAAGCGCGTAACCTTTCTAAATGCCCCGGAACTTGCGCCTATCAGCCAAAGCGAGGAACACTTGGTCTTGGAAGCCGGACCCAGCCATGGTTATCAGGTAGGCGACGTCCTCTACGGTTTGCCTTATCATATTTGTCCTACCGTTGCCTTGTACGAGCGGGCTGTTACCATTCAAGACCGAGAGGTGGTTGGCGAGTGGAAAACCATTGCGCGCGACCGTAAAATCACGTTTTAGTGTATGCTGATAGTAGATGCCCATCTGGATTTGAGCATGAACGCGCTGGAATGGAATCGGGATTTAACCCAACCCGTAGCGGTCATAAATGAGCGCGAAGCACACTTGACGGATAAGCCCGACCGAGGGAAGGCAGTAGTGAGTTTGCCCGAGCTGCGCAAGGGCAACATCGGGTTGGTAGTAGCCACCCAAATTGCCCGCTTCGTTGCGCCCGACAATGCCTTACCGGGTTGGCATTCGCCGGCGCAGGCCTGGGCGCAAACCCAAGGCCAACTCGCCTGGTACCAAGCCATGGAAGCAGCTGGAGAAATGGTGCAAATAAACGACCGCGCCACCTTGGAGCAGCACCTGGCGCATTGGGCCGATGATACTCCTACCGCACACAAGCCCATCGGTTACATCTTGAGTTTGGAAGGGGCCGATTCTTTGATTACTGTGGCGCACCTAGAGCAAGCGTACAGCCGCGGTCTGAGGGCCGTAGGCCCCGCACACTACGGACCTGGCCGCTACGCGCAAGGCACCGATGCCACCGGCTTTATGGGCCCCGCAGGCCACGAGTTGCTGAAAGAAATGGAGCGCTTGAATATTATTCTCGACGCAACCCATTTGTGTGATGACAGCTTCTGGGAAGCGCTCGACCACTTCAACGGGCCCGTTTGGGCGAGCCACAATAACTGCAGGGCCCTGGTAAATCACAATCGCCAGTACAGCGACGAGCAGATCAAGGCCCTAATTGCGCGCGGCGCGGTGATTGGGGGCGCTTTGGATGCATGGATGATGGTACCGAACTGGGTTAGAGGCGTATCAACACCGCAGGGTTTGAACTGCAACCTGGAAGTGCTAATCGATCATATCGATCATATCTGCCAACTGGCCGGCAACACCCTGCACGTAGGTATGGGCACCGATTTGGACGGCGCCTTCGGCCGCGAGCAATGCCCTTACGACCTGCAAACTATTGCTGATCTGCAAAGTGTGCCTACCCTGCTAGCCAACCGGGGCTACTCGGCGCAGGACATCGAGAATATGATGCACGGCAACTGGCTACGTTTCTTACGAAACGTGTGGCGCTAAATAAGTTACTTGTAGACAGTCCGGATGAGGTAGATAAATCGAATTAGGTAGTTGGAATACGTAAACGGGCGTGACCTACAAGTAGAACTGGTCTTTCTTGAACCTCGTCACGTCGATAATCCCGGAAGAGGATTGCTTTGTCGAGGCTGTTGCAAGCAAACCTCTTCCGGGGTGTAGACTGTTCTTAGGACTGGATTATGCGTGATTGCTCGGTCCTACTTCAGTTCCAGCACCACTACCGACTGCGGGGGCAGTTCCACGGCCAGGTTGCCGCCGCGCTTCTTGGCGCCGCTGAAGCTGGTGAGCTTCACCTTATTAGGGTTTTCGAACGTATTGTAATCATTGACTTTAGGGGACGTAAGAATGCGACCCGAAACGGTTTTCCAATTCACGCCAGCCAAAGATGTTTCCAGCTTAAGTGTCTTCTTGGTATCCAGGTTCACCAGCGAGATATGCACTGCCCCGCTAGCATCCTTTGAAGCTGAAGCATTCAGGGCCGGCAGCTTTTGGCCTTCAAGCTCGTAATCGGGACTTGTGAACTGCAAGGGCAGGTACTGCGCATCTTGGTGCACTTGATACAGGTCGAACACGTGGTAGGTAGGCGTGAGCAGCATCTTCTCCTTGTTGGTGAGCACCAGCGCTTGCAGCACATTCACGGCCTGGGCTAGGTTGGCCCCGCGCACCCGGTCGCAGTGGTTGTTGAAGATGTTGAGCGTAGTGCCAGCCACCAGCGCGTCGCGCAGCGAATTTTGCTGGTACAGAAAGCCGGGGTTAGTACCGGGCTCTACGTCGGTCCACACGCCCCATTCGTCCACAAGCAGCGCCACCTTTTTGTCTTTGTCGTACTTGTCCATAATGGCCGAGTGCTTGGCCACCACGGCATCCATTTTCAGGCAGTTCTTCAGGGTATTGAAGTACTCCTGCTCGCTGAAACCAGTGGCTTTGCCTTTGCTGCCGGTCCAGCTACCAGTGGGTAGCGTGTACTGGTGCAGGGTTAGGCCCCACATCTGGTTGAGGGGAATATTCTTCATGCACGTCTCGGTCCAGTGCGCATCGTCGCCGTTGGCCCCGCTCACGATTTTTTTGAGCGGCGGCGAAGCTGGGTAGCTGTGGGCGAAAGTGGCGTAGCGCTTGTAGACATCGGTGTAGTACTCGGCGGTCATGTTGCCACCGCAGCCCCAGCTCTCGTTGCCGATGCCCCACCAACTCACCTTATAGGGCTCAGCTTGCCCATTTTTGCGGCGCTCTAGCACCAAGGGCGTGTCATCATTAGAATTGAGGTACTCCATCCAGCCGGCCATTTCCTGCACGGTACCGCTGCCCACGTTGGCCGCCAAATACGGCTCGGTATCGAGCAGTTTGCACAGCTCCAGAAATTCATGAGTTCCGAAGCTGTTGTCTTCCAAGTTGTTGCCCCACCACATATTCAGCATTTTGGGTCGTTGGGCCGTGGGGCCCACACCGTCGCGCCAATGATAGGTATCAGCAAAGCAGCCACCGGGCCAGCGCAGGTTTGGCACCTTGATCTTGCGGAGGGCTTCCACGATGTCCATCCGAATTCGGCCCTGCTTGGGCACGTTCAGCTTGTCGTCCACCCAAAAGCCGTCGTAGATGCAGCGGCCCAGGTGCTCGGCAAAATGCCCGTAGATGTGCTTGCTGATAGTTTGCTTGGGGTTGCCAGCCTGCACGGTTACGGGTATCGTTTGCGCCGATACCACGGCCGGAGCACCGTAACCGAACCCCAAACACGCGCCTGCCACTAGCTTTACTATCAGCTGCCGACGCGAAGCACGTGGCTTATGAGCAGCTGAAACCGCTCGTACTTGTTGGTAAATCAAATTGATCATGTAGAACAGGTGGTTAGGTGATTACAAGTAGAATGACGTTTCTGGCGCTATCTGGAAGGACCCATTACCGGCCCCGGCAACGAGTAACTAACTTCTTTAAGCTTTCTCTTCTTCTACCTACTTGGCAACTGGAGGCTTGCTGACGGAGAAGTCTTCGAATTCGACTGGAAAGCCCTTGCCATCGGGGGCGGCGCAAATCAAGCCAATCTGCACTTTCTTGCCGGGCGTGGGCGGAAAGTAAGCCAGGCGCAGCATCCGAAACTCCTGGTTGTCGAAAGAATACTGAATTTCCACGTAGTCGCCTTTGCGTAGCAGCGTGAGCCACACGGCGGCTGGGCTGTCTTGCCGCGGCACCACCGACCAGTCCGACACCTCGCGCGTGACAACGGCGCTTACATTCTGCACCCCTTTAACGTACTCGATGCCGGTCTTGATCCAGTTTTTCTCGTCCAGGCGAATCATGAGTCCGGCTTGGTCATATAGGTCTTTGTAGTGCCCCACCACCTTCACTTTCGCCACGAAGTCACCTTCCTGTTCTTGGTAAAGAAAATGACCGTTGTCGCGGATGAAGCCGTAATGCGTCACCCGCCAGAAATCAGTGCCGCCGTCAACTTGCACCTGCACCTTGGAAGCAGTTACTGTTGCTTTTTTGGGCGCGTTCAACCAGCGCATAGGAGGCCGAGACTGCGCCGAAACTGATAAGGCGCCGAGGATCAAGACCGCGGAGAGCAGAAAAGCTTGCATGAACAGGGGTTGGTTAGGTAACGAGCGTAAGCTAAAGAGAAAATCTACGCCGCCGACTTTGCATAACCCTGCATTCTGCAGTTACCTACGCCTGCGCAACCTTCAATACCACCTACAATTCACAGACTTACCTGCTTACACCTTGGAATTAGTACCGCGGAAATTGCCGCTGTACTTATGGGTGTGGCCGTATCAGATGCAGTAGTGACTAAGGCTGTTTTGTCACTGAAATTTAGTCCTTTAGGCTTCATTGCCATAAGCTAGCTTTATTGTTTAGCCAGCTGGCACAGTTTCTAGTGCCTTCCAAACCAATAGTTCGCCTTTGCCGATAGGCACCACCACGCTTTCAACGCCCGGCGTGGCTTTAACCAACGCGAAAAAGGCCTGTAACTCCTGCTGGTGGGAAACGGCATTATCGACGACTAACAGGCCCCCGGGCCGCACCAACAACAGCAGCCGCGGCCACAGCGCCACGTACTGGGCACGGTTGGCATCTAGAAATACCAAGTCAAACGGATTGGGAATGTCGGTGTCGAGCCAAACTCCAACAGGGGCGTGCACTTGAGTGATGCGGGCACTCAGTCCGGCCTGCTCGAAGTTTGCGCGCGCCAAAGCCACACGGTCGGCCCTGATTTCCAGGGTGGTCACGTGACCGTTGGTTGCTAAACTGGCGTCGGCTAGCCAGATGGTAGAGTAGCCAGTGGAAGTGCCGATTTCCAGGATGTTGCGGGCGTGCACCGCTTGCAGCAGCAAAGCCAGGAAAGGACCCGTGTCGGGCGTGATATTCAGGTAACGCTCGGCTCGGTCAGTGGCCAGCTGGTCGTGCATCTGGTAATCGGCGGCCAGTTGGCGCAGGAAAGCAAGTCTAAACTCGTTCATGGAAAAGGCGCTGGATTTACTGTAATCGAAATACCGAGTGTTTGTTGGCCGCGCAAGCATAGCTCGGTGTCGTGGGAGAGAAACACAATCAGAAATCAGTTCAAGCCCTACCTTTGGCGCTCTTTCCACTGGTAGCTCTTGTACTATGCTTCGTCCCATCATGTTTGTCGGCACAGCTTCCGACGTGGGCAAAAGCGTTATCACGGCCGGGTTCTGCCGGATTTTTCGCCAGGATGGCTACCGGCCGGCCCCGTTCAAGGCCCAGAATATGTCGTTGAATAGCTACGCCACGCCCGAAGGCCTAGAAATTGGGCGGGCCCAGGCCATGCAGGCCGAAGCCGCCGGCGTGCCCTGCCACGTGGATATGAACCCAGTGCTGCTCAAGCCCACCTCCGACCAGGCCTCGCAGGTGGTGCTCAACGGCCAACCCATCGGCACGCAATCGGCCTACGAATACTTTCGCGAGAATGACCGGCACGAGTTGTTTGTGGCCGCAACCCAGGCTTTCGACCGGCTGGCGGCGCGCTTTTCGCCGGTGGTGCTCGAAGGCGCAGGCAGCATCTCGGAACTGAATTTGAAGCGCCGCGACATCACCAACCTGCGCATGGCCCGCCACGCTGGCGCCGCCACCTACCTGATTGCCGACATCGACCGGGGCGGCGTCTTCGGCAGCGTGTACGGCACGCTAGCGCTGCTCGAACCCGAAGAAAAAGCCTGCATCAAAGGTATTTTGATCAACAAGTTTCGGGGAGATGCCCGGCTGTTTGCCGACGGCCGCCAGCAACTCGAAGAATTAACCGGCGTGCCCGTGGTGGGCGTGCTGCCTTACTTCCGCGACATTTTTCTGGAAGAAGAAGACTCCGTGGCGCTGGCTCGTAAGCAGCGCGGTACCGGCCCTGCTAATCGGGTGCAGGTGGCCGTGGTACTGCTCGGTCGCATGTCGAACTTCACGGACTTCGACGTGCTCGGTCACGACCCGCGCGTGCATTTGTTTTATACCCACGACGCCAGCGAAATAACCGAGGCCGACATCATCGTTCTGCCCGGCAGCAAAAACACCATCGACGACCTGATAACTCTGAAAAATAACGGGTTGGCGGCGGCCATCGTGCAGGCTCACCGCGCCGGCAAAACGGTGGTGGGCATCTGCGGCGGCTATCAGATGCTGGGCCGCTCGGTGGAAGACCCCGCGGGCGTGGAAAGCCGCGTGGCGGCCACTGCTGGCCTGGGCTTGCTGCCCGTGCGCACCGTGCTACAGGGCCACAAAACCACTGAGCAGCGCCACTTCGCTTTCCGCGACCAAGCCGCGGCCACCTGCCAGGGCTACGAAATTCACATGGGCATTACCACCGCCGACGGTCCGGCCCAGCCCGTAGCCACGCTCACCGATGGCACCCCCGACGGCTACTTTGCCGGGCCGCGCTGCTGGGGCACCTATTTGCACGGCATCCTCGACAATCCCGTGGTGGTCGATGAGTTGCTGGCGCCCTACACCCAAGAGCAAGCTACCGAGCCCTTTGACTTCGCAGCTTTCAAAGACGAGCAGTTCAACCGCCTGGCAACCCTGATCCGCGAAAATGTAGATATGCCGCAGATTTACGCTGCGCTGCAACCCTGATTCATTTACCCTCTACCCTATGCTGCACGGCCATGGCGACGACGGCTACCGCCACTCCCACTCTATCGTAGCGGATTTCAGCACCAACGTCTGGTACGGGTGCGAGCCGGCCGGCTTGAAAGAGTACGTTTTCCGCCAGTGGCCCACCGTGAACCGCTACCCCGAGGTGTTGGCCGAAAGTCTGGCCACCCAAATAGCCGCCCACCACGACCTCGCGCCCACGCAAGTGCTGGTAAGTAGCGGCACCACCGAAAGCATCTACCTGGTGGCGCAAACCTGGGCCGGCGGCCGTAGCACGGTGCTCTCGCCGGCCTTCGCTGAATACGAAGATGCCTGCCGCCAACACGGCCACCGGTTGCAGTTTCTGGCTTGGGAAGAGTTGCAGCCTGATACTCCGCTAACCAGCGAGCTGCTGTTTGTTTGCAACCCCAACAACCCATCCGGCAGCGTGTTGGAGTTGGAGGTATTGGCAGCCTTACTAGCCGGTAATCCGCGCACGGTGCTCGTGCTCGATGAGGCGTTTATTGAATTTACGACCAGTGTCGCGACGGCTGTTCCTTTACTAAGCCAATTCGATAACCTGTTGATTATGCGCTCATTGACCAAGGCGTATGCAATTCCAGGTTTACGGCTTGGCTACGTACTGGCTTCCACTGCCCTCATCACCAAGCTCACCCAACACAAGGCGCCTTGGGCAGTGAATGCGCTAGCCGTGGCGGCCGGGCGCTTCTTGTTTGAAAACTACGAACAAGTGCAGTTGCCCCTTCCTCAGCTGCTGGCCGACAAAGCCATGCTGAGCGGTCAGCTGAGTCTAAACCCCGGCCTCATCATCTCACCGAGTCACACCCACTACTTCCTGGGCGCCACGCGGCACGGCATGGCGGCCGAGCTGAAGCGCTGGCTGTTATCCCACCACGGCCTGCTCATTCGGGATGCTGCCAACTTCCGGGGGCTGACCCCGGCTCACTTTCGCATTGGCACCCGCAGCCCTGCCGACAATCAACTCCTCGTAAACGCCCTGCAAGAATGGAGTACCGCTTCCTTCGCCTAGCCGTTCCACTGGCATCCGGCTACTTGCTGGACCGACTGCTGGCCGACCCTGAGAATTGGCCCCATCCGGTGCGCACCTACGGCCAACTCATTGCTGCTGGGGAGCAGCAGCTCAACCACGACTCGCAGCGTTTCGTGAAAGGAGCCGGGCTCACCATTGGCTTGGTGGGCGGCACATTCGTTTTGTTTAAACTGCTCGACAAGGTTTGGGAGCAAGCACCGCCCGCGTTAAGCATTGCTATTAACAGCGCCTGGGTTTTTTACGGGCTGGCCAATACCGGTTTAGTACGCGAGGGCCGGGCCGTGTTCGACGTGCTGGAGCGGGAAGGACTGGAAGCCGGCCGCCGCCAGCTAGCCCGTATTGTGGGCCGCGACACCGCCCAGCTCGACGCTCAACAAATCCGCACCGCGGTGCTGGAAAGTTTGGCTGAAAACCTAAGCGACGGGGTAGTAGCGCCCTTGTTCTACTACGCGCTGGCGGGCGTACCAGGCCTGATGGCCTACAAGATGGTAAACACCCTCGACTCGATGGTGGGCTACCGTAACCCGCGCTACGAGTTGTTCGGCAAGTTCGCCGCTCGCCTCGACGATGCAGTCAATTTAGTGCCCGCCCGCCTCACGGCCGGTTTGCTAGCCGCTTTAAGCGGAAGCAAGCGGGGTTGGCGCTTTATTTTCAAGTATGGGCACCAGCACAAGAGTCCCAACGCTGGCTATCCGGAAGCGGCGCTGGCCGGGGTGCTCGATTGCCGCTTCGGTGGCCCCAATTATTACCACGGACAGCTTGTGCCCAAACCCTACATCGGTAACAACCCCCGCTCCCTTGCTCCCGCTGAAATCAACCGCGTTGCTCGCCTCAACCACAGCGTGTGCGCCGTCGTGGTGGCGGGCATTTTGGGAATGTTTTGGTGGCAGTATAACCGCCGCTAAGCTTGAGCTTACTGGCTTGAAGCCAACAGTTTGGTTATGAAGGCAGCATCTTCACCCCAGTACAGGTGCACGTAGGACGCCCACACATTGCCATGCCGGTACACCTGGACCGGCACCGCTACGCCTTTGGCGTTGGTAATCTCCACTGGCGCGGCCATAAGGCCTTGGTCTTCGAGTTGGGAGTAGTGAAATTCGTGGCCTTTGATCTGTACGTCCTCCCATTCCAGGGCGCGGTAGCCCAACGTCAGTTTGGCGTTTGCCATAGAAGTGGTACCCGGGAGTACACCTGCCATAGCAAACGACTCCCTCTGGGCAGTGACGATGGCGCGTCCTAGGTACATCAGTCCGCCGCATTCCGCATAAGTTACGCCGCCCGCGGCGCAGTACGCCGCCACGCTAGCGCGCATGCTCTGGTTGGCGCTCAAGGTTTCGGCAAACAGCTCGGGATAACCGCCGGGCAAATACAGAAAATCGGTGCCGGCCGGCAGCTGCGCGTCAGTTAAGGGACTGAAATAAG
Organism: Hymenobacter volaticus; assembly: GCF_022921055.1. Classification (GTDB taxonomy): domain Bacteria; phylum Bacteroidota; class Bacteroidia; order Cytophagales; family Hymenobacteraceae; genus Hymenobacter; species Hymenobacter volaticus. The sequence continues at coordinate 40,629 of NZ_CP095063.1, forward strand.
TAACTTCACCAAATCCACTGAAAGCCAGTAGGTTTTGGTGGTAAGTGAAAGTAAAAGCTGCGTCGCGGGCCACAGCAATACGTCGGTGTTCTTGCCTTACTACTGCGGGCAAAACCGGCCCTGGCACCGGCGCAGGCGTACTGGCAACGGCCAGCAACTGATCCACGTCCACGGTGGCGGGCAGCGTGTCCGCCAAGGTCTCCAAAATGGTTTCGTATTGAAGGTTGGTGTCGATGGATAAGCCTAAGTGGCGCGAGGGAACAGTAAAAGCCAGGTTATTGGGCAAATAGCCGAGGGCCATTACGCCTACATCCTCACAGGCTTCGCGCAGAAAGTGGTAGTGCGAGGCAGTATTTACGAAGTTGAAAATGGCACCTACTAGCCGGATGCCTGGGTAAAAATTCTTGAACCCAAACAGCAGCGGCGCCACCGAGTAGGCCATGGCTTTGGCGTTGACCACCAAAATCACCGGAATGCCCAGCAATTCGGCCACGGCGGCCGCGCTGCCTTGCATGCGGTCGGCCCCGTCGAAGAGGCCCATCACGCCTTCAACCAAGGCTACATCAGCGGGAGTTAAGTAATCGGCGTAAGTGGCTTGCGCGTGCGCGGCCGAGGCCATAAACAAATCCAGATTAACGCTGGGTCGGCCGGCAGCCTGGGTGTGGTGGTGGGTATCAAGATAGTCGGGCCCGCACTTGAAGGGCTGCACCACGAGTCCACGCCGGGCTAGCACCCGCAGCAACCCCAACGTGAGGGTGGTTTTGCCATTGCCACTGCTCGGCGCGGCAATCAGAAATTGGGGCTTTGCAACGGCAGTAGACAAGGACACGGAAAGTGGTTAGTGAAGAGAATAATTAACATTCCCAGTTGCTTTGCTAATGGGGTATGATGGAAAGTACAGTTTGGCCAGCGTGCTGAATTCGAGGCCGTCCTTAGTCAAGTGCATGAAATTGCGTGGCTTAAGCCGCAGCCATTATTAATTGAACATATCCAAGAATACGGCCTAGGGCTAACTGCTTATCCAGCCGCTGCAACAGCCGGTACAACAATCCGCAAGGTGGTCCCGACACTGCATTAAACTGATAGCTTTACCGTCGGGAGTAGCACCCACTGACGCTTGATTCCACGCGTGTTGTTGAGGTAAAAAGGCTAATGCATGTTTGTTATAATACTCTATTCTTCACTTGATTATACCAATATTCAATTGCGAATTTGGCTTAAATCTGGAGCAAAGAATTTTTGTAAGATAGGTGGGCGTCGCAGGTTCTACAATCAGCAGGCGAGTATGTTTAGGCTCACTGCCTCCCGAGCTGCCCACTTCAAACAGTGCAGCGCGGCTGCTTTATGATGCTCAGTGAATTTGCTTTTTCAAGGATAATGCTTAACGATAATGCAAGGTTAATTCCCAACTTTTCAACTCACCGCTGAAAGCCCTACGGCGCGCTTAGCCACTCGTTCTGGGTAACCAGGATGCTCGTCCCGGCGTTAGAGGCGCCCGCCCCTTTGCTTAGCCACCTGCGACTCCAGCACCGCCGTCTGAATTATAGCGCTTCAAAGTGCTGGCATCCTCTTCTCGATAACTACCTCCGAATACTTGTTCGCCATGTCAGCTAGCCGTTTTCCAGCCGCTTGCAGCCCTCACTCAACGACCTCAATTACGTTGTGGGCCTGCTTTCAATAGCCAATAGCTTGAACAAGTTTCAGGAAAGTATAGCTACAACATATTGATTAACAGACCTATAACAAATTCCGCACGGCATACTTTTCAAAAAATAGCGGCTCAGAATTCATGGCTCAATTTCTTATTTCCGGTGGACCCGGCGCGGGCAAATCCACGCTGCTAACGGCCCTGCAAGAGCAGGGCTACACTGGCGTGGAAGAAGCGTCGCGGGTTCTCATTCAGGAGCAGGTAGCCGCGGGCAGTGGCCTTGTGCCCTGGCAAAACTTGGCCGGTTTCGCGGAGCTCGCCTTAACCCGCATGGTAGACCAATACGAGCAGGCCCGGCAGCGCGGCGGGGCCACCTTCTTCGACCGGGGCATTCCCGACATCATTGCCTATTTGGAAGTAGGTGGCATTCCCGTTCCCAAGATCTACCACAACGCGGCCGCGCAATATCGCTACCATCCTGCGGTGCTCATGGCCCCTCCCTGGCCGGCCATCTACGTCAACGACGCCGAGCGCTGGCAAACTTTCGCCGAGGCCGCGCAGCTCTACCAGGCGCTATACCAAACCTACCAGCGCTTAGGCTACCAACTCGTTGAGTTGCCACTAGTACCGGTGATGGACCGGGTGCAGTTTGTGCAATCATGGGTGGCCACCCACCAGAGGCAGGTTCAAAAATCGAGGGATTTGCGGGCGGAATAGGCTTTTTGGCAATTTCGTTTACCTTTGCCGCCAGTAAGGGTAGCTGGTCCGAAACATTTTCGGGCCAACTTTAAAAGGGAATCCGGTGTGAATCCGGGACAGTCTCCGCTGCTGTAACCCCCGCCAAAAACCGGTCGATACGTCGCGCCACTGTTCCGTTAGGGATGGGAAGGCCTTCGACCGGTGGGGGAAGTCAGAAGACCTGCCGCTTGCTACATACAGTCACAGCTTTCGGCAGAAAGGCTCGTTGTACCATGCCCCAGACCTCGCTTTCCCCTGGCCGCGCCGGGGTGTTTCTTTTCTTTTTTCGTGTTGGCGCAATGTAGCGCTGGTGGCACTGCTTGCACTTGGGCCCGTGGCGGGTTTCAGCCAAAGCCCAGCTCCGAAGGTAACTGCGAAACCCGCCGCTAAAGCAGCAGCGCCTGTGCGGAGCCGCACTAGTGTGCAGTACGCTAAGGGCTTCACCCTAAGCTACGTCGGCAATTACAAGGTGCTCACTATCCTGAGCCCGTTCGAGCAGAAAACCACGGCCACCCGCTACCTGCTGCTGCCCCGGGGCACTGCCCGCCCAACCGGTTTTACCGAGGCCCAGGTGATAGAATTGCCCATCCGCACCCTAGTTGGGTTGTCGTCGATGCACGTGGCACTGGCCGATTTTCTGGGCGCCAGTAACATACTGGTGGGTTTGGGCAGCTTTCAGTACGTTTCGGCCCCGAAAGTGCGCCAGCGCATAACCGAGGGCAAGGTGTTGGAGGTCGGTCAGGGCAAACAACTCAACAACGAACTGCTCGTCGCCCAGCACCCCGACCTAGTGATGGTCACCGGCTGGCCTGGCGAAAGTTTGCCGCGCTTTCAAACCCTGGCCGCGGCCAACATCCCGGTTCTAATTAACTCGGAGTGGGTGGAAACCACACCCTTAGGTCGGGCAGAGTGGGTGAAGGTGATGGCGGCCTTGCTCGACAAAGAAGACCTCGTAAATCAGAAATTCAACCAGGTGGTCCGTGATTATCAGCGGCTGGCCGCCAGTACCCGCAACGTTGCTAAGCGGCCTACTGTGGTGGTGGGTATGCCGTTCAAGGACGTGTGGCACGTACCAGATGCAGACAGCTACATGGCTCAGTTCCTGCGCGATGCTGGCACCACTTACCCCTGGGACAAAACTAGAGCGCCGAGCGGCAGCCTGGCCTTATCGTTTGAAACCGTGGCCCCGGTGGCCCTCGCCGCCGACTACTGGCTGCATACGGGCTCCACGAAATCGAAAGCGGAAATAGTGGCCCAGGATGCGCGCTACACTGCTTTTGCGCCGTTCAAGCGCGGGATGGTCTACAACAACAACCGCCGCACCAACGCCGAGGGCTCCAACGATTACTGGGAATCGGGAGCCGTGCGGCCCGATCTAGTGCTAGCCGATCTGATCAAGATTTTGCACCCCGAGCTGCTGCCGACCTGGCAGCTGCGCTACTATCAGCAGCTGAAGTGAGTATGGTGCAAACATCGGTGGCGCCCTCTACCCGCCTCGCCCGGGCCGCAACCTACCGCCGCGGGGTTTGGTTGGTGGTCTTGCTCGGCTTGGTGGCCCTAGGCTTCGTGCTCGACATTGGACTAGGCCCGGTGCGGATTCCCCTGCCTGCAGTGGTGGACATTCTGCTAGGGAACCCCACCGATACGCCAGCCTGGCATTTTATTGTGCAACAAATTCGCCTGCCTAAAGCACTGACTGCACTGGTAGTAGGCAGCGGCTTGGCAGTGAGCGGCTTGCAGATGCAAACGCTGTTTCGCAACCCCCTAGCCGGCCCCTCGGCGCTGGGCTTGACGGCGGGCGCGGGCCTAGGCGTGGCGGCCGTCATGCTGGCGAGTGGCAGCGTCGCGGGTGGCTTTGCCATTCGAGCCCTGGGGGTAGGCGGTAGCTGGGCTTTGGTGCTGGCCGCCACTACCGGGGCTGGGCTGGTCATGAGCTTGGTGTTGGTGCTTTCGGCCCGCCTGCGTGACAACGTGGTCATGCTGATTGTGGGGCTAATGGTAGCCAGCGTGACGGGGGCCATCGTCAGTTTGTGGCAGTATTTCAGCGCCCCCGAGCAGATTCAGGAGTATTTGATGTGGACGTTTGGTTCGCTGGGCGGAGTAGTAGGCAACCATCTGCTGGTGCTGACTACAGTGGTTGGCGCGGGGCTACTCCTGGCTTTTGCCTCAGCCAAGCCCCTCAATGCCTTATTGCTCGGCGAAAACTACGCCCGCAGCATGGGGCTGGTCGTCGGCCGTTCCCGCACGCTCATCATCCTTAGTACCAGTTTGCTGGCCGGGGCCATTACGGCGTTTTGCGGACCCATCGGCTTCGTAGGCATTGCTGTGCCCCACCTTACCCGGGGGTTGCTGCGCACCGCCGACCACCGCGTGCTCCTGCCCGGTGCCTGCCTGCTGGGCGCCGCCCTCACCCTGGGCTGCGACTGTCTGGCCCAGCTGCCAGGCAGCCAAACCGTCCTGCCACTTAATGTGGTGACCTCCCTGCTAGGGGCGCCGGTGGTGCTGTGGGTGGTGCTTCGTCGCCAGAATATTCGCTCGTCGTTTTCCTGATCTATGGCAGTGTCCGCGCCTCTGCTTTCCGCTGAAGATTTGGCAGTAGGGTATTTCTCTTCCCGCAACACTCCCCGCGCGGTAACTGACAACCTGCGTTTGGCATTGTGGCCGGGCGAGCTGGTGTGTTTGCTTGGTCCCAACGGCGCAGGCAAATCGACCTTGCTGCGCACGTTAGCCGGCTTGCAGCCCCCGCTGCGCGGCCGGCTCATGCTTGGTAACTCTGCTATGCAGGACTTGAACGCCCCAGCCCGGGCCCGCCAGCTGAGCGTGGTGCTCACCGACCGGCTAGACGCCGGCAACCTAACCGTGCAGGAATTGGTGAGCTTGGGCCGCCAACCGCACACGGGCTGGCTAGGGGGCCTTTCCGCCCACGACGAAGCGCAGGTGCAAGCCGCACTGGCGGCGACCAATACCACTCCTTTTGCTGGCCGGCCGGTAGGTGAGCTCAGCGACGGGGAGCGGCAGAAAGTGCTGCTAGCCCGTGCGTTGGCCCAGGATACGCCTCTGATTTTACTCGACGAGCCCACTGCTCACCTGGACTTACCTAACCGCGTAGCTCTGATGCGTCTGCTGCACAACCTGGCCCGGCAAACCGGCAAGGCTATTCTACTGTCCACCCACGAGCTGGATTTGGCTTTGCAGGCCGCCGACCGGGTGTGGCTGCTCTCGGCCACGGGTACGCTGCACGCTGGCACGCCCGAAGATTTAGTGCTGAGTGGCACGTTTGCGGCCGCGTTTGCGCGGGAAGGGCTAGCCTTTGACCCAACCACGGGCACGTTTGCCTTGCATGCGCCCGCCGGGCCCACCGTGCAGTTGCTAGGCGAAGGCGCCGCCGCGTTTTGGACCCGCCGGGCCCTGGAGCGGGAGGGCTTCATACCCTCTGCCGCCCCCGCTCCCTTGCGCGTGACCACGCCGAGCATACTCAAAGCTGATTCTTGGCTTTGTGAGCTACCCGGCCAGCCCGCGCAACAGCACCACTCCATCGCAACGCTGCTCGCGGCATTGCGCCCCCTTCTTCCTGAAAATCATCTGGTTTGATTTTGACTTGGTTACTGCGACCGGTCACCTCCTCTTATCTCCCTTATTGCTAAAGCAATGAAGAACAGTTTTTTACCTATCTATCCCACATCTGCTTACGGTTTTATGCCGTTGCTTGGCACCGCATTACTGACGGGTATTGGGCATCGGGCGCAGGCACAGGCGGCAACCGATTCGCTGAATCGTCAACGTCTCACCGAGGTAGTTGTGACGGCGACGCGCTCGACTACGGAGCGCCGTAAAGTGCCCCAGCAGATCGAGGTGATTTCCCGGCAGGATATTCAGCAAACCCAGGCCCTAGACTTCACGGACGTGGTGAAGAAGAACGCGTCGGTGGACATTATTCAGTATCCGGGGCTGCTGTCGGGGGTGGGTATCCGGGGGTTTCGGCCCCAAACCAGCGGGTTGAACCAGCGGGCGTTGCTACTCGTCGATGGCCGGCCGGCGGGTACTTCCAACTTGTCCACGCTTGATTTGGGCAGCGTGGAGCGGGTGGAAGTGCTGAAGGGTCCGGCTTCGGCGCTCTACGGCTCGCAGGCCATGGGCGGCGTGGTGAACGTAATTACGCGCCGCTCCCGCGGGCCGGTGCGCAGTTCGGTTTACACCGAATACGGCAGCTATGAAACGTTCCGGGCCGGCGGGGCCATCGGCGGTAACATTACCGAAAAGCTGGATTTCGACCTCTCGTTCGGGCTCTTCGACCGGGCTCAGGACTACAAGCTAGGCAAGCAAGGAGTGTTCCGCGACTGGCTCGACGCCAAGAGTGCCACTAAAACCTTCACCGACGGCCGATCTGAAGAAACCGACGACCAGCGCGGCGACGGTAGCCGGCGCAGCTTCACTAAGCTCAACTACTATTCCGGCGCGTTTCGCGTGGGCTACCAAGTAACCAAGCACTGGCACGTAGACGCCCGAGTAGAGCGGTTTGTGGCCCGCAACGTGCAGTCGCCCAACGACATTTTCTATGGCAACGCGGGCCCTTCCACCAAGGACATCGAGCGGCAGAACGTGGAAATCAGCGCGGTAGGTGACTATGCGCATCATCAGCTGCTAGTACGGGGCTATGGGTCCGGTGAGTTCAACAACAACAATACGCTGCCGGCCACCGCGCCCGCGTATCGCTCTTTCCAAAGCAAAAACTACTGGAAAGGCGTGCAGGTGAAAGACGTAATTAAGCTCGGCGGGCAGCAAGTAACTGTCGGCGTGGACCACAACGAAGCTGTTAGCCGCTCGCATCGCTTCAGCGCCACCAGTGCCGAGTTGGCTCCGTTCAACCCCAACTACGAACTCAACACCACCGGCCTTTACGTGCAGGGCCAACTGAGCTTGCTCAACGAAAAGCTGATTGTAATGCCGGGCGCGCGCTACGACTTCATCACCTACGATGTAAAAAGCACGCCCCTGCTGACCACGTTCACGCCGGGCAAAGAAACCAACCCGTTTTTCAGCCCGAGCTTGGGGGCGCAGTACCAAGTGCTGGAGCCACTACGCGTGCACGGTACCATTGGGCGGGCCTACGTAACGCCGGATGCTTACAACGTAGCGGGCTACTCGCAAACCGTCAATGCCAGCAACCAAGCCTCAGTTACGCAGGGCAATCCGGCGCTGAAAAACGAGAACAGCGTAACCTGGGACGCCGGCCTGCGCTTCGATAAGCCGGAAATGGGATTGACCGGCGACCTGACGTATTTTTCGACCCGAGTAAAGGACCGCATCACTACCCGCACCACCAACCCTACCGGCGAAACCACCTCGGAAGGCTACGTGGTACGCTCGCGCACCACCTACCTCAACGCCAACGACAGCCAGATTCACGGGCTGGAAGCGGAAGTTGGCTATGACTTCGGGGCCGCCCAGGAGTATGCGCACTCGCTGCGGGTGTACGCGGGGGGTACCCGGATGCTGAAGGCCGAAGACGTGGTCAACAACACCGACGGCAGCGAAACTCGCCGCGGTATTCAGAATGTGGCCCGCTTCAGCCACAACTTTGGCGTGTCGTACGACAACTTCAAGAACCTGAACGCGCGCCTGAGCGGCCGCTACGTGGGCCGTCGTCGCGACACCGATTTCACCGATGTGAACTCGCCCCAGATCCTTTACCCCGAGTACATGACCCTGGATTTCTCGGTGACGGGCACCTACGCCCAGCACCACGCCCTCACGTTGTACGTCAACAACCTCACCAACGAAAACTACTACGAAAAGCGCGGCTACAACCTACCCGGCCGCAACGTTGCCGCCCGCTACACTTTGACTTTCTAGGTTGATGCTTTATTATATCTCCGGCGGGCAACGCTCCGGCAAAAGCCGCTACGCCCAGGACCTGGCCTTGCAGCTTAGTGCCAAACCCGTGTATTTGGCCACTTCTCGCGCCTGGGACGACGACCACCGCCAGCGTATTGCCCGGCACGTGGCCGACCGCGACGCCCGCTGGACTACGCTGGAAGAAGAAAAACACCTCAGTCGCCTCGACTTGGCGGGCCGTATCGTGGTGCTGGATTGCGTGACGCTCTGGCTTACCAACTTCTTTTCCGACGCGGACTACCAAGTCGAGCAAGCCCTGGCACTGGCCCAGCAGGAGTTTGATTTGCTGTGCCAGCAAGACTGCACGCTGCTGGTTATCAGCAACGAAATCGGGATGGGACTGCACGCCCCGACCGAAGCCGGGCGCAAGTTCACGGACTTGCAAGGCTGGATGAACCAGTACATTGCCACGCGGGCCGACAAGGCGGTTTTCATGGTTTCCGGCCTGCCTCTCTTCCTTAAATAATCAACTTAACTAAGCTTAAGCCCATGAAGATTTACACCAAAAAAGGCGACAAGGGAACCACCGGTTTGTTCGGTGGCTCGCGCGTCGATAAAGACGACGTGCGGGTGGAGTGCTTCGGCACCCTCGACGAAGTGAACTCCACCATTGGATTGCTGCGCGTAAAGCTCGGTCCGGAACACGCCTGGCAGCTTAATCTGCACCGGATTCAGAAAGACATGATGGACATGATGTCGCACTTGGCGCGGCCTTCCGATACCAAGAAAGTGAATACCAACCCCCTACCTACCGATGGCGCCGCGTTCTGCGAAACCTGGATCGACGAACTGGAAAGCCAGATGACCACGGCCTCCGACTATTTCTTGCTACCCGGCGGCAACGAAATATCGGCCCTCTGCCACGTGGTGCGCACCCAAATGCGCAGAGGGGAGCGGCGGCTGGTGTCCTTGATGCGCTTGGATACGGTCGATGATGCTATTCCTGCCTACATCAACCGCCTCTCCGACTTGTTTTTCACGTTGTCGCGCGCGGAAATGGACAAGGCCGGCGTGGCCGAAGAGAAGTGGCAGCTGTTTTTGTACAAGCGCTTTAAAAAGGCGGAAGACCTCCCCAAAACCGAAGACCCGGCAGCCTAGTTTCCCCTTACAATCGAGTTGCCACTACTAGCGTCCGATCTTTGGACTCTTGGCTGCCCCGCGGCCAAGAGTCCAAACATCGGGCTGGGTATGAACCTAGTGGAGCTTTTGTTTCCTTGGCTTCCTGGTCTTTGCTGTGCTGATTGTTAGCCGGCTCGGACCACTTAATTGGGGGCATTGAAACGGAAATCATCATTAAATCAGCGCTGTATATTTTATTAGCAGTGAAATTCACCTAGCACATATACTGTTAAGCACTACGCCCATGCGCTATTTCAAGGAGAATCGAGACGTATTGAATGAATATGCGGCCCGCTTGATTGCTACTATCGTGCTCCTCGGCCTGGGGGAGGGAGCTTGGCTAACCTGGCATTGGTTGGCAGCCTTTTTTAAGTGAAGTTATGCCAAATAGGCCTTCTGGCTTTATGGCCATTGGGAGCTGCAGAATCTGTGAATTAAACAGCCCGCAGACGTTACCGGCGGGCTCCCCAAGCCAGACAATTTACCAGAGCCCTTGCTAGAACAACGCTTATAGGTACGGGAAGGGCTTGCTCGGGGCCGAGGAAGTTGCAACCGGGGCGGGCACACGCAAACTACGCAACAGCGTTAGGGCATCACGGATGCTAGAAACATGGTAACGGGCCTGCGAACGGGCCGACTCGCCGACCTTAACTGTATACGCGTCGGGTGGCAGCACCCGGAACATGTCTTCGTCGGTGCGGTCGTCGCCGAGGGCCAATACGAAATCGGGTTGATACAAACTCAGCCAGCGAACTGCGGCGGCACCTTTGTGAATGCCAGCGTTGCGGATTTCCACCATTTTATCGCCTTCCAGCACCTGCAGGTCGGAGTTGGCGGCCAGAAACAGTAAGTGGCTTACTAGTTCGCGGGCGCGGCGGCGGCCCAGGTCGGGGTCGACCCGGCGAAAGTGCCACACCAAGGAAAACTCTTTTTCCTCGATAAAAGACCCACTCGCGCGGACCACATACAAGTCAAGCACTGGCCGCAGCTCCTGCTTCCAGTCGGCGCGCAGTTCGTGAAACAGCATCCACTCCTGATGGGGCGGGCGCAGCCAGGCGCCTTCCTCGGCAATCAACCCGAGGGGTAGGTGCCCAAACCACTCGGTGAGCGTATGCCGGTCGCGGCCACTAACTAGTGCCACTTGCGTGTCCGGGCTTTCGCTGAGCTCTTGCAACAGAGCTAGCAGCTCGGCGTCGGGTTGGGCCCGCTCGGGGTGAGCCCGGAACGGCACCAACGTGCCGTCGTAGTCGAGCAGCAGCAGCCGCTGCCGGGCGTGCCGGTAAGCTTCTACTAGGGCCTGCGTGATTTCTGGCCCAAGTGGGGCGGTTGCCAACCCCAGTTGCTTGGTTTTCACTTCCGTGAGCTGCGCTAAAAACCGGTGGCTCCAGGCAAAGGCATCGTACTGCTTGACAAGTGCTTGCATGGCCACCATGCGCCGGCGCTGTTCGGTTTCGGGCATGAGCAGGGCCTCGTGCAGGGCGTCGGCTAGCTCGCTGGTATCGGTGGGGTTAATGAGCAGTGCATCGGCCAGTTCGCGGGCGGCCCCGGCCCGCTCACTTAAAATTAGCACCCCGCGCTGGTCGGTGCGGCTAGCCACGTATTCCTTAGCTACCAAATTCATGCCGTCGCGGATGGGCGTTACCAATCCAATGTCGGCCAGCGAGTACCAGGCCGCCACTTCCTCGAACGGCAGCGAGCGGTAGAAGTAGTGCACCGGGCGCCAGTTGATGGTGCGGTATTGGGCGTTGAGACGGCCTACCAGCTCATCGATTTCTTCTTTCAGCTTACGATACAGTTCCACCTGCTCGCGCGAGGGCACCACAACCATCACTAAACTTACTTGCCCCTGCCACTGCGGATAGCGCTGCAACAGCTTCTCGAAGGCATTTAAGCGCTCGGCAATACCGTTGGTGTAGTCTAGCCGGTCGAGGGAAAGAACCACGCGTGCCTCCCGCAGGGCCTCGCGGTAGGTGTGCGCAAACATCTGCGTGGCAGGTGCCCCGGCAGCCGCAACACAGCGGTTGTAGTCGATACCCATGGGAAACGCTTCCGCCCATATCGTTCGGGAGGGTGTTTCGATCTGGCTGTTATGGGTGGGCAAACCGAGCAATTGGGAAACGGAACTTAAAAAGTGCCGCATATAACCCAGGGTCTGGAAGCCAATCAGGTCGGCCCCGAGCAAACCGAGCAGCAACTCCTTGCGGCAAGGTAGCACCCGCAGCAGTTCATAGGAAGGAAACGGTGTGTGTAGAAAAAAGCCGATGGTGGCCTGGGGGCGGACTTGCCGCAGTTGCTGGGGCAGCAGCATCAACTCGTAGTCGTGCACCCAGATTCGGTCGTCGGGACCGGCTATGGTCAGTATAGCAGTGCAGAATTTCTCGTTGACGGCTACGTAGGCGGCCCATTGCTCGTAGTCGAAGGCAGAATACTGAGCGAAGTAATGGAATGTGGGCCACAGGGTTCCGTTGCTGAAACCCTCGTAGTAGGAGCTGACTTCGGTTTCCGAAAGAAACACGGGCGTCATGCCCTCAACCTGTAGCAGCGCAGTTATTGCTTGCTGCTCGGCCTCGTTTTCGGGTGTTAAGCCAGGCCAGCCTACCCACAGGTAGTCCCCGGAGCGGTACATCGGGTCGAGGCCGATGGCCAGCCCTCCTTCTCGGGGCTGCAGAAGAAAACCCGCGTCGGTGCGCTGCACTTTCAGGGGGAGGCGGTTCGATACAATGATGGTTTTACCCATGCGGTGGGGTTAGGTGGCACAATCATCCAACGGCAAGGAAAGGGTACAGCACTATAGCCGTATTGACCTGCGCTAGAAAACATTGAGCGGGGTTGAGCCCGCCTTTTACACTTCACTCGACGCTTGGTTATCTACGAGAGTGTACCTCTGAATTGCACAAGTAAGTGACTTACTTGCTTCCTACTTCCAATACAAACGTACTGCTTCTCCCCGAAAGCGGGGCGCTGACCGGCTGTAGCGCTTTCCAGTCTGGGAGTTGACTGGCACGCCAAAACCGCCGGCTAGCTTTGTTTGCGGCCAAGTCGTTGCCCACGCCACACGACGGACGGTCAGAACAAGGCAGTAGCCCGCTAGAGGTCAGCAACAGGGTTTTTCGGTTTCAAAGTTGTGTTTCTCTTAACAGAGCTGGGGCGCATAAAGGAAGATCAGCATTGCGTAAACTGCTGATTCTACTGGCGGCATACCTTGTGGATTCAGCAGCGCATTATTCAGCGAGCAGCTTTGCTTACAATTTACTGTGCTCTGGCAGGTGGCCTATGTTCAGCAAACTTTCTCCGACTCTTTAGCGCAGAAATCAACTTATATGCACCAGCATGTGGGCGCAGGAGTTTAAAACTGCGGTGCCAACCGTAAGGCGAAAGCCACGCGCAAGAGAGCCGAGGCTTTCTTTAAAAACTAGAAGTGAAAGGGCTTCATGAAACGAGAAAGTTTAACAACTCGCAACGCGACTCCATAGAGAAGCAGAAGCAAGTGGGTTTCTTTTCCTTTCCCCCAACAAAGCATTTGCACTCGTCCGCAACGCCGTATCTACTTTTGCCTGTCCTTACTTCGCTGATGCATAGGCTCTTAAAGCACACTCAAAACGTACAGAACTCATCATCTAAAGCAACAGCGTCATGAAAGCCACTTCGCTCGAGCAGTTTTACCAGCGCCTGGCAGCGGCAGTAGGCACTGAACAGCACACGCTGTTACCGCCCGACAGCGAGCGAGTTACCGGGCATTTCAATTTGTTTGACGTTGCCGAACAGTTTCGCAACTACCCAGAATTGCCCATGCCCTATGACCGACGCGCCTACTATAAAATCAGTTTGATTCGGGGCCGGAGCCGGGCCGAATACGCCAATAAAGTCATTGAGCTCGACCAAAATGCCTTGCTTTTTGCCACGCCCAAGGTGCCCTACTACTGGCGGCCGCAGGACCCGGCGCAGGCCGGGCGTTTCTGCGTGTTTACCAGCGAGTTTTTGCTGCCAACCTACAGTGGTGTAGTACTCGACGAGCTGCCCCTGTTCCAAGCAAATGGCTACCCCGTGTTTCAGGTATCGGATGCGCAGTGGGATGAGCTCGACGCCATTTTCCAGAAGATGGCGCGGGAACTAACCTCGCCCTACCTCTACAAGTACGATTTGCTGCGCACCTACGTGCTGGAGCTGATCTATTCTGGGCAAAAGCTGCAGCCCCTTCCCGTCCGGCAACCCGCACTAACAGCCGCGGCGCGAATAGCCTCGCTGTTTACCGAGCTGCTAGAGCGGCAGTTTCCGCTGACCACACCGCACCAACAGTTGCAACTGCGCTCGGCCAAAGACTTCGCTGACCGCTTGGCCGTGCACGTCAACCACCTCAATAAAGCCTTGAAGCAGCACACGGGCCGCACCACCACCGAGTTGATTGCCACGCGCTACGCCGAAGAAGCCAAGCGCCTGCTGCTATTGCCTACCTGGACCATTGCCCAGATTTCTGACAGCTTGGGCTTTGCGGAAGTGGCGGACTTCTCCCACTTTTTTAAGCGGCATACGGCGCTGTCGCCGGCCGCTTTCCGGCTATAAGTAACCACTTGGATTGAATCGAGCAACAACCGGATTGCTCGGCCCAACTGCCGAGCCAGTTGAGCGGGGACCTTTGCTGGCACATCAGTAAAACCCTTCAACTCCGTTATGAATACTCCCAAAATAGCGCTGCTCACCGGCGGCAGCCGCGGCATCGGCAAAGACACGGCCCTAGCTCTAGCCAAACAGGGCATCAACGTAATATTCACGTACCAAAGCAAAGGATCGGAGGCGCAGGCAACCGTTGCTGAAATACAAGCCTTAGGCCGGCAGGCAGTAGCCCTCCCCTCGACACCGCCAACTTGCACGATTTCGACGCCTTTTACGCGCAGGTAGCCACAACTTTAGCAACTACCTTCGGCACCAACCGCTTCGATTTTCTAATCAACAACGCCGGCTCTGGCTTGTCGGCCTCGTTCGCCGACACCACGGAAGCGCAGTTCGATTACATGTTGAATGTGCACTTCAAAGGCGTATTTTTCCTGACCCAAAAAGCTTTGCCCTTGCTCCAAGACGGAGGGCGCATCGTGAATATTTCCAGCGGGCTTACGCGTAGCACTTTCCCGAACCGGGCGGCTTACGCCAGCGTGAAAGGTGCCATTGAAGTCTTAACCAAGCACCAGGCCCAGGAGCTAGGGCCGCGCGGTATCACGGTTAATGTAGTAGCGCCCGGAGCCATTGCCACCGATTTTAGTGGTGGTATCGTGCGCGACAACCCGCAGGTCAATGCCCACATTGCCGAGCTTACAGCTCTGGGCCGGGCCGGTCTACCAAGCGACATCGGGGGCGTAATAGCCTTTCTCTGTTCCGATGTTGCCCGCTGGGTCACGGGCCAGCGCCTTGAGGTTTCGGGCGGCATGCATCTGTAACACAACCCAGTTGCCTACTGGGTGTCAGGGTTTGCTCGGTTAGCGTTTGGGCCTGCGGTGGGTCGATGTCTGTTAGCGCCTGCCGCCGTACTTACGTGGTATCGGGCTGCGAATGCACCGTTGGTGTCAGCGTTGGTCATCTAGTTTCACGAACCAGCTCAGCGCCATCTTCAGGCGGCAAGGCACAGGGCCTTACCACCTCAACCGACAGTTTAGTTGGGCAGCAACTTTAGGCTCTTTTCGCCAACTAACAATTCGTCCCTACCAGCTAGCGACTGCGCTTGCTAGTTGGTAGGGACGAATCAACAAGTTCGAGTAGCCTGGTATTTGAGCCTAACCAACCAATTTTTTATCCCAGTGCTGCTGCACATCAGGGAAGCTAATTTCCACCCAATCCGCTAAGGCACGCACCTTCTGCGCCGCTTGCTGCCCTAGGGGCGTCAGACTGTATTCGACGTGCGGCGGCACCACGTCGTAGGCGACTCGCTTCACCAAGCCGTCGGCTTCTAGCCATTGCAGCGTCTGGGCCAGCATCCGCTCGCTAACGCCGTCGATGAGGCGCCGCAACTCACTGAAGCGGCGGGTTTCACCATCCAACACCATCAGGGCTAAAACTCCCCAGCGGCTGGTTATGTGCTTGAGCACCGTGCGCGAGGGGCAGCCAGCCGACAGCAGGTCGCCGCGCTGTAGCTTTTCAGTGAGCGTGGTTGCCTTTGCTGTCAGAGCAAGACTATCTTTTTTCATACTTACCTTTTTGTACGTACTTACTTTGCGTAAGTATAGCACATACTTTTGTTGCGTCCATCATTTAACTGACTTCAACATGCGTATTGCCATCACCGGCGCAACGGGCCAACTCGGCCGGCTCGTCATCGAAAAACTTAAAGCTACAGCACCTGCCGACCAAATTGTGGCCTTGGTGCGCACACCTGCTAAAGCCGCCGACTTGGGCGTAGAAACACGGGAAGCCGATTACAGCCAGCCCGCAACGTTGGAAGCCGCTCTGGCGGGTGTCGACACGTTGCTGCTGATTTCGTCGAGCGAAGTAGGCCAGCGGATCACGCAGCACCGCAATGTTATTGAGGCCGCCAAGAAGGCGGGCGTCCAGCGCATCGTTTACACCAGCGTGCTGCACGCCGACAATTCGCCGCTGAGCTTGGCTGAAGAACACCGGGCGACAGAAGCTGATTTGAAGTCCTCAGGGGTTGTCTACACTTTGTTGCGCAACGGCTGGTACACTGAAAACTACACCGGCTCCGTGCACGGAAGCGTGGCCGGCGGCGCCTTGCTTGGCAGCGCCAAAGACGGTAAAATTTCCTCGGCCACCCGGGCTGATTTCGCCGACGCGGCCGTGGCCGTGCTTACCGGCCAAGGCCACGAAAATAAAACCTACGAACTAGCCGGCGACGAGTCGTATACCCTAACTGAGTTGGCGGCTGAAATCTCGCGCCAGACTGGCAAGGATATCCCCTACCGCAACCTGCCGGTTGCTGACTACGCCGCGGCTCTCGCCAGCTTCGGTATTCCGGAAGGCTTTGCACACGGCATTGCCAGCTGGGATGCCAACGCTGCCGCAGGCGCCTTGTTCGATGATAGCCACCAACTCTCCCAGCTTATTGGCCGCCCAACAACGCCCCTATCAACTGCCGTTGCCGACGCCCTGAAGTAAGCTCTGCTATTCGGCAATAGCGCTTTCTAAACCCACCGCCCTACCCCGAACGTTTAGGTAGGGCAGTGGGCTTTTTTCTTTATTATGATTAAGGAAATAGGTGAGCTA
Source organism: Hymenobacter volaticus (assembly GCF_022921055.1). Classification (GTDB taxonomy): domain Bacteria; phylum Bacteroidota; class Bacteroidia; order Cytophagales; family Hymenobacteraceae; genus Hymenobacter; species Hymenobacter volaticus. The sequence goes on from NZ_CP095063.1 coordinate 57,235, forward strand.
ATCAACAAGTGGTAACTGGCGTTAGCCATATGGCGGTGCTAATGCCTAGAGCCTTTGCTAGGGTCAGGCAGCTTGCTCGTGGCTGCTCCTTTAGCAGGCCGAGTGGCTTTACGACTCGTTGATGATCCTGCCTCGTGCCGTAGAGCGGCTGCTAGTAGCGGGTCGTGGCCCGCAAAGTACTCTTTGGCTGTCAAACGAATCAGCAGGTTTGGGGCTAGGCTTGGCACATCTAGATCCAAATACAAATAGGGCTGCTGAAGCGGGTGCGGGGTTGAAGAATAACTGTGAAAGCGGTCGGCGTAGTGCATGGACAGCCCGGAGTTGGGCAATACCATATTACCTCCTTCGCTCCAGTAATCGAGCCCTTCGCCAGCGGGTTCACCCACGATGGTGGCCCCTCCCAGCCGAAGCTGCGCCAAGTGGTATAAGCCGGCTGAGAACGTGGCCGGGCCGGAAAGCACGTAGAGCTTGCTACTCTGCGCTTTAGCTGCCGCAATCAACTTGTCGAATACGGGACCAGCTACCTGCAGATTACCACCAGTGTTGAAGCGCAAGTCGATGATGATGCGCTTAGGCTTCCGAGTTTGCACTGCAGCCAGCACCCGGCACCCGAAATCAGCAAATGACTCGTGGCCAGCCCACTCGCCCGCGCGGTTGTATTGTAGGTAGAGCGCCTGCTCGGCAGGCAAATACTGCAGGCCGTAGGGCCGGGTTGTCCATTGCAGGTAGATGGGCTGCTGCAGGGAGTCGGCAGCCAAGGCGCTAACCCATGGCCCGCTGGGTTCTGCGTGCCGCGGCGCCAACCCCCACCACGCTTCCGTCACGAAAGAACCGGGGTTCCAGGCCAGCGGTGGCACGGTTAAGCGCCTCAATTGTCCACGGCGGTCCTTTACTTCAAGTTCGAGCAAGTCGTCGGCGCCTATTAGGTTTAAACCCCGCAGCACTTCGGGGCTGGTGAGAGTGTAAGTACTCATATAGTTGGTCCAGCCCGTGTTGCCGGCGAAAAGGGGCGCCACGAGTCGGCGTGCATCGGCGGGCTTGTATCCTGCCAATCGTTCCACCCGGGCACCCAGCAGGTGCGCGTAGTCCGGGGTAGCTTTCACAATGTAAAGCCCATCGGCGAACCACCACAACCGGACCGGGTAGCGCCGCAGCACCGAGCGGTTGCGCAGCAAATACAACCGAGTGTGGGCGTTGCCGCTCAAGGCCACGGCCCGGGCCAAACCCATCATCAGTTGGGGTGCACTTAACTGCTCCACCGAGTCCCGTAAGTTGCTTACCCTGGTACGATAAGCTGCCAAGGCCACGGAACTAAATGAGCGGTCTTTGCGCGGAAACGAATCCAACGCCATTTGCAAATCTTGGCGCCACTGGGCAGGGGTTAGCGGAGTGACGGTCGGCTGGGCCACGGTGGGCGTAGCCAGCAGTAGAGCGGCGCTCAGCAGGCTTATTTGTAAGCAAATCAGCCACGGAGCCTTAACGAGCCGACTCCGCCCGTAACTGCTTGGTTCTACAATTCGGCTATCTGTACCGCGTCGGAGGGCATGACTGGGTTGCCAGGATTGAGGTAGTTGCGGAATAGAGCCATGGCGGGCAAGCAACGGCAAGAACAGGGCGGGTACCTTTCTCATAGCGCGTACCGAAACCGGAGGCTAGACTAGAAAGTGTTCCGCGTCGTCGGTACAGAGAGTACCAGCAAAAAAGCCCCGCGTTACAACCATTAAAAACTTTCCTGATTGCTACTTCTGACTACTTTACTTGACCAAAAGAAAATCTCAACCACCCTCTGCGAGCTGTCTAAAAATCAAGTTATTGCCAGACCACTGCCTACTGCAAGTCTTGCGTAGCTTAACTAACAGCTATACGCCATTGACCTGAGACACGAATAGGTTCGCAGCGGGCCTCTTGGCCGACAGAATGCTTATCACAGCTATTATGGATTGGTTGGCTGCTCGTCTTTGCCGGTGGTGGCAGGCGCAACAGCATTTTTGGCTGTAGGCTTAGCTAAGTGATCGGCAAGCAATGGCAGCTTCTGCGCCACCACCTGGCTCACTACTAACTGCGCCATCTTGCGGGCGCCCAACTCGCTGAAATGGGTATTGTCTTGCTTGCCGTAAGGATAGTTAGGATGGTCGCCGGGTGCGAGCTGCAGAAAAAGCAGCTTGCTGTTTTCCTCGCCGAACTGCTGTAATAGCTCGCGGCTCATCTTATCGAGGTCGATCAGCGGCACTTGGTAGGCTTTGGCTACCTCGGTTGTCACGGCCGAGTACGCGACGTGCGTTTCTTGCTGTTGTCCTTGCCGGTTGAATTTACGGCGCGTGACAGGCGTAATCAGCACCGGATAGGCCTTTTTGGCGCGCGTTTCGGTTACAAACTTGACTAAATTCTTGCGGTAATCGGCAGGCGAGGTGTAGCGGTCGGGGTAATTTTCGGCCTCGTCGTTATGGCCGAACTGAATGAAAACATAATCCTGGGGTTGCAGTGCGTTCACGATGGGCTGCCAGCGATTGTCGGCCAGATAAGTGCGCGTACTACGGCCGTTTTGGGCGCGGTTGTCGATGACTACGGCGGCAGTATCAAAAAATGTGGTCAGTGGCATGCCCCAGCCGGTTTCGGGAAATACCTGCTGCACTTTCTGGGCAATAGTAGAGTCACCAATTAGGTAGAGCTTAGTCTTCTTGGGCGGGACAGGCGTCGTGAAAGCCGTCAGCAGAACGAGCAGCAAGCTGAGAAAAGCAATTTTGTTGAGCATAAGAATCCTAGTGGAAGAAAACTAAGCAAGGCAAAGCCCTGCTCTTTTGCTAAATAAAGGGCATTTCTAGCATCCACGATGCACGAAGGATAGTTGAGGGGCTAGGCAAGCGGAGGTTGTATTACGCACGGTAGGGACACCGCGCCCTATGAGAAAATGCGCTTTAGACTAGCCAGAAGTCACATAAATGGTATTCGCACTTTCACAAAGAGTTTGTGAAAACAACTTGCGGTATCGTTCCCGAAAACAATATCATATCAAATAATACGCAAGTCGGCCATATTAGATTATTGAGCTACGAAGTCAACCAATTTGTACTAAAACTCCAGTATATATCGGCAAATTATTGTTTTACAACATCTTACTCGCCATCTCCATCGTTAACCCTTAATAGTTGAAAACCCTAAAATTCCGTTTCAGGGAATATCGCACATTTGGTTCTGAAGTAAGCCTCAATAGCTAAACCGAATTTTTATTCCACTCATTATAAAATTTCAAACGTTTCCGGTACCGGTTCCGAATTGGATTTATGGCTAAAAGTATTTTATCTTGCTCCTCGAATTTTAAGTTTCCCTCATACCCTGTTAAGCGCACATCAAGAATTGCTTACCTGCCCTTGCTTGCTCCTGCGCTGTAGCCTCCTCGCGGCCCGCTGCATGCTTGGGTCCAACATTCAGGAAACAACAGACTATTTGTGATACGAGGTGCGCGTAATTTCCCTGCTAACAGGCACCTGGTAACTGGCAGTCAACCTCTAACAACTAAGCCTCATGCTTCTTCTCGGAATTGATATTGGTACCTCTTCGGTGAAAGTTTCAGTGGTGGACGCCGAAACGCAACAGTGCTTGGCCGCCATAAGCTACCCTGAAACCGAACGGGAGATCCTGACCCGCCAGCCGGGCTGGGCCGAGCAACAACCCCTGCAGTGGTGGCAGGATGCCAAGCAGGCCATCTTGCTGGCCCATGCTACTCAGCGCTACAATCCGCAGGAAATAGGGGCCATCGGCATTGCCTACCAAATGCACGGTTTGGTACTGATAGACGAGCAGCATCATGTGTTGCGCGACGCCATTATCTGGTGCGACAGCCGCGCCGTGCCTTATGGCGAGCAGGCATTCCAGGCCATCGGGGCCGAGCAGTGCTTGACGCACCTACTCAATTCGCCCGGCAACTTTACGGCCGCCAAGCTGGCTTGGGTGAAAGAACACGAGCCCGAGGTGTATCAGCGTATCCACCAAGTGCTGCTGCCCGGCGACTTTTTGGCTTTGCAACTTACCGGCGAAGCCACAACCAGTATTTCAGCTTTGTCAGAAGGCATCTTCTGGGACTTTGCTGAAAACGAGCTGTCCGAAGACGTGTTCCGCTTCTTCGGTTTCGAACGCGAACTGATTCCACCAGTGCGCGCGGTGTTTGCCGATCATGGCCACCTCCGGGAGGTAATAGCCGAGGAGCTAGGGCTGCGCGCGGGCATACCCGTCACCTACAAAGCTGGCGATCAGCCCAACAACGCTTTGTCGCTGAACGTGCTGCGCCCGGGCGAAGTAGCCGCTACAGCCGGTACCAGCGGGGTAATTTACGCCGTTACCGACGAGCTGTTTGTGGATGCGCAGTCGCGCGTGAATGCTTTTGCGCACGTAAACCACGCGCCCGAGTTGCCGCGGCTCGGCGTGTTGCTGTGCATCAACGGCGCCGGCAGCATGAACCGCTGGGTGAAGCAAACCGTTGGGCACGAGCTAAGCTACCCTGAGGTGAATCAGCGCGCGGCCAGCGTGCCGGCGGGCTCCGAGGGGCTGCTGTGTTTGCCGTTCGGCAACGGGGTGGAGCGCATGCTAGCCAACGAACCGGTAGGTGCGCACTTCCTGAACCTGGATTTGAATGTGCACACCCCCGCCCACCTGTTGCGGGCGGTGCAGGAAGGCGTGGCTTTCGCGTTCCGCTATGGGCTCGACATCATGCGCGAAAACGGACTGCATCCCACGGTCGTCAAGGCCGGCAAAACCAACATGTTCCTGAGCGAGCTGTTCGCCCAGGTTTTCGTCAACGTCACTGGGCTTGCCGTGGAGCTTTACCAAACCGATGGCAGCGTGGGCGCGGCTCTTGGGGCGGGCATCGGGGCGGGCCAGTACGCTACCCCCGACGACGCGTTCCGCCACATGCAGCGCCTGCAGTTACTGGAGCCCAACGCCGAAGCAGCCGCCTACGAGCAGACATATCAGCGCTGGAAAACGGCCCTGCTTTCGTACCTGCACCCTACCCCGGAGCCAGCGCCTAGCCAAGCTTAGCCGTCCTCCTTGTTTGCCTACTCCACTTTCCGTTTACGATTATGAGTTCCGTTGTAACCCAAAATACGCTGTTTAGCGCCATCCCCCAGATCAAGTTCGAGGGATTAGAAAGTGATAACCCGCTGGCTTTTCGCTGGTACGACGAAAGCCGGGTGGTTGCCGGCAAGCCCATGAAAGAATGGCTGCGCTTTGCCGGGGCCTATTGGCACTCGTTCAACGGCTCGGGGGCCGACCCGTTCGGTGAAGCCACCCACCTCTTCCCTTGGGACCAGGCAGCTGACCCCATCACGCGCGCCAAGGCCAAGATGGACGCCGCCTTCGAGTTTATGAGCAAGCTGAGCTTGCCCTATTACTGCTTCCACGACGTGGATGTGGTCGACTACACCAACGATGTAGCTGACAACGAGCGGCGCCTGCAAACCATGGTGGCCTACGCCCAGCAGAAGCAGCAGGAAACTGGTATCAAGCTGCTTTGGGGTACGGCCAACCTATTCTCGCATCGTCGCTATATGAACGGGGCCAGCACCAACCCCGACTTCCACGTGCTTACGCACGGAGCAGCGCAAGTGAAAGCCGCCTTGGATGCTACTATCGCGCTGGGCGGTGAGAATTACGTGTTCTGGGGTGGCCGCGAAGGCTACATGACCTTGCTTAATACCAACATGAAGCGCGAACAGGAGCACTTTGCGCGCTTCTTGCACACGGCCAAAGACTACGCCCGACGCCAAGGTTTCACGGGCACGTTCTTTATCGAGCCTAAACCCATGGAGCCCACCAAGCACCAGTACGACTATGACGCAGCCACGGTCATCGGCTTTTTGCGCCAGTACGACCTGCTCGACGACTTCAAGCTGAATTTGGAAGTCAACCACGCCACGCTGGCTGGTCACACCTTCCAGCACGAGTTGCAAGTGGCCGCCGACGCGGGCTTACTTGGCTCCATCGATGCCAATCGCGGCGACTACCAGAACGGCTGGGACACCGACCAGTTTCCCAACGACATCTACGAGCTGACCGAAGCCATGCTGGTGATCTTAGAAGCGGGAGGGCTGCAAGGCGGGGGCATTAACTTCGACGCCAAGATCCGCCGCAACTCCACCGACGTGCAGGACTTGTTTCACGCCCATGTCGGCGGCATGGACATCTTCGCCCGTGCCTTGCTTACGGCCGACAACATCCTGCAGAAATCAGACTACCGCCAGATCCGCCAGCAGCGCTACGCCTCCTTCGATGCGGGTGCCGGCCATGCCTTCGAGCAGGGCCAACTTACCTTGGAACAACTGCGCGACTACGCCGCCGAAAACGGGGAGCCTGCTACTCTCAGTGGCCGCCAGGAGTACCTGGAAAACCTGCTCAACCGCTTTATCTAAGCAGTTAAGAAGCTAGCCCACGAGGTCGACCTGCCCGCGTTTCTGTTTCGTGTGAATTCAACAAATCCTATCCCACTCCGTCGCTTTCACTGGACCCGATGTGTAATCTAGCCCGTCCCTTGCATCACAAACTCGATTCGCCCGCCGGCCATCTGAGCCCAAGCGAAAGCAAAACTTTGGCGGTTTTTATTCCGGAAGTGCCCAATCATTTCTTCTCGTTGGCCTTGAAGGGCATCGAAGAAATGGCCCGCTGTCACCACTACCAGGTGCTGGTGTACCTTACTTCCGAGGTTAGCCAGCCAGTATTAGTGGTTGAACGCTTGCTGGCTAGTGGCCGTGTGGACGGGGTGCTGGTGTCGGCGGCCGCGGAGCAGGGCGCTTTAGCGCAGCTACGGGAATTGCAGGAGCGCAACTTGCCCATCTTGTTTTTCGACGATGTGTACGAAGAGTTGGAAACCGCGAAAGCTTCAACCGACGACTACGAGGGCAGCTACCGAGCAACCAGCCATCTTGTGCAGATGGGCTGTCGCCACATTGTGCATGTGGCTTTGCCGCAAAACCTGGTGAGCGGCCGCCGTCGCTTGCAGGGCTACCGCGACGCACTGACGGACTCTGGACTGCTGTTTCACGATGACTCGGTGCTAATTGCCAAAAGCGACCAAGCGAAAGATGTTGCCCAAATTCAGTACTTGCTGCAGAACCGGCTCTATATCGACGGCATTGTGGCAGCCACTGAAAGCGCTGTTGCCAGCAGTTATGAGGCCTGCCGCAACCTAGGTCGAGCGATTCCCAAGGATGTTAAAGTGGTTGGCTTCCCGGCGCAGAAAACGGCTATGGCAATTGATTCAGCGCCCACCGCTACCGAGCAGTTCACCTACGTTACGGGCGAAGAAGCGGCCCGCCTTCTCCTACATGCCATTGCGACCAACCAGCCCGTGTTGTCGAGGGAGAGAGAAGGTACGGAACGCGAGCTTTCCATCAAGGAGTACCAAGGCTGGCAACTAGACGTGGTGCATTCGCTCCCGAGTAAGCATAACTCACTCTCGGGAAGGCAAACCATCCCCTTGAACACCCAACTTGGACCCGACCATATGCTGGGTCAAGTTGGTTAAAGCATTTCCTCGCTTGATTCGCCGGCACATGCTGAACGGGTTTGTCAGCAGCCCCAGGACGTTTGAATAGCAGAAAACAGAGAAGGCGGCTTAGTATAGCCGCCTTCTCTGTTTTCTGCTACATCTTCAACAACGGCCACAATCTGGCTGCCGTTTCGGTTGTTGAAATTTACAAGATGATGTTTGATTTCCCTCTGATAGATTAATTCCGCCTTATGAGTCCTAAGCACTGCTGTCGTTGTTAGGCAAGCTTACTTATCTTGCGTGTTCAACTGCTGCGTTGGTTAAATACCTGCTTCTACCTGATCTTCTTTTGCTTTTTCATGGCCAAGGCAAACAAGCGCATTTCTATTGCCGATCTTGCAAAAGAGCTGGGACTGGCGAAATCCACGGTTTCGCGGGCGCTCAACAACGCCGTTGACGTAAGTGAAACCACCAAGGCGCAGGTTAGGGCGCTGGTGGAAAAGCTGAACTACCAGCCCAACGATTTGGCGGCGGCCCTGCGCCGGGGGCGCAGCAATGTGCTCGGCGTAATTGTGCCTCACATCAATGGCGCCTTTTTCCCGGCTGTCGTGCATGGCATCGAGGAAGGGGCCAGCCAAGCCGGTTTCAACGTCATGATTTGCCAATCGACGGAAGATGTCGAGCGCGAAAGAAAGCACGTGCGAACTCTGCTCAAGGCCCAGGTCGACGGCATCATGGTTTCCATGTCCAACACCACTCGCGAGTACGCCCACTTCGAGCGGGTACGCAGCCACGGCACTCCCCTGGTATTTTTTGACCGGATGCCCAGTATGCCCGACGTGTGCGGGGTGGTTGTCGACGACTATCGCGGGGCATACCAAGTCATGGAGCACCTGATTGAGCAGGGCTGCCGCCGGATTGCGCACTTGGCCGGACCGCAAATAATTAACACCACTTACAATCGGTTCCGGGCCTTCCATGACGCCCTGCTAGCCCACGGGCTGCCCTACGACGAGAATTTGGTTGTTTATCTAAATGGCTCGAGCACAGCCGCAGGCCGGGCCGCTATGCAGCAGCTTCTGCAGCTTCCGGAGCGGCCCGATGCAGTGTTCTCGGCCTATGATTTCCCGGCCGGGGGTGCCCTGCAGCTATTAGAAGAGCAAGGCGTCCGCGTACCCGAAGATATTGCGCTGGTGGGCTTCAGCAACGAGCCTTTTACAGCCATGGTAAAGCCTCGCCTGACCTCGGTTGATCAGCGGGGCAAGCTTATGGGCAAGGCCGCCGTTCAGCTCGTGCTACAACTACTTAAGCGTACTGACTTCTTCACTGGGCAAAAAGTAGTGCTCAAGCCCAAACTCGTGGTTCGGGACTCTTCACTGCACGGGCAGTTAACAGCCAACCAACACGAATAGCGTACCAGCCGGCTAGTTAAGTTAGGCAACCATAAGAGTTGCAAGCCCCACCACATAGAAAGCAACAAAACCTGAAGTCAGTAACTGCAGGCCGCTACGCCACGGTGCCGCCGCAACTAGACCCCGCTCCGGCCGTGCAGCCGTAGCAGTGCTGATTTACTACCACTGACCGCTCACTCAGGGTTTTCACGTCGAAGTCGCGGATGTGTTGCACTGGCCCGGACACGTACAGGTCCAGCATCTGGTTGAAGTCGCAGTCGTAGAGGCTACCGTCCCAGCCCACCGAAATCGTGGAGCGGCACATCACCCCTGCCGCGGCCGCGGGATTGAAGGCGTTGACTAGCTTTTCCATGTAGCCGGCGTAGTTGCCCGACTCAATTAAGTAATCCAAGTAGCGGCTCACCGGAATGTTGGTGATGGCAAACAGTTCGTTGAAGACGATACCGAAATCCTTGAGCAACACCCGCTTGAACTGGTCCTGCAACCCCTTCTGCCCGCCCGGCAAAAAGGCGCCGGCGGGGTTGTACACTAGGTTCAGTATCAAACCCGACCCGGGCTGTCCGTAACCGACGGCGTTAAGCATGTTCAGGGCCCGCACTGAATCTTCAAACACCCCGTCACCGCGCTGCCGGTCAGTTTTTTCGGCACTGTAAAAGGGCAGCGAGCTTACTACTTCTACCCCGTGCTGCTTGAAGAATTCGGGCAGGTCGTAGTACTTTTTGTTGGCGACGATGATGGTCAAGTTGCAGCGCACGATAACGTGACGCCCGAGCTGACGGATCTGCTCTACAAACCAGCGAAAGTTGGGGTTCATTTCCGGTGCCCCGCCCGTCAGATCCACCGTTGGAATATCGGTTTGGGCCAGCGCATCCAAGCAAAGCTGCATGGTTTCGCGGGTCATGATTTCTTTGCGGTCGGGACCCGCATCGACGTGGCAGTGACGGCACACCTGATTGCACATCTTGCCCACGTTGATTTGCAGCACGGCGGGCGCCACTGGGGTCAAGGGAAACAAGTTAGCTGCACTTAGTTTCTCGTGAAACAGCGGCAGGTGCAACGTGTCGGCCACTTCTCGGCGCAGCACCGTGAGTTGAAAAGCGGAGTCGGCCAGATCATTGCCGCTTGACTTGAGGGATTTTGTCATCAGATAGAAATCAAAAACAGTCGGGGCTGGGTGGCAAGGACGGTCCGGGGTACAGAGAATTGAAGCATACTAACAAACCAGCAGACATACGAGAAGGAGACGCGCACCGATTTAGGTTCCCTACTCATTCGTAGAAATGCCGCAGGCGGCGAATAGTGGTTAGCACGATCCAGTCGCCGAGCCGTGGGAAATACGTGTGCACGAGCACGATGAGTTGACCTAAGGCAGAAATAACCGTCCGCTGCCGCCGCCGCCGAATATGGCGCAGAATAATGCGGGCCACTTCCGTCTGCGACTTTTGCCAGCGCGGTGGGCGGTGGGCAATGGGCACGGGTAGCCCGGCGGCATCGAGCACGCGCTTGTTGGGGTCGTTCTGGGTGAAGCCAATGTGCACCACGCCGAAGTGAATACCAGTATGGGCCAACTCCAGCCGCAGGGTGTGAGCTAGGTTGGCTACGGCGGCTTTGCCGGCACAGTAGGCTGAGCCACTGGGCATGCCATTAAGCGCCGAAATCGACGAGATAAACGTGACGCTGCCCCGGGTGCGCGTCAGGTAAGGCAGGGCGGCCTTGAGCGGGTACACTGTGCCATACACGTTGCTGTCGAGCACCTGCCGAAACACGTCGGGGGCCATGTCGGCGAAATAGGCCCGCTGGGAAATGCTGGCGTTGGTGATTAGAATATCGAGTTGCCCAAAAGCTTGAATAGCGGTAGCAATCAGTGCCTCGCAGGCCGCGTAGTCGGTTACATCGGCCACGCAGCTAACCACCGCGTAGCCAGCCGCCTCAAATTCCTGGCGAGTTTGGCTTAGTTGCTCGGCGTTGCGACCGTTAAGCACCACGGCCGCCCCCTGCTGGCACAGGCACCGAGCCGTTTCGCGCCCAATTCCCGACTCTGAACCCGTGACAAGGGCCACTAGCCCGGCAAAGTAGCCAGTTTGCGCGTTAGCCCGCGGGCGCGCCACAACCCGCGCGGTGGCGGGCACAGGCGCTTCAAAGAAGGCAGCATCACGCATAGTGGTGGGCTTTAAACCAGCGAAACGCATCGGCAACGGCGGTTTCTAGGTTAGTTTGGGGCATAGCCAGCTCGGCGCAAGCTTTCTGCACCGAGAAATAGTGTCCATCGTTGGCCACGGCCGTCATAGCTGAGTTCAGCTGGCTGGGCCGGCCCGTTACACGAGTTTTCAGCTCGCAGACGCGGCCGTAGAGTAGAGCTAAAGCCGCCGGCACCGGCCAGCGTGGGCTCCGCACGCCCAACACTTGAGACATCAACGCAAAAGCTTCGCGGTAACTCAGGTTCTGATGCCCTAGAATGTAGGATTCACCGATTCGGCCCTGCGTGAGCGCATTAACGGTAGCTTCGGCTACATCCCGCACGTGCACGTAATTTTTGCCACCGACGGGGTAGCCTGGTAACTGACCGCGGTAGAGTTCGAGCAGTAAGGCGTTGGATGTAGGCTTGGCGTCGCCCGGTCCGAGCATGAAGGTGGGGTGCACCAGCACCGCGGGTACTTGCTCCTGAGCTACGGCGCGTAGCACTAGGTCGGTGGCGGCCCGCTTGCTGTCCATATAGTCGAGGCCGTAGGAGCGCCCGGCGTAGGGCCGGGTTTCGTCACCGGGCTGCTCGCGGGTGCCGAAGCCGAAAACGTTGGCCGTGCCCACGTATACAAAGCGACTCACCCCGGCCCGACGAGCTAGGCGAAGCATAGTTTCGGTGCCCCCCAGGTTGACGGCCCACACCGCAGGGTCGCGGGCCGGATTTACTTGGGCCAAGGCGGCGGCATGAATGACAGCCGTGCAGTTGTCGGCTAGGCCCGCTACGCTTGCCGGTTGGCGGAGGTCGCCTTCCACTACTTCCACCTCCTCAGGCAGTGCCAGTGGTGAAAGCCGGGTTGCGGAGCGCACCAAGGCCCGGACCTGGTAGCCGCGCCGCAGCAAGTGCTCGACAAGATGATGCCCTAGGAAGCCGCCGGCACCGGTAACGAGAACTTTGGGCATCAGCGGTAGTTGAGCATGGCCTTGTAGGTGCTAGCAATGCGGGAAGGCGCCACCCGAAGGAAAAACAAGGAGAAGGCCGTTAAGTTGGCTACTTGCACCCGCAGCCAGCTGTTGGTCTCGTACTTTCGAGCCGACACCACCACGTCCTGGGGCACAATTAGGAAGCGAGCCTGCCGACGAATGCGTTGAATGATGTCGAAGTCTTCCATAATGACGTAGTATTCATCGAAGCCCTGGAGGCGCTGAAACAAGTCGCGGGTTATAAACAAGGTTTGGTCGCCGCCGCGGCTCATGATACCCCGAAACCGGGTTCCGAAGCTGTTGAGCCGCAGCAGCGGATGCTTGGAATCAAACCGAAAGCGGTAACAACCCGCCTCGTAGCCCTGCGCGACGGCTTGCTGAATGGTGGTTACGTACTCGGGATGGATGCCTACATCGGCGTGCACGAAATAAAGAATGTCGCCGCTGGCTTGGCGGGCCCCGTAGTTCATCTGAGCCGCGCGGCCGGGCTTGGGAGCCCGCAACACGGTAGCACCAGCTAACCGGGCCAGCTCTACAGTGTTGTCGGCACTGCCTGCATCCACGACCAGCACTTCCACCGCACCAGTTGTGTCGTAATGACGTAGCTGCTGGATCAAACCCGCAATACTGGCGGCTTCGTTGTAGGTAGGAATAATAACGCTAACCTTCATAAGGCAGTAAGATAGAAAAGCCCAAGTTCCTGGTTTTTGTCACATCACAAAGCATGTAGGCTTAAAAAGCTTCGGCAATAGAAGAAGCAGACCCAGCTAAGCCCAACAGTATACCCTAGTGCAGCAGCAGGCACGAGAAGATTTCTTAACCTTAAGAAATGTCTATAACCCAAAGATTGGCCGGCTACAATCTTTTCTAGTCGCCGCGCCCGTATATGCTTTTCAACTAGTTCAACTATGAAGATTTCCACTTTCTATTTCGCGTGTTTGGTTACGGCGGTTTCGGCAACCGGACCGATTATGGTGCGGCCAACGCTGGCCGCACCGCACCCAACCACTGCCACCGTCGCGGCCCCGATAGACCATTCTGCCTTCGATAAGCTTTTAAAAAAATATGTTAATGCCCAGGGCCTGGTTGACTACAAAGCCTGGAAAACCGACCAGGCTGCTTTCAATCAGTATCTGGCCTTGCTAAGCAAAAACCCGCCCGCCGCTAGTTGGAGCAAGGCCGAGCAGATGGCTTATTGGATCAACGCCTACAATGCCTACACCATTCGCTTGATCCTCGACCATTACCCTGTGCAGAGCATCAAGGACATTGGCACTAAGATTCAGATTCCGTTTGTGACCACGCCTTGGGCGGCCAAGTTCTTTACGATTGGGGGCACCAAGATGAGCTTGGATAACATCGAGCATGGCACCTTGCGCAAGCAGTACAATGACCCCCGCATCCATTTCGCGCTAGTGTGCGCTTCCCTTTCGTGCCCGCGGCTGCGCAACGAGGCCTACACCGCCGCCAAGCTCGACAGCCAACTCGACGAGCAGGGTCGCGACTTTCTGCGTAACCCCGCCAAAAATAAGCCCGGCAAAACCAGTGCCCAGCTCTCCAAGTACTTCGACTGGTACAAGGGCGACTGGACGGCTAACAACCAAACGGTTGTTGGGTGGGTGAATAAGTACGCGGCCACCAAGCTCGACAACACGGCTAAAATCAGCTACCTCGACTACAATTGGAGCTTGAATGAGCAATAGTACCACTTGGGGGCGCCAAGCTGCCCCTTACAACCAATGAGGGCGCCACTGGCTTGGTTGCGCTTGGTCTTATTCATTGATGCCCTATTGAGCGCCTCTACCAAAGAGCTCCGAGCTCAAAATCAACCAACCCCGCAAACCCGGCGCTACGCTATTGAAGTGGCTGGTCTGCGGGTGGGTACTATGACTGCCACCCGCCAACAGGGAGCGAGCGGTGAGGTGGTAACCACTCTCACTAGTGACGTGCAAGTGAATTTCTTGCTCTACCACTTAAAAATCTATTACCAAGTTGTTAACCGCTTTCGGGGTGGGCAGCTGCTCCTTTCCACTGTAGAAGCCCACACCAACCAAGGCGACTTCGCCTCGCGCACTGAGTGGAAAGCTAATCACTACGAGATTGTGGCCGACCAATACAAACACCATTACCGCGCCACCGAGTCGCAGCCGATCACCTACACCGTCACTGACCAGTTTTTCAACGAGCCCGTTCGACAATCCCGGGCTTTCGCCGAGTACTTCGGCGACTATTTTACCCTTAGCCTTACTGCCTCCGGTACGTATCGGGCCTTGCGCGACGGGCGGGAAGACGAGTACCGCTACACGAATGGGCAGTTGATTACTATCATCAAGAAAAATCCACTGAAAAACTTTATTATCCGGCTGCTCCCCTAAGTCGGGCTTACCTGCTGTGTAGACGCGTTAAGGTAAGATTGATAGACGATGCCTTTGTACGGCCTACCAGTAGCGCTTCAGGTTGTTAGCTAAGATGATACATCTTCCCCCTAGCAGCTTTCCTTTGAAAGACCATTTCGCTTTTACCCTGCTATTGGTTGCCGGCTTTAGGACTTTCAGCTTTGCGATGCTAGGCTGCCATTTCTGGGGCGCTAGGCTCACCGACGGCCTGTAGTTCGACTTCAAAGTAACAATCCCAAAAACCGTTGTCGAGCCGGTACACGTTGACACGGTGCAGCAGCCCCGTGCGGGGATGACGCTCTTTCACTTGTCCGCGCCAAATCACCCGGCCCGCCCGACTCGCCGGGACGGGCTGTACCGGCTGGCCAAGTGCATATGTGAATGGCGAAGGCGCCCAACTTGGGCTTATTTGCCCGACTCCTTCCGGTTCGCCTATTGAAGGCTTATTCGCTTCAACCGTGGCTGAAACGCTGCACGCCTCTTCGTGCCAAGCAAGCAGTTCGCCACAGGTCGGGCACAGAGCCGCTGCTACGTCATCAGTTGTTTCGCTGGTCTCTTCGCGTCCGTAAGCCAGGGTATCAACGCCATCTGTTTCCACTTCTACAGTGGGATCTAAGACGAGAGTTTGCGGATTTTTTCTTCTGACAGCCATTGCCAACCAAGTGAATGTTTTAGCTAAAATAGCTAGCACTAACTATTTTGGCAAAAAAACCATCTTATATAGCTTTTGCTGGTTAATCAGATGTACTAGTTTAAACTGGCTTTGCAGAACTGAAAACGGCGTCGCTGAGGCACAGTAGCACCACAACGTACGCTATCCGGTGTGCTATTACTTCGGCTCGTAACTCTATCATGCCTCGCCGCTTAGCATAAGGGACTAGGCTTGCAAAGCAGTAGTTCGACGCCGAGGTAGACCTTGGTGTCTTAATCCAAAAACGCTTGGTGAGCCGGATCAGCAACTGCTGAAATGGACGAGGCCACGCTTACAAATTAAAAGTAAGGGGCTGGCTTGGAGCGGGAACCTGGCCAATAGCCACGAAATTACGGTTGTCAAACACCGCGTTGGCGCTTACCTGTACAGAGTCAGGGAAAATAAATCGTTCGCGCAGCGCCGCCACGTCTAAAGGCTGGTGAAACAAGTACTCGCCGTAGCCATCTCGGTTATAACTGAATTCGTCGTTGGTGGCCGAATCATTGCCTTGCGCTTTTAGAAAATCGATAATGGGCTGCAAATGGGCCGTGCGGGAATCGGGTAGCTTCTCGGCGAGTGGCACTTTGTTTAGAGTCTGACCCATAACTGAAATATCTTGTTCGCTGGCAAGGTAACAAGATACAGGCTTGAGAAGTCAGCTGAATGGCTAACGCGTATAGAATTACAAGTTAACGGGTACCTAAGCTGAATCAGACAGAAGCGTTGAAGCCTTTACTAATGAAGAGCCTTCCCCTGATCCTCGAAGCCAATAACCCTCGTATCGGCGTTGAACGCCAGTATTCTGTGCGGATTCTCTCGCCATGGGCTGCCACCAAGGTTCGCACTACCATCCTGCTTGATGCCAAATAAGCTACCTAGAACAAGAGACTCTTCGCCTGAAGCAACTGCTACTGTGCTCCCTCCAAGTTGGTCACGATTATTCTCGTTAACTAGCTCTGGAACCCCATTCCCTACACCAGAAATGTTGTCGTTTTGGTCATCCAATCTAATTTCAATGAGCAGGTGTTCACCTGATCTTACCAGGAAGGTTGCGGCTGGCATCATGGCGTTTTTATAGTGAGAGGTTGAACAAGATTTTGGGCTTGTGATCCGCATCAAACAACTCGTTTCCAAGATTACACGCATCAGTGATAGCACTGAATCTTATTCAGTTTATCTCTCTTTCTGAAGGCTAATTAGTCTTATAAAGCCCTTAGTACTCTACTCCCTCCTAGACTCGATATCAAACGCTTTAACCTAATGAAGCTGCTTTTACTAGCTGACGCAGTAATTACCTTGCTGGAACCTAGGGTACTAGCCTTCTTGCTACTGGTAACGGTAGCCGCGACGCGGAAACCTATGTTTAGCATGGCGGACGACGGGCCGCTTAGACTGCTAAGTATCTCATCAGGCCAGATTTAGGCTTGCAGCTCGAGGCTATTTCATTTTTGGTTCTAATTTGTAGCCGACGCCCTCGTTGTACGGCGCCGCTACAACAGGGCTTCCCTCGTCTATGTCTCTTTCCGGCAACAACAATACCCTACGGTACGACACGCAATTGGCACGCCCCAGCCAGAAGCACCAGACTACGTCATCACCTACGGGGCCGGAGGCTGACGTAGTTACCGAAACCCAACTGCTGCGCGAGCAACGATGGCCTGAGTTGACGGTCCAGCTTTTTGCCGAACCCGCTTGCGTGACACCGGTACAGCTCGGGCCTCCTAGCCAATTACGCCTGCTGTTGCTGCTCTCGGGTACCATGCGCATGCACGTGCACAGCGGCGGGCGCGAGCTTGCGTATACCTCGCAGGCGGGTACCGTAAAGCTCACTACTCCTAACCACTTACCATACCAGATGCACTGGTCGACGCTCACCGCTGACCCGGTGCGCACGGCCCATCTTTACCTCCCGCTTGAGTTGCTGTCCCGCACGGCCGACGCAGCCGGCCTTAATTCCGCCCGCGTAGAGCTAGCCGAAGGCTGCGCTATCCCCGATCCGCTGCTCTACCAGGTAGGCTGCGCGCTGGCTCAGCAAGCAAATAATGCCCCGGAATCCGACCGGCTATTTGCGGAAACAGCCACCCAGTTGCTGGCGGCTCAACTGCTGCGCCAGCATTGTGTTTTCGTGCACGAACTGCCCGACCACCGGGGCAAGCTAACGAGCAAGCAGGTGCAGCAGATACGTGACTTTGTACAAGACCAAATAGGGGAAGTTATTCGGCTGGAAGACTTGGCGGCCCTGGTGTTTCTAAGCTCGTACCACTTTTGCCGGGTGTTCAAGCGCACCACAGGTTTGTCCCCCAATCAGTTTGTAATTCGCCAGCGGATGGAGCGGGCCAGTGAGTTGCTGCGGCACTCCGGTCTAAGCGTAAAGCAGGTTGCCTTTGCGGTAGGGTACACCAACCACGCGCATTTCACGCAGCTCTTCGTCCGCCATACCAAGCAGCTCCCACTGCGGCTCACCCAAAAGCGCAAGGCCGAAGAACGGGCGCCCCGAAACGACACCTAAAAGAAGGCAATAATCCGGCAGCAAATAGCAATAAACCGTTAAACTGCGACAATAAGGGCCGCGTTTAGCAACTGGGCAGCATTTTCTGCTCCACTTCTAAACGCAAGTCTTTGTGGTAAACTTAACGGACAAAGTGATGCTGGTCACTGGTTCTTCGCGGGGTATTGGGGCCGCTATTGCCCAAGCTGCCGCGCAGGCCGGGGCCAAGGTAATTGTAAACTACGCCGGCAATCAGACCGAGGCCCTCGCCGTAGTAGCAACCATCGAACAAGCGGGGGGCAGGCCGTAGCCGTGCAGGCCGATATCAGTCAGCCAGCCGACGTGAAACGCTTATTCGCCAAGGCCCTCGCCCATTTTGGGCGCCTCGACGTGCTGGTAAACAACGCCGGTATTATGACGCTAAGTCCCTTGCAGGACACGAGCGACGAGGATTTCCAGCGCACGATGGACATCAACGTCAAGGGCGTATTCAACACCCTGCGCGAGGCCGCTACCCAACTCAGTGACGGCGGCAGCATCATCAACTTCTCTAGTTCGGTCACGCGGCTGATGCTGCCGACCTACGCACTCTACTGCGCCAGCAAAGGAGCCGTGGAGCAGCTGACGCGAGTTTTCGCTAAAGAAATGGGGAGTCGGCGCATCCGCGTCAATTCTGTCTCGCCGGGCCCGGTCAATACCGAGCTCTTCACCAAGGGTAAGCCGCAGGAAGTTATCGACAGCCTAGGCGCCATGGCCGCCTTCAACCGCATCGGCGAGCCCGATGACATTGCCCGCGTGGTGCTGTTGCTGGCCAGCGACGACAGTAGCTGGGTAACCGGCCAGAATATAGGCGCCAACGGCGGCTTTGCTTGAGCTACTAGTCTGGGAGATTTTGTTTACCGACTCCTTCCTCGTTTTATACTCTTTTCATTGTCAGATATGTCAACCATTTCTTTAACCGGAAAAGTAGCGCTCATCACGGGCTCATCCAGTGGTCTGGGCAAGGCAATTGCCGAGCGGTATGCGTCGCTGGGCGCAGATGTGGTAGTGCACTACGCCAAAAGCAAAGCCGGGGCCGACTCGGTCGTTGAAACCATTACCGGCCTAGGACAACGGGCCGTTGCCATCCAAGCCGATGTTTCCAAAGTGGCGGACATCGAGCGGCTGTTTGCGGAAGCGCTGGCCAATTTCGGCAAACTTGACATCGTAGTAGCCAACGCCGGCATGGAGCTAGTGGAAACTCCAGTTACCGAGTTTACAGAGGCGCAGTTCGATCAGGTGTTTACCCTCAATGCCAAAGGCAGCTACTTCACGCTGCAGCAAGCCGCCAAGCACGTAACCGATAACGGCCGCATTATCTACGTGGCTTCCAGCACCACGGTATTTCCGGTGCCTGGTATGGCCGTGTACGGTGGCAGCAAAACAACGCCGCGCTACCTAGTCGATGTGTTAGCGAAAGAAATTGGGCACCGGGGAGTTACCGTGAATTCGTTGATTCCATTTGCCATCGACCACTCCGGCATCTTCGCCGACCCGGAGGCCCACCCCGAGTTGCGCAAGTCGCTCATCGATAGCTGTCCGATGGGCCGCCTGGGCAGCGTGGAAGACGTAGCTAACCTGGCCGAATTTTTTGCGAGCGACTTATCTTCTTTTGTCAATGGGCAGCACCTACTAGCGAACGGCGGGGCTACGCAATAGCGAAGTCACTTTACTTACCTGCTACTCTGCGTCCTTTCAACTAAACCAAAGCGCCTTTTGAATAAACCTGCCTTTCGCTAAGCAGTGACCTTTGTACCGTCAACAACGAAGAACACAACTTCTTATGAAAGCGGTCAGAATTCATGCCTTTGGCGGACCCGAGGTCCTGCAAGTAGAAGACATCACGCGCCCAGTGCCGGCGCCCGATGAGATTTTAGTCCAAGTGTATGCCAGTGGCGTAAACCCAGTCGATTGGGTAGTCCGGCAAGGCGGCAACGACGCACTGAGGTCCTTCCTAAAGCTACCCCTCACCCTTGGATGGGATGCGGCCGGCATTGTGGAGGAAGTAGGGAGCGACGTAACTGGCTTTCAAAAAGGTGATGCCGTGTATGGGGTTCCTAATTTTCCGGGCGATGGCAGCTACGCCGAGTATTGCGCGGCCAAAGCCAGTCAATTTGCTTTGAAGCCCAAAAACATCAGCTTCAATGAGGCAGCGGGGGTACCGCTGGCCGGCCTCACCGCCTGGACTGGCCTCTTCGGGCACGGTAAGTTCCAGCCCGGACAACGCGTTTTGATTAAAGGGGCTTCGGGGGCGTAGGGAGCCTTGCCGTACAGTTCGCCAAAGCGAAAGGGGCCTATGTTATCGGCAGCGCCTCGGCTGGCAACCTAGATTTTCTGAAGGAGTTGGGAGCCGATGAAGTACTCGATTATCGGGCCCAACCGTTCGATGAAGTGGTGCGCGACGTGGACATGGTGTTTGACGCTTCACCCCTGCGCGACAACGAGGAACGCCTGAAATCCGTGACCGTCCTGAAAGAAGGAGGCGTCCTGGTAAGCGTCAATGTTGATTTTCCGTTTAGCGAGGAAGTGCTGGCGGCCCTGGCCCAGAAAGGCGCCACGGGCGAACTGGTGGCCAACCAACCCCGGCAGGACTGGTTAGCCGAAATAACCCAGCTCATGGAGGCCAACAAAGTAAAAGTGCTTATCAGCCAAGTGTTTCCGCTAGACCAAGTGGTAGCTGCCCACCGCGAAAGTGAAACCTGGCACGTGCGAGGCAAGTTGATACTGGAAGTAAAACAAGAAGGCTAGCCAGGATGCGGCATTTTAAAACGATAAGCGAATTTCATGCGTTTGCGCGGCTGCCCAAGCCGCAGCATCCGCTCTTTAGCGTAGTCGATGTGGGAGCCGTGCCGCCGAGCGAGGAGGAGCCGACTACCATGCTGCTGGATTTTTATTCCATTTCAGTCAAACGAATGCGTAATGTCAACATCAAGTATGGGCAGCATTCGTTTGATTTCAAGGAAGGCATCATGTCTTTTATGGCGCCTAGCCAAGTGTTTAGTATAGCGGTTGCCAACAAAGACGAAGCGGTAGAAAAATCAGGGTGGGTGCTATACATCCATCCTGATTTCATCTGGAATACGCCGCTGGCCAAAACCATCAAGCAATACGAATTTTGGGATTATTCGCTCAGTGAGGCCTTGTTTCTTTCGGCCAAGGAAGAGGCAATTATCACGACCATTATTCAGGCTATTGATCAAGAATATCAGTCAACTATCGACCGGTTTAGCAAGCAGATTATCACTTCGCACGTGGAGAGTTTGTTGAATTATGCCGACCGATTTTATCATCGCCAGTTCATCACGCGGGAAAAAACCAACCACCAAGCACTCGAGCAGGTAGAAACCCTTCTAGATGCGTATTTCAACAGTCCCGATTTGGCGGAAAGAGGCTTGCCTAGCGTGCGCTACGTGGCCGAGCAACTGCATCTGTCACCTAAGTACTTAAGTACCTTGCTGCGCGTACTGACCGGGCAAAACACCCAGCAGCACATTCACGCGAAGCTGATTGCGAAAGCCAAAGAAAAATTAGCAACTACTACCCTGACCGTCAGCGAAATTGCCTACGAGCTAGGCTTCGAACATTTGCCTTCCTTTAGCAAGCTGTTCAAAACCAAAACGAAGCTGTCGCCAGTGGAATTTAGAACTTCTTTTAATTAACGAAAAGACAAACCCTGACTATAAGGCTGTGCTACCAGTAAGGCAGTTGAGACTGTAGCTCACGCAGGATTTCTTTAATTAATTGCGGCTGGCTGAAACTCCTTTTAATCTGTCCCTATTTGTCACACGACAGCCGCCAGATAAATCAGTGTACGGCGAGTCAAAGGTTTCCTTGGTGTAAAGCAGTGGAATACAACGGCACTCTTAGGCATAGGAAGAGGAAACCCCTTACGTTTCCTCTTCCTTGGGGAGAATTCATGAACTTACCGCTCTGCGCTAGTCAACCATCTGTATCCCACTCTATGAACGTCTGCTCTCTTCTTCGCGCTGTGCTGGTCGGGGTGGCGCTACTCGCTGGTCTGCTTCCCGTCGCCTCGGCTCAGCCCCAACCTGCCCGCACCTTCACAAATCCCTTGCGCGATGAGGGGCCCGATCCGTGGGTGACGCAGCACGGTGGCTTCTATTACTACACCAACACAACGGGTAAGAACATCACCCTTTGGAAAACTAAAGCCTTGAGTGAAGTGCGCACGGCGCCGGCCACTGTCGTGTGGACGCCGCCCGCCACCGGCCCCAACTCCACACAGCTTTGGGCCCCGGAACTACATTTTCTCGACGGCAAGTGGTATCTGTACTACACAGCCACCGACCGGGCAAATCCGGGCGACCAAAGCCGGTACGTGTTCGTGCTGGAAAACTCTAGCCCCGACCCTACAACCGGCACCTGGACCGACCGGGGCAAGGTCAATACCCGTTACCCCGGCCTCGATGGCTCCGTATTCGAACAGGGCGGCCAGCGCTATTTTCTGTACTCGGCCTATGTAGGGCCGCAGAGCGTGCTCGCAATTGCGCCCATGCAAACCCCCTGGGCATTGAGCGCCGGCCAGGAAGTTGTCATTGCTCAACCCACGCTCGCCTGGGAAAAGGGCGGTGGCCGCCAGATCTTGGAAGGACCCGAGTTTCTGCGTGGACAGCAAGGCCAACTGTTCGTGGTTTATTCGGCTAGTGCCTGTTGGGATGACAAGTATTGCTTGGGCATGCTCACGGCACAAAAGGGCAGTGACCCACTCAAGCCAAGCTCCTGGATAAAAGCGGCAACTCCCGTCTTCCAGTTTTCGGCCCCACAGAGCGTGTGGGGCACCGGGCACAATTGCTTCACCAAGTCGCCGGATGGGCGCCAAGACTGGATAGTTTACCACGCCAAATCGGCGGCCGATGGAAAGTGTGAAGACCGCAGTTCTCGTATGCAGCAATTCACCTGGAATTCCAATGGCACGCCCAACTTCGGGACGCCGGTACCACTGACGCAGCGTCTACCCAAGCCTTCAGGCGAGTAAGCGACGAAATCGCCGTCTGAGGTTGAATAGAACCCAAGCATATGGGATTGAAAACCTGATATTCGGCCCGCTTAACAAACACTAATCCCCATTGGGACTAAGTGGCCGATGCTTACCACATTTGGGTTAACTGTCAAAATCATCCCTCAGCCCTGCCCTGAAAGAACATAATTGGGTTGTGCATCTGTTCAGTTCAAATAAGCAGCCGAATAAGCTGTCATCACGCAGTCGGTTGCCACCGCTTTTGCTCCAGAAGCCCATACCATAAGCGCTGAGCAAGCGCTGGCTAGGGTCCTGCTCCTATGCAGCACGCCTAGTGGATCGGTCTTGCTCACGCGATAGGTTTCATATGAGGTGAAACCAAGACTTACAACGCTTGCAGCGCTGCTTACCAGGAACGGTCGATATAGATGATAAGCAGCAGGAAGCAACCGAATATGGCAGTTAAGGCAGTTAGCCTTAAGCGGAATCTATAAACTAGGCTAGTAGAACGTGCGAGAAACAAAGCTTTATTCAGCTTTTTTACGGGCCTTGGCTTTTCTTTTGGGGGCAACCGTAGCCGCTGTTTCCACTTGATCCTGCTGTTCTTCTACGGCCGGGTTTGAGGCTGGTACGGGGGAAGCCGTAGGTGCAACGCTCGTGACCGACGGCGTATTGGCTCGTTGCTTGGCCCAATAAGTAAGGCCAGCGGCCAACAGCGCCACGCCGCCTACCACAACTTGTCCAGTGCTGAGTTCACCTACCTGCCGACGCAGGTCCTTGACTGTATTGAACTGCGCAAGTAGGCCATTGAAGCCTTCCGCCGCGGGAGCGGGCTTACTCTTCTTGCCTTTCTTGTTCTTTTTCTCGAGCTCCTTAGAGCTTGAATTCTTTTTGTCTTTAGCCATGGTCGGGTAGGAAATACTAACCAACCTATGTACGAAGGCGGATGCGAGGTGTTCGATGCGGACTGGGGTGAAAGTCACGCGCCTGAATGAGAGGCCGATGTGCTACCGGAATGGTGCCAAGCCTAAGCATACAAGTAATAGTGGGCCAGCAGTAGCATTAAGCTGCTCATGAACAAGGCAATGACTAAGTCATGGCGAGAGGGAATAGTCGATGGTTTCCTGACTACCGCCATGTTGAATCCCCTATCTTATCCGCCTTGTTTTAGCGGCACTTTTCCATGTTAAGTTTTTCCATAGCCAAGAATTAGCGTGCCATCACGCGCCGGCTCAGCAGTTTGGGACCATTAGTTTGTCTTTGGCCATAAAGAAAGCATTAACTCAACTAGACCATGGGGAAGCTAGTCCACTGGCTAAATAGTTTGGCTTTGGCTGATAAGATACACGGTTCACAAAACGATAACAGCCGCGTTACATACAAGTCAGAGACCCGTACCATCTTTGTGCACCTCTCATGGCTGCTGGTATAGTGATAACGCGCGGTGCTTAGCCCATCTGCGTGCCCGGTCTTGCAAAGCAAAGACTCGTTCGAACTGTTAAAGGGGCAAAGCTCACTAGAACAGTGTATTTCTGCTTATTCCTTATTTTCTACTACTCTAATTATTACGCTAGTTATGTCTATGGCTCTATCGTATAAGCTGCGTCATACCTGGCGGTGTCTGCAGCTCTTGCCCCGTTCAAGTGCTTCTCCGGCCGTTCAGCAGGAATTGAACTCGCTGCTCGCGGCCACCGTAACGGTCTTATTCCAGTCGTACCCCGATCAACTCACCGCTGCCCAGCATCAACTGCTACGCCACTTGCTCGTTGTAGAGCACCAGTACACGATCATGCCAGAACGCGCGCTGGCCGAACCTTCGTGCTGGGAGGCAGTGCGGGACACCTTACTGGCCTCCGTAGCGGCGACGTTTCCCGCTCCGCTAGTTTTTCCTCGCCCGACTGCTGCCCCCTAGCCTTGGTCTGCATCGCCCCCGCCTGATGGCTCTTTCTCAACTTGCTTTTAGCTTATTGCCTTTAGAGCAGCAGTTGCCGCTGGTATGGCTCGGGGGCCGGTTCTTAGCCGCCCGCCACTTGGGCCCGCAGGTTGTGGCGCTTTATTCCCTGCCTCCCTTCTTGGTGGAAGTGTACTATGAGCCGGACGGCCCGACGGTGCTGCGCACCCGCACCTTGCCCGTAGGCGCACGCTTAGACGCCTATGCGGATTACCTCTCGCTGCCTTGCTCTTAACTTCCCCTCACTAGGCCCATATACTAGATATACAGGGTACAGTCGCGGGGGCAGCCATCCCACCAACTCAATTCCTATTTCATTCGAGGCAACCCGCTAGCACGCCGACCTAGTCGTCGTGTTGCGAATTCGAGACGAATTGCGCAATACGCGAGCGACTTACTTGCCGCTGAGCTTATTGCAGAGCCGTTCCGGTGTTTATGCTGCCGCTAATCCGCTAAGCACATAAGTCCAGCCGACCGTGAGCAATGCTGAGTAAGTCAGAACAGGTGGCTTAGTAGCTTATCTTCTCCCCGGCAGGGCTCACCGGTGACGAAAAGAGGTAAACCGCCTGCTGGCTTTTATTTGACTGGCGTTTTCAATTGAACAAAGTAGATCCTATTTCGGTCCACTTGATTGGTGGCGGGCAATAGCTTGGGCGCAAACCCATTCAACCCATTGTCGAGCACCCCAAAATCATCATCGTTGGCAATGGCCAGCTGGTTGTTGCCAATCAGAACGAGGCCCTCGGCCTTATCGTGCGGATAAACTGGCGAGATATCCGTTAGCAAGTCCAGAACTAGGGTTTTGGTGACCGGCACAATACCAGCGGCGCTCAACCCGGTGCGGTCTTTCAACTGCTCCACCGTTAAACCATTGTACAGCTTGCCAGCCGCCGCGTTTGCGGCATCTGAAATGTCGGTCGCCCCCGCCAAGTCGAATTGATAGACCCGCTTGAAGGTGGCCGGAGCCGTAGTATTGCCGCCATACAAGCCGTCGCGCTCCAGAGCCAGGAAGGTGGTGTTGGTGATGGCGACAATCTCGCTGCACCCTGTCAGGCTCGCGTTTTCCATCAGGTACACATACTGCTTGGTAGCACCGGTAGCGATGTCGAACGTCAAGATCCGAATCACGGTCGAGCCCGCCACGGCAGCGGCGGTTGGGTTATAGAGCGGAGACTGCAGGAGCCCAACCAGCGTCTTGCCATCGGGCGTAATGGTGAGGCCCTCCATGCCGCGGTTGGGTCGCCGCCGGGCTAGTACCGCCGGCAGCCGTCGCCCGCCCGTGCCGCTGCCGAAGGGGTTGATCCGCTCCAGCGTGCGACCCGTACCATCGAAATGCGTTATATGTGGCCCATATTCGTCGCTGACCCAGAAGGTACCATCCGCAGCCAGCACCAGGCCTTCCGAGTCGATACCCTCCGCGTCGGGAGCTAGGACCTGACCGTTCAGATCCAACGCAATTTCACCGGTATTGCCCTGCCCAATGGGGTTAGGCAGCCCCGTCAGCAGGTGACCAGAGGCGTTCTTAAGTGAAATTGTTTGCTCGAGTACCAATTGCTGGCCCTGCCGCCGAAACTTGCCAATCTGGGGAGTAAAATCGGCCTTGCCGAAAATTATGGTGTTGGGGGCGGTGCCAGCGGCGTTCGGGCCCCGGTCGGTGAGCAGGTAGAAGACCGTCGGGTCATTGGGGTCCTGAGCAATAGAGGAGCCAAAGCCCCCATTGTAGAGCACGGTACCATTGGGCGCAGTGGCCAACACGGTGGGGTTGCTTGCTTCCGCATAGGCCGGATACGTACCGGAACTGGACTCATCATCGTCGTTGCAACCACTCACTAGGGCACTGCAAACAAGCATTCCACTAAGCGCCCGGAAAAAGGGGTACGATGTAGCGCGCATACACGGGAAAGGAAAGGGTAGGCGGCAAAGGTTGCCTACACAAGTTGCCCCAATATTACCCGAGTGCTATGTTTTTGTTTACAATGTCGAGGAGCTTCGACTTAAGGAAGCACACGACAACCCAAGCTGCATTGGCATAAGTGAGTTGTTTGATTTACGCAAGTTTCTGTTCGAGAAGTGTAAGCGGCAGTTCTGCAGGCTGCCGGACCTTTGCCTTACTCAACCACTACTTCTATGAATATCTCAACTACTGCCGCTTCTGACGGCTTGCCATCGGCTGGGCACCCCTATTGCGGGATGTGGGTGACGCAGGATGGATACATCCGCCACGAACTGCTGCCGACTGGCCGCTACGATGAAGCACGCGGCACTCGCCACAGCGCCTATCAAGGCCGCTATTGGGTAAAGGGCAACCACATTGACTACCGCGACGACACCGGCTTTACGGCCGACGGCGAGTTCCGCGACGGCGTACTATATCACGCGGGCATGGTGCTCTATCGCGAGCAACCCGCTTAACGCCTTTCCGCTAGCCCTATGTATAGGTGGCCGCTGTCTTACTGCGGGCTAAGGTTTTTCGCTTCAAACAGAATATCGGCATGTGCAAGGCCACGGTTTTGGGTCCGCGTTATCGATATTTCTTTCACAAAAGTGCGTACCATCTGCTGTTGCGTGGCTGGCACGAGCCCGCTCTTGCCTTACCGCAGAACAGTGACGCGGCAATAGACCGTACAAGGTTTAAAAAGAGCAGTTTGAGAAAGATGGGCGCTGTTAAGAGAGGCTTCTTGAATACGCTACCGTCTACTACTTAAACCTCAACAGCAGTAAGTTTCATTTGTAATTTGCTAGTTGCCGGCTCGGTTTTTGCGTTCTTTGTATCCTTATGCAAGAGCTGAGGAGTCCAACCAACCGCGTTTACCTTACCATCGACACCGACCACGTTAACCGTTGGGTGGCCGTGAACTGGCAAGGTTATTTGACTAAAGAAAGCATTCAAGCTGGCGCAATGGCTTACACGCAAGCCTTGGCTGAATCCGGCTATGGGTGCGTGCTCAACGATACGCGGGAAGTGCGCGGCCCCTGGGACCACTCGCTGGATTGGGTAATCAACGTTTGGGCTCCCCAGGCGGCTGCCGCTGGCCTGCAGTACTTTGCCATGATTACCACCCCTGATTCCTTTGCCGACGAATCGGCTAGTGCGTTTTATGCGCAGCTGACGGCTTTTCAGGCCAAGGTATTCGACAACATGCATGATGCTCAGGCCTGGCTCGGCCAGCACGCTCGGGCTATTACTCCAACAACCAACCATTCCCAAACGAAATTGTAGGGAATCATGGTCGACGAAGTGGCACGTGTAGAACCCTACGGCTCTATATAGGTCGATCCAGCGTGCGGTGCGTGATGGTTCAGTTACCCCAATTTGTCGACAGAATTGAGTGCAAGCCTGCAATGGAAACGTGCCTACAGTATCATGTGCAGCGTAGCACACCGCAAAGGCTTAGCGCTAGATCGGGGACGGCCGGCACCTAAGTGCTATTCTTGAAGAGCAAGAAACTCACTGGTGTCTCTCGACTCGTTTTAGAACGGAAGGAGGTCAAAGTTGAGCTCATACAGTTCCTGCCAGCTAATCACGCGGATACGCTGACTTTTCTTGTCAATAATAAAGCCCGGCGCTTCGCCACTCAGGTGCGGGGGCTGCCTGCGTGCACGCTTGTAGTGAAAGTCCACGTACCAGCAGGTTGCATACTCGGTCAGTGAAGCCAACATCCGCTGGTAGTCTAATATGACAGTACCATCGTTATCTTTTTCGGTTAGATATAACAGGGTAATGCGAATTGCTTCTTCGCGAATCATAAAGCTTGTTTGTAATCGATATTGCAGTACGGCTGCCGGACATCACTGGATTGAGTATTCTCTAAATCAGACTACTTGGCACTTTCACAACCTTTACTCTATTCCTTCTTTTATTAAAGGGCATTTCTCGCTTAATGGGCCGAAAACGCATCATAGAATAGGTTACATATTAAATAAAATTATATTATATAAAAATAATACAAGTCAATAAATCGTCTTTTTGTCATAGACTTCTTCTATTACTTAGCTAGTGTTGCAGCATAGCAAAGCCAGTTCGCTTCCCATTTGCATGTTTCTACTCTGCTGCTCTCCACTTCCCAGCCACGTAACTATTTCCGGCCACTACTCTCCTTTAGCAGAGTAGCATCCGCTTGCAAACACGATGGTTTACAGTAGCGCTCAAAAGAAATGGGAAGGGCCTTCAAGTCGAGCCATGCTAAGCGGAAGGCAGGAAAATAAGGAGCTATCGGATTGAGTTACTGCCCGTCAGTCCGGAAAGGAGATGCCGGCAAACCCGCTGCATTGTACAAATTCACGTCGGGGACGTCGCTCCAGCCGTAGCGCACGGCTACGGGATGCTTCACTTGGTCGCTGTAGACCAAAATGCTTTTGCCTTGGATAACCGCGGTAGCCGGCACGAACCGCTGGTCTTCGCCGGCAATCATGAAGCCTTTCAGAAGGCCATCCTTCGCCAGTAGGCCACGGTCGGTGTGAGAGAAACGCAGTTCCAGCTGATTGCCCTTAGCACTCAAAGACTGGTAGAGCGGACCACTGTATTCAATCTTCTCTCCGTAGGCCAACGCCTGCGCCGCCCGCGCTAACCGCTCGCCGATGGGTTGCTTGTGTGTGGGGTGAATGTCGTTGGCATCGCCGCAGTCAGTGGTGACAATCAGGGCCGTGTTTAAAACCCGGCGCGTCACGGCGAGTTGTCCGTCGCGGAGCTCGGGGTGGGTGCCTTTATAGGGCGCAATCTGCACAATCAGAAACGGAAAGTTGCCTTGGTTGAAATCCTGGCGCCAGTTGCCAATCAAAGCCGCGAGCGTATTGCCGTACTGGTCGGCCCGACCGTTGTTGGATTCGCCCTGATACCAAGCCACCCCTTTCAGGGCGTAGGGCAGCAAGGGGTTGATCATACCGTTGTAGAGCCCGCTCAACTGCTCGCCGGTTGGGTGCCAGCCTTGGCCCAGATTCATGCGGGCGGCGTAGTTGCTGACAAAGCCTGCGAGTTCGGGATTAGCGGCCAAGGCGCTTTGGCTCATCCAGTCCTCCGCTGGGGTACCGCCAAAAGTAGCGTTAAGGATGCCGATGGGTACCTTCCGATCCTTATAGAGGTTCTTAGCAAAGAAGTAACCCACGGCCGTAAAATCGACTACGGTCTGCGGCGAGCATACCTGCCAGTTGCCATTCGCGTCGTCCAACTTCTCGGACGCATACTTCTGTGGGACAGTGTACTGCCGGATCTGGGGGTAGTTGGCCGCGTCGCGCTCTTGCTCCCATCGAACTAACGGCAATTGCGGCGGCCGCGGGCCCAGTTGCCGCTCCATGTTCGACTGGCCGCTGCACAACCACACCTCCCCGATCAGCACATCATTAATTGCCAAATTGTTGTCCCCGGTAACGCGCAGAGTGTAGGGTCCGCCCGCTGGTTCTTTAGCAAGCTTCACCAACCATTTGCCCGTGGCATCGGCGGTGGTCTTCACGGTTTGCTGCTTGAAGCTGACCGTGACAGCCTCACCAGGCCGGGCGCGCCCCCAAATCGGCACGTTGGCCTGCTGCTGCAACACCATGTGGTCGCTGAACAAGCTGTTCAGCGTAACCTCAGCCTGCACTGCAGGCGCGGCGAGGAGCAGGCAACTCAGCAGTCCCACGGGCCATTTAGAAATACCGGCAAACAAACGCATAAGGTAAAAGGGTGAGAAGTGACTAAGCGAGCAAGCGGCCCCGTAGCTGGTGCTTCAGCGGCCGGTCTTGCAACTTAGTACCTATTTCGTTTTTGGCACTACGCATCCTCCTGATGACGCCCTCTTACCGAGGCGACTAGGTCGTTGTAGCGCCCCTGCCCTGCCTGAATTACTCTGCACGTTTGGCTTGATTAGGCAGTCTTAACCGTCGCGCAGCCTTAGCATGAGGCAACAGGTAGTCGGAGAGCATCAGTAAAGTAACTAAGTGGCAGGAGCAGCGCTACCCCTAGCGCCGAAAGTAAAATCTGCTATAGGGCAAAACGCCAAACAAACTGAGGTTAACCCGGACAAAGAAGCGCCTCTAGGGATTTCTAGGCGCTTCTTTGTCCGGGCTCCAAACAGCGGCATTTAGGGCGCGATTAGTACCCGCACGGTTTCACGCTGCCCGCCCACCAGCAACGAGCAGGTGTAAAGACCCGCGGCCAGCTTTTGGCTGTTGAGCGAGAATTCATAGTGCTCCCCTTGGCGTACTTGGCCCTTATACAAAGTGGCCACCGGCTGGCCCAGTTGGTTGAAGATCAGCACCTGAGCCATTCCTTCTTGCATCGGACGGAAGCTAACCGTGGCCGGACCACTGGCTGGGTTAGGATACACCGTTAGGGCCTGCGCTGGCTGGCGGATGAGGGTTGCGGTGGCCAACGGGGCACTGGCAGCCCCAGATGAGGCAATCTTGGTGGCCAATGCCAGCGGCCCGGCCCCAGTGGTTTGGCTGTATTGCAGGGTAGCGAAGTCATAGCCCGTGTCGGAGCTGAACGAATAGCCGCTTACATACACGTTGTTGCGGGCGTCGATAGCGAGGCCGATGGCCTCGTCGTAGCTTCCGGTCCCGTCGTAGCGGGCAGCCCAGAGTTCTTCCCCGCTACCCTGGGCGGCATACTTGACAGTAGCATAGTCGTTGGTGCCGTCGTTGTTATAGGAGAGGCCGGTCACGTAGGCGTTGCCGGCTGCATCCAGGGCCACGGCTCTGGCCTCGTCGTAGCTGTTGTCGGGGCCGTTGTAGCGGGCCTGCCATTGCAACTGCCCATTGAGTAGCACGTGCGTGACGTAATCGGCGCTGGTGCTGCCGTAGCTTGTACCCACCACCACCACTTGGTTATTTTGGCTCACGGCTAAGTCGGCCACCACGTCATCGCCGCTCTGCGGGCTGTTGTAGCGGTAATTCCACTGCGGCTGGCCAGTGCTCACCTGGTAAGCGGTCGTGGCCATGTCGAAACCCGTGCTGGTCCCTCCGTCGGAGGTGCCCGCCACCACTACGCTCGTTTGCTGCGCACCAACTAGGGCCAACTTGGCCGCCTCATCGTAGCCATTGTGGGGGCCATTGTAGATCTGTTCCCAAAGCTGCTGGCCACCGGCGCCAGCGTACTTGAGCGTAGCATAGTCACTCTGCGCGTCGGAGTAGGTGGTGCCCGTCACGTACACATCCCCGGTCCCATCTACTACCAAATCCGCGGCTAGGTCATAGCTGTTGGCGGGCCCATTGTAGTGCGCCTGCCAGAGTTGCTGGCCACTAGCGCTGTACTTAAGTGTGGCGTAGTCATAGCTACCGTTGCCGCCATTGTCCGAGGAGCCCGTCACGTACACAGCGCCCGCGGCGTCTACGGCCACCTTAGCGGCTAGGTCGTAGCCGCTAGCCGGGCCATTGTAGCGAGCCTCCCATAGTTGCTGGCCGGTGGGCGAGTACTTAATGGTAGCATAGTCGCTTTCGGTGGCACTATAAGAAGTGCCCGAAACGTAAACGTTGCCGGTGGCATCTACTACTACATTGGTGGGCAGATCTTCCCCATCGGCGGGCCCATTGTAGCGAGCCTCCCACAGTTGCTGGCCATTAGCGCCGTACTTGACGGTGGCATAGTCGTAGTTGCGCCCATTGTACGCGTACCCCGTCACGTACACGTTACCGGCTGCGTCCGTCACTACCTCCTTAGCCACTTCGGCACTGCTGCCCGCTCCCGTATAGCGTGCGGTCCATCCCTCCTGTATGCTGCGCTGCGCGTACGTGACGGTCGTGTTGCCGCTTCCCACGTACAGGTTGCCAGTTACATCAAGTACAATGGAGGTTGGCACATCATCGCTGTTATTGGGGCCGTTGTAGCCTATTTGCCACTGCTGCTGGCCCGCAGACGTGTATTTGATGGTGCTGAAGTCGTTGTCTCCCCGGCCACTGATCGAGCGGCCAGTCACATACACGTTGCCGGCGCGGTCGAGCTCGAGCGTTGTGGCGACATCGGCACGGTTGGCAGCCCCATTGTAGCGTGCCACCCACAACTGCTGACCGCTGGTTCCATCGTAGCGAAGCGTGGCGAAGTCTTGACTGGTATTGTCACCGTCTGAGCGGCCGGTCACGACCACGTTCCCCGCGGCATCAACCCGAAGCGCCGTCCCAACATCGCCGGCATGGGCCAGGCCGTCGTAGCGCGCTTCCCAGAGCTGCTGGCCACTGGCGCCCGCATACTTGGCGGTGGCGTAGTCGCTGGCTGCTGTGCCCGTCGTCAGCACGTTGCCAGCTGCGTCCACCTGCAGGTCGTTGATGTCACTGGTGCTATGCACAGTCCATTGGAGTTGGCCACTCGCGCCCGCATATTTCTTGATGGTATGCTTGCCATATAGGCACACCCCCCCACTGGCCTCGACGGCTAGCTGCTGCGTGTCGCCGAGGTCTGTCGCCGCGCGCGTCGTCGACCAGAGCTGCTGCCCCGCGGGCGAATACTTCACCGTGGTGCGTTGGAAGGCAAACGTACTAATATCCGAACTCGAGCTCGCCTCCACGTACACATTGCCGGCCGCGTCCACAGCCAAGTCGAGCACCGACGCAACCCGGGCCCCCTGCACGCGTTGGTTCCAGAGCAGAGCGCCCGTGGGTGAATACTTGAGGGTGAGAAAGCCAGCAAAAGCGCGCGAGATCCGCCGATCAAAGGTGCTCGTCGAGCCCGTCACGAGTACGTTGCCGGCGGCATCCACGGCTACGGCCACGGGCCGGTCGTCGCTCGAGATAGCAAGCGAAACGTCGTAGTTGTTGTAGCTTCGTTCCCAGAGTTTCTGGCCGCTGGGCGAATACTTCACGACTAGAAAATCGGCATTGGCCATGGGCCCGGTTGGGGGCTCGGTCATCGACTGAAGCGAGCCGGTCAGGTAGGTGTTGCCGGCAGCGTCTACCACCCGATCAACTAAACCAAAGAAAAACCCCGAGGGAGCTTGATAGTTGACCAGGGCAATTCCGGCCTGGGTGACGGTTTCGGTGATGGTAGTGCGGGCCTGGCCTGAGTGGCTGCCGGAGCGGGCGGTGAGGGGGCCGCTGGGGTGGGCCTGGACCAAGCGTTTGGTTGGCCCTACTCCTGGTGCAGAGGCAGGCAGGCGTAGTGCTGGTGCGGTAGCTGGTAGCGCAAGCTGCGGCAAGAGCTTCGAAAGGGTAGTGGTGGTAGAAGCGGGTCTGCTTTGGGCCTGCGTGGTTGATGCGCTCAAGAGCCAACTGGTGGCCACGAGCAAGAAGCGGGTAAAATGTTGTTTCATAGCATAAACAGTTAGGAAGAAAAGCAGATAATTGAAAAGAAGACAAGCTCACTCTTACGGCGCGGTGCGTATGATTTAGGCGGCCTCTTTGCTGGGAATCCCCGCGTCAAGTGGCGATTAGACTGCCTAGCAAGCGGGCAGCCACCGACATAGGAAGCATGCCGGTGACGAGTCTCCTACTGCAGACCCAACCAGCAACCATACATGAGACGACCAAAAATCCGCGTTTTTAGTGTTGTCTCCAACTTAAAGGCTTACCCCATTTGCGGTACCACTGGTTTTATCACAACCTAGTGCCCCTCTTAGTCGGCTTGAGTGCTTCCTTGGTTTCTTTTGCGCGTAAGCCTAGTTGAAGGCGCCGTCTGTCGGATAACCCAAGCTGTTGATGGGGCGCAAATTGTATAAGGATGGCGGATGCGCTCAGCGGCAAGCAGGAAGCGGCTTGCCTGAGTTTGTCGCACGAGACGGTGCGCATGCACGTCAAGCACAGCCATCTATCGCAAGATCCAAATCAGTAGTTGCCTCGAACTCTCCCTATCAGCCTAAAGGGGGCTTTTGCTCTTGCCTATGCCCTTACGCACTCGTTTGCTGCGCGCAGTGGTCGGCAGCGGCACGACTAGGCGCATGCAGAATCCCCTGCCGGGGTTGGACCCGCTTCTAGGTTGCTTCTGAGCATGGTTGCCTGCTGCAGCACTGTCCGCAGGCCTAGGCCCGTGGTTAGCCTATCCGTCGCAGATAATCAGTTCTGAACTCCCGATTAATTGTGCGAGAAGTTTGCACGCACTTGTTGCACGCACTAATCGGCAATTCTTATCTGGGCTGTTGTACTACCCTTCTACTTTTTTTCCCACTTCTGCTGCCACGCCGGGTAATCCTTTGTCAACAACGTGGCAGGCCAGGTACCGGCGTAGCCATAGCCCGTGCGCCGTTCGTATTCAATCTCCGCTAAGGAGTTTTTCTTTTCGCTGTTGCGGCCCACGTAGATAGGCTTGTTGGTCTCTAAATCATAAAAACGGGCCCACATAGTGGCGCCAGGTTCGGCAACTATTACTCGGTCGTACCCTTTAGGCAGTTTGGGGTCTTGGATGGTTTTTACGGCGTAGCCAGCGATTTTCACTGCTGTCAGCCACTCCACGGCACTAGTAATTGACCTTCGGACGGCTGGCGAGGGATTTTCAATGTACATCAAAAACTCCACGATGCCGACCGTCTCACTCCCGCTCAAGGAAGGCAGCTCGAACGTGCGGGCTTTGGCGGGCAATAAGGTTTTCTCGTCGTATTGCGCGCACCAGGCCGTGAGCTTACCGTGCTGCACGTACTGCGTTTGCAGGATGCAGGCAATACCGCGCTCCACAGCTTGCTGCGCTTTCAAACGCAAGTCTTGCTCGACGCTGGCATAATCGCCTTTCCGCTCCACTACGGCGCGCAGCAGCGTTAACACCCGAACCATGGCGTCGTCGTTGTAAGTGATTTGGTGGCGGTAACTGCTCTTGTCCGGATAAAACTGCGGAAAGCCGCCGTTAGAGTACTGCATTTGCAGTAAGTAGCTGATTCCCCGTTCGGCGGCCCGGCGGTAGGTTGGGTTGCTGGTGGTGGTGAAGGCGTGGAGCAGATACGTGATTTCGCGGGTGGTGGCATTGTTATCGATGGTGGCATCGTTGCGGCCAGCATCATCGGTGAGGGTGGCCTTCTGCACAGTGCTCAGGGGATGTTTGTAATCCACTTTTGCGTCGCCAATGGCCTTAGGCCAGCCACCATCCGTGCGCTGATAGAACAGCATCCGTTCGGCAATGCTATCCTGCGCAACGGGACCAGGTGCGGGCAATTTTGGAGCTTTAGGATCGGGATTCCAACGCCCCCCAAATGTCCAGTTGGCTGTGATTTGCTGGGGTGTGGGTGCATTTACTGCTGTGGTCAGGTTGTCGCGCAGCCAAGCGTAGTTTTCGCCGTCGCGGCGGCAGTTGTAGTAATATACCCGCTTGCCCCACAGTGGCGCCGAGTCGCCCGACGGAGCGGGGTAGATGTCGGCATCGGCCATGTTGCGGTCGAAGCGGCAATCAATCAGATAGAATTGTGAATCGTGGTGGTAGCGGCCGAGCTTAAAGTCTTTGTCGCCGGTGAAGGTGCAGTTTTTGAGCACCGTTTTGGCATCCTGGTTCATGGAGCCATCATGCCAGATAGCGGCGTTCGGATTGTGGCAGATAAAACGGCAGTTTTCGGCGTAAGCCCAACCGCGTGGGCAATAGAAATCCACCGAGCCTTCCATGGTGCAATCTAGAAAGTAATACATCCCCGCTTCCTTGTCCCAGGGGCTTACGGTGTCGTTGCCGCGCGTGCGGAAAGTGCAGTGACGCACGAATAAGCGCGTAGTATTAGCCGCCGTATAAAGCGCCATCTGGTGGTCGGCGCTGTTGATTACTTTCTGGCCCCCTAGTTCGCTTGCGCAGCTAATGGTTTCTCCGTTGGGATGGTCGGCGCCGTAGGTGTTGGTGACGGTTAGCTTTTCCAGTGTCACCCCCGGACTGTTGCGCAGGTTGAGCGTGGCCACGTCCCAGCGGCCGGCATTAGCCGGGTCGCAGCGGAAGGTGGCATTCGCTTGCGAAATCGTGACAAGGACGCCTTCCTCGCTCTGCCCTCGTAGCACCAAGTTCGGTAGGCTGTCGATGGTTACCTTTTCGCGGTAGGTGCCGTTTTTGATGAATACCACCGGCAGCTGGGCGCCGCCTTTCGGCAGGCTATTGATAGCCGCTTGAATGGTACGAAAATCAGCCGCTCCTTTTTGGGCTACTACAATTTGTTGCTTCGCTTTGCCCTGTGCCTGGGCCGCGAATGCGCCTTCAAGCAACAGATATAGGAAGACAAGTACATATCGGGTCATAGTCGTCATACTTTAACTGGCATCTGCTTAGCCAAGCGCCTGTGTTGCTTCCTTGCTCGCCTTGCAGGTTGCTAGTACGCTAGAAGCACCTAGCATCTTAGTCCACGAACCTGATTTTGCCGCTGCCGGCTTTCTCTATCAGATCCTGGAGGTCGTAATACTTCAGCACGCCATACAGCACGTTGGAGTAGGCGTCGTTCTGCATCGGGTTCTGTAGCAGCTGTTGAAATGATTTCACGGATCGGGATATCTCCGTGCTGCTGATTCGTTGGTCGAGGTAGGCAGCGTGAACGGCAGCGGGGCCGTAGAGCCCGTTGGCAATTAGCTTTACCGGGTGGCCTTTCAGGTTAGGGTCGGTCGTTATGAAATCCAAGAGCGACTCTATATCCAGCACCCGCTGTCCCATTACCGGCGCGCCGATGTGCAGACCCAGCATGGCGTTGCGGTATTCCTTGGTCCAGTACTTCAAGTCGTTTAATTCGGCGGGGTCGGTTGTTTCGCCGAAGCCGCGCAGGTCGGCCAGCACCAGCAGGTCGCCCCGGTTCAGAAAGGCGTTTAGGGTCGGCTCATCGGCCAGTATATTCTCCTTGCCAGCGGCATTCAGATACAGCACTACAGTAGCCGTGGGAGTTACATTTTCCGGCGCCAGCACCACGCACGGCACCGGCATTTCGCCCGCCCGGTTGAGCTGGTATTTGCTGAGGGTGTACGTGCGAGCGGCCACCGTGCCCGTGCCTTCCACTCGAATTTTCGCTTGCGGAGTCATTATGCCGAGCAGTGCTCGTACCTGCTGAGTTACCGCGGCTCGGTCTTGCCGAATAAAGGCGGCGCGTTGCGCGGCGTAGCCCTGCGCCAGCGCTTGGTGGTACTGCGGCATACTAACTGCCTCCGGGAAAGCGGTGCTGATTTGCCCCGTGCTGGTGCAGAGCAATTCTTTTTCTGGAATGGCGGCCGCTGCGGTTTCCAGCACCGGCGTGGCATCTTTACAGAGCCAGGTTCGGAACCAAGTAATGGCGGCTTCACGCTTGGGCTGCGGCATGCCGTGACCCGTTTCGGCCGTAAACAGGCTAACCTGTTGGTCGGCCTTGAATACGTGATACACCTTTTTCAGCTCGTCGTACGCCTGCGTGGCGCCCCAATAGTCCACGAAGTCGTAGAGGCCGGACATAATGAGCAAAGGTTTGGGTGCAAACAGCGTCAGGAAATCCGAGATTTCCAGGTGCTCCCGGCCTTCATTGGGAATATGCTGGCACCCGTCCGAAGGGCCGCTCAGCTCCAGCACCCGCTCCCGCCGCGACACGTAGCTGCACACGGTGGCCGCTTTTATTCGCTGGTCCAGCGCAATCAGATACGTAGTTTGGGTGCCCCCGCCCGAACTGCCGATGCAGCCCATCTTGTTTTTGTCTAGGTCGGGCCGCGTTTCCAGGTAGTCGAGGGCCCGGGTGTTGTCGTAGTATTCGTAGGCGGCTACGCTGGTGCCCACCAGGTTGGCGCCGGCATTCAGGAGCGTGTGTTCGGTGGTCGCGCCGCGCGTCAGGGCGTTGCCGTTGCGGTCGGTTAGCTGGAGCCGCTCGCCCTGCGCTACCGGGTCGACGGCAAACACGGCAATGCCGTGCGAGGCAAACAATATTCCCACGCGCTGATCGGACACCTTGCCATTCATGCCGTGCCCAGAAAGCGACAAAACCACTGGAAAGGGTCCTTGGCCCGCCGGTACGTACAGGTTACCCGTTACGTAGCGGTGCGGGGCGCTTTCAAACATGATGCGCTCAACCCGGAATTCGGCCTGCGCCAAAGAACCCACAACCCGCGCGTTCAGCGCCATTTTCGGCGGTAAATCACCTAGGATGCCTTGATAGCGCGCCCGCCGGGTTTGCTGATACCGTAGCATGGCCTTTTGGGAAGACACGGCCTCACGCACTTCCATTAAGCGGTCGGCGTACTGCTGATGCACTGTGCGCATCAGGTAAGAGTTGTACGCAGTGTTGTTTTTCCAGGCTAGCGCCGCGGAATTCACCTGCCCTTTTACGGGCCAGCAGGCCCCTAGAAGTAGAACAAAAAGCAGCCAGTGGCGCATACGAGAGAAGCCAGCAGCTAGCCTATTTTGTAGGGTTGGGTGGGCATTGGCACCGGGTCGGGGAGCTTGGGTGGGTCGATTGCGACAGCGCCTTCCAGGCCGGAGCCGGTTACGTTGCTCACACTCAGCAGCGGACCGCTGAAACCCGTTACATGTAGGTCGCGCAGCTTGGCTTTCTTGATGTTGGCCAGCGCAATGCCTTTAGCGCAGGTGCCCGTCACGTTGATCAGCGAAAAGCCATCCAGCGGCTTGTTGGGATGCACCGAGGTGCCTTCTACTAGTACTGGTACGTCCTTGACGCGCACGTTGGAAAAGTGGAAGTTCTTGACCGTGGGAATGCCTTCGTCGCCGGGCACGGGGTTTTGGTCTTGCAAGCCGCTGCCCAGCAAGTTGAACCGCAGAAAGCCTCCCTCCATGCCCGCTACGTCGATATCATCGACGACAATGTTCTCGATGAAAGCGCCTCGGCCGGGCCGGCTCTTGATGTAGATGGCGTGGGTTTTGGCGTACGTGAACTTGCAGTGCTCGATGCGCACGTTGCGAATCCCACCCGATGTTTCGCTGCCAATCCCGATGCAAGCAAAGATAGAGTCGGCAAACGTGCAGTTGCTGATGTGCACGTCCTCGGTGGTGTGCAACAGCGAGTAGCCCTCCATGCCGCGCCCCGACTTCAGGGAAATGCAGTCGTCGCCGGTGTTGATGTCGCAGCCCTCGATGCGCACATGCTTGCACGAGTCGATATCGATGCCGTCGCCGTTCCCGCCGGTGCTGCGGATGGTAAGATTTTTAATGGCAATGTTTTCGCAGTACGTGGGATGCAAACACCACATCTGGAAATAGTCGGTCGAGAAATCCTCGAAGCGCAAATTGTTGCACCCAATAGGCTCAATCAGCGCTGGGTGACGCAACGGATTTTCGGCGTTGGGTCGGCCGCCCAGGGCGTGGTTGCCCATGATCTTGCCCGGCCCAACAACCCCGATATTATTGGCTTCAATAGCATAAATAAGCCCGACGTGGCCGGGTATCCATTTGCCTTCCCAACGCACTTGCATCACTGGGTAATCGGCGAAGTCGGGCGTGCCCAGCAGGAGAGCATCTTTGGCGAGGCGCAGCAGCGTGTTCGATTTCAAGGCAATAGCTCCCGTGAGGTAACTGCCAGCGGGCACTACCACTTCGCCGCCGCCTAACACCCAGCAGCGGTCTAGCGCCAATTGAATGGCCTTTGTGTCTTTGGTGGTACCGTCGCCGGTAGCGCCATAGTCGCGCACATTAAAGCTGACCTTGGGCTGGCCGGGGTTTGAACCGGCTGCGGCAACTTTCGAGTCGGCAAGCGCCTGGGTAGCTGTGTTGGTTACGCCGCATCCTACCAGCGAAGAAGCAACCGGCGCGACCAGTAAACTCTGTCCAGCCATTTTCAGAAAGCGCCGGCGCGTATTTGATTTTCCCATCGGATCTGCGTTTGGGTCGAGAAGGCAATGCTGTTGCGAAGTTCACAGAAAAGCAGCGGCCGCCTAAACTGCTGCTGCTTATGCTGACCGGCCTTTAGTAGCCGAAATTTTGCTTCACGTTAGGGTTGGTGTCGATGGTTGTCTGCGGAATGGGCAGCAGTTCTTTGCCCGCGTTTGGCTTGTACTCCGAAGCGAGGTTGGCAATGGTAGCATCGGTGATGGCAGTGCGCCACGCCACGGCCGTGGTGCCCGTAGGGGTAGTAGCTGGCGAAGGCCGGAAAAAGGAACGGGCCCACTGCACCGTGCCATTGTTCACGCGGTAGTAGTTGGTGGCCGGATAGTTGGCGTAGCGGCCGGTGCCGTTTTTCAGTTGGTTGAGGCTGGCCCGTACTTCGGTCAGCTTCTGGCCCAGCAAATTCCACCGAATCAGGTCGTACTTGCGGATGCCTTCGCCGCCTAGCTCCAGAAACCGCTCGTTGGCAATAGCCGTGAACATCTCGGCTTTGCTGCTGGTGGCCGGCAAGGCAGCGCGGGTGGCATTGCCGCCGTAGCCGCGGGTACGCACTTCCTGCACTGCGGCCCGGGCGGCGGCGGTCGGGCCGTTCAACTCGTTTTCAGCTTCCGCAAACATGAGCAGCACGTCCGCAAAGCGGATAAGGGGCCAGTTATATTGCAGGTAATTGTTGACCCCGGGCAGCGCCGGAGTGCGCCAATCACGCCGGAATTTACCGTCGGTCATTAAATTAAGGGGCGTGCCGCGCTGCTGGTTGTTGCTTTCCACGGTGTAGAGCGTCAGCGTGATGTCGCGGCGGACGTCGGTGGAGTCGAAGGCGTAGAAGTAGGTGGGTACCGCGCCAATAGAGCCCTGGGAGGTGCCGTAGGTGCTGGAGGCATTCAGCTTCGGGCCGTTGTAATATCCTAGCTTGCTGTCCGACTGGGAACTGGACCCAGCCATGGCCACTTCGAAAATGATTTCGTGGCTGACATCAAAGCTTAGTTTGTTGATGCTTTCGAAAAGGTTCTGGAAGCTTGGGTTGAGGGTGTGCTCCCCGCGCTTGGCCATCAGGTCGGCGCATTCCTGTCGGGCTATGCGGTAAAAGTCCAGGTAGTCGGCGGGACGCTCCATCTGGCCGGTGGTGGCATTGACCCGGTAGCCGCCGCGGTACAACGCCATGCGGGCGCGCAAGGCTTTCACGGCGCCCTTGGTGATCCGCTCGCTGGCGGGTCCGGCGGCCGAGCGCCAGGGTACCAGCTTTTCCGCTTGCAGCAAATCAGCTAACAGCTTGTCGCAGGTGGCATTGCGGTCGGTACTCGGCAAATTCAGGTCGGGGTTGTCGATGGAGGGCGTGAACGGGGCGGGCACGTCGCCCCAGTTGCGAATCAGCTCGAAGTAGTACTGCGCCCGGAGCGTGAGGGCTTCGCCATACAACCGGTGCAATGCCGCCGTGTCGGCGGCGGAGCCGCTGGTGTAGAGCGGCATCTGGGGTATGTATTTGATGCAGATGTTGGAGCGCTCCACGCCCTGGTAGAGCGTATTAAAGGGGTTGCGCACTTCATTGTTGACGGGCAGCGCCGTGTAGCGGGCAATACTTAAACGCAAGCCATCGGGCAAGGAACCCGGGCTGGCTTGCATTTCGTCGGTGTCGTAGGGGTAGTATAGGTTGAGGCGCGTCCCGTACGATGTATCGCCGGACAGCAGATCGTAGGCTCCAATAACGGCGGCCGTAGCCCCAGCTACGTCGAAAAACACATCATCGGCCGAGTACAAGGCCGCTGGATTAACGTCTAGGTACTCTTTGCAGGCCGTGACGCCCACTACGCTGGCCAGCGTAGCGGCGGCCAAGGTGGAGCGGAGAAAAAATGATTTCATTTTCAAGGGAATTAGAGCCTTACAAAGAGAGGTTGACCCCGAACAACAAGAGGCGGCTGCGCGGGTAGCCGCCGTAGTCCACCCCGGGCGTGAGGGGTGAAGAGCGGCGCGTGTTCACCTCCGGATCGTACCCCGTGTATTTCGTGAAGGTGTAGAGGTTGTTGGCCGTCACGTAGAAGCGCAGTTGGGTGAGCTTCACCTTGGCAATCACCTCTTTTGGCAGCGAGTAGCCCAGCGTGACGTTGTTGATGCGCAAAAACGAGCCGTTCTCTATGGCCCACGAGTGCACGAAGTACTGGCGGGTAGGCTGCCAGATGGTGGCATTCTGGTTTACCTGCCGCGACGTTTCCAAATCGGTAATGGGCGTGCCATTGGCATCAATGGTGCGGTAGCGGCCGTTCATAACGGCTAGCTGGTTGGTGTAGGGGTTCACTGCCGAAGTGTATTCCAGCTTGTTGGCATTGTAGATATCATTGCCAAGCACGAAGTTGAGGAACACGCTGGCATCAAAGCCCTTGAAGCTGAACTGCTGATTGAAGCCCCCCGTGAGCTTGGGGTTGGCATTGCCAATAACCGTTCGGTCGAGGTCGTTGACAACACCGTCGCCGTTCACGTCGCGGAGCTTAATAATGCCCGGCGCCACGGGCTGGCCCTGCACCGTGGCATCAGAAGGAATATCCCCTTTCAAAATCCAGGTCCGGTTGGTGGCATTGTAGCCCTGGAAATCGTCGGCGGTGTAGAAACCTTCGGTGATGTAACCATACATCAACCCAATGGGGTCACCGACGCGCGCCAGAAAATCGGAGGCAATGGCCGTGCTGGCCCAGCTCGAGTTAATGCCCGCAATTCCTTGAATAGGCCCTAGGTTTTCGATGCGGCCCCGATTGAGCGAGGTGTTGGCGCTGGCGGTCCACGTGAACTCTTTGGTTTGCAGCACCGTACCGCTCAGCTGCAATTCAAAACCGCGGTTCGAGGTGGAGCCAATGTTTTGCAGCTGCGTAGAGTAACCGGAAGTCGGCGTAATCGGCACGTCCACGAGCAAGTCGCGGGTGGTGTTCTTGTACACATCCGCCGTGAACTGGACGCGGCTGTTAAACAAGCTCAAATCCAAACCCACGTTGCGCGACACCGTGGTTTCCCATTGCAGATTCGGGTTGGGCAGCGAAGTGGTTACCGTGCCGAGGGTAATGGCTTTGTTGAGGCCGTACTGCC
Organism: Hymenobacter volaticus; assembly: GCF_022921055.1. Lineage (GTDB taxonomy): Bacteria > Bacteroidota > Bacteroidia > Cytophagales > Hymenobacteraceae > Hymenobacter > Hymenobacter volaticus. The sequence goes on from NZ_CP095063.1 coordinate 100,532, forward strand.
CCCCACCCGCCTGAAAAAACTGGCTGTACAGAAAGTCGCCGATGCGGTTATTGCCCGCCAAGCCATAGCTTAAGCGCAGTTTCAGGTCGGAAATCGGGGTGACGGACTTCATGAATTCCTCGCGGGAAAGCCGCCATGCCAGTGAAGCCGCCGGGAAATAGCCGATGCGCTGCCCCGTCGCAAACTTCGACGATGCATCCGCCCGCAGGGTCCCGGTAAACAGAAACTTCTCGTCAAACGAGTAGTTCACCCGGCTAAAGCCCGACAGCAGCCGCGAGTCGGCACCGATGCCGGTGGTGGGATTGGGCTGCCGGGCCGTGCTGTTGGGCAGTACGCCCTGATTGATGTTGGCAATAGCCCTCTCGGCCGTAATGCTTAGGGGCAGAAAGTAGCTTTGGATGTTGAGCGAAGTAAGCAGCTGCTGATAAATCTCTTGCCCCACCAGCGCGTCAACTGAGTGCCGCCCCTGCTTGAACGCATAAGTTAGCACGTTGGAGTTGTTGATGGTGTTTTGCTGGCTGGTGTTGATGGCCGCAAATGGCAAGTTCTGGTAGGGCCCCGACGGCGACAGAATAGCTGGCGAGTAGCGGCCCGAGAAAATCTCCTGCCGGTTATTGGTGATGTCGAATCCGACCGTAGAGCGAAACACCAGGTTTTTGGTGAAGTTGAAACTGATGTTGCCGCCCAGGTTGAGGTTGCGCAACTTGTCCCGGCGGTAGTCGTTGTCGATGGCAATCACCGGATTCACCAAACTGGAACTGCTAAAGAAGTTGGGGTCGAACACGCCGGGGTCCAGCGCGCCGGGCAGCGTCAGGGTCAGCGGGAGAAACTGGTCGACGTTGCGCAGGCGGGTCGCCGAGTTGGAGTTGTTTGTCGTCACACCCTGCCCGTTCGACACCTGATCGTTGTAGCGGACATTCACCCCGAAGCGAAACTTGTCGGAAACGGTGTTGTCGAAGCGGAAATTGACCAAGTTGCGGGCGTAATCCGACTTAAGTTGGATGCCGTCTTCGTCGTTGCGAGTCAAGCTCAGAGAAAAAGTCGAGTTCTTGCTGCCGCCGGCCAAGGAAATGTTGTGCGTCTGCTGGAAGGCGTCGCGGCCAAACACTTGGTCTTGCCAGTCCACGAACGGCAAGTTGCGCGCCGTGTTCAGCGTGTCGCCGGTGAAATTGCGGCTACCGAAGAACGCTTTATAGGCGGGCAGGGTGTTGGTATTCACCGCCCGTTCGTACTGATAGTCAACGAAGTCCGCCGGCTTCATCAAGTCCAGCTTCTTGCTGATTTGGCGCACCCCCGCAAAGCCACTGTACGTAATGATGGTACGGCCCTCCCGGCCGTTTTTGGTGGTAATAATAACGACCCCGTTTGCGCCGCGGGCCCCGTAAATAGCCGTAGCGGCGGCGTCCTTAAGCACATCAACCGAGGCAATATCCTGCGGCGCAATCACGCTCAGCGCATTTTCAATCTGCACCCCATCCACTACGTACAGCGGCGAGTTGTCTTGCGTGACGGACCCGCCCCCCGGATACGAATCTGCACGTTGGAATTGCCGGGAGTACCTTCTGCACTGGTTACTTGCACGCCCGCCAAGCGGCCCGACAAAGCCTCCGCCGCCGAGTTTACGGGCACGTCCTTGATCTGCTGCGCATTCACCGAGGAAACCGAACCCGTCACGTCGCGGCGGTTAACCTGCTGATAGCCGATAACCACTACCTCTTCCAGTGCTTTTGCGTCGGGGCTCAGTACCACGGCTACGCTGCTACGGTCGCCTACTTCCACATCTTTGGCGACAAACCCCACGTAGCTCACGCGCAACGTTACGTTGGTGGTGGTAGCCGGCACACTCAAGCTGAACTTGCCTTCCATATCTGTGGAAGCGCCGATAGTTGTGCCTTTGACAATCACTGTTACGCCGGGCAGCACCTCGCCCTTATCCGTGGAGGTTACACTTCCCTGAATGCGCCTTTCCTGCGCCATGGCGGTCAGCGCTGTACTCAGCAGCAACCCGGTTAACAGTAGGGGTTTTCTCATTTAAGGTGGGGTTAACAGTGAGAGGTCACGTAGTGCGGATGTAGCACCGGGGCTGGTGTTATAGCAGCTGATAGCAATCGATTACAGGCTGATTTTAAGTGGTTAAGGTAGCTGGGGCTTGTTGCTATGAAGGCATTGATAAGCACCAACTACTAAAATCAGCCTGTCTGTAAGGTTAGAAGTCTTATTATCCAGTTTACTGATGGAGAACTTCTATTTAATGTTAGCTTACTTCCTGATAAAAAGGACCATAGTACTGCGCTAATTATTTATGCAAACGTTGTCGGGAACGTTACCAAATGCAGTAAGAGCGGCAAGCCAAGTTATCGGCTTCGTTGCTTTGCAGACTAAGCAATGGACTCCCATTCAGCTTCTCTTTTCCTCGTTGAGTTTATGATGGGCTCCATTTCACTAGCAAGGCCACTCTATGGTAAGCTGACCGCTAAAAACCACTATTTCTATTTTCGCCTTATGCGCAACCGTCTTTTCTGGGTGCTTTTATGGTTGCTGTCGGCCGGCTTGGTAGCGGCTCAGCAACGGCCAGCCATGTACTACAGCGACACCACCCGCACGGGTCGGCCCATGGCCAAAGACCCGTACGTGCTGCGTTTCAAAGGCCAGTATTTTATGTATTACTCTATTCCGCCCAACGCCGAGTTTGGCTGGTGCATAGGCATTGCCACGTCCTCGGACCTAACCCACTGGACCCGGGCCGGCGAGTTGACCCCGGCTCCTCACGCGGACTACGAGAAAAAAGGCCTCTGTGCCCCGGGGCGCTGGTGCGCAACGACACGATTCACCTCTTCTACCAAACCTACGGCAACGGCCCTAAAGATGCTCTGTGTCACGCCGTTTCCACGGACGGCTTGCACTTCGTGCGCGACGCTTCCAACCCTATCTTTCACCCCACCGGCGCCTGGACGGGAGGCCGCGCCATCGATGCCGAAGTGGTGGCGTTTCGCAAGCGCTACTTGCTGTTGTTTGCCACCCGCGACCCGGCTTTCGAGATTCAGATGCAGGGCGTAGCCGGCACGCGCGGCTTACCAACAAACCTGGGCCGCGCTGCTTGGCAGCAGCTAGCAGATTCCTCTGTTCTGCGCCCGCAGCTGCCGTGGGAGAAAAAGTGCGTGGAAGGCGCTTCTTGCCTGCAACGAGGCAGGTGGCTCTATTTGTTCTACGCGGGCGGCTACAACAACGAGCCGCAGCAGATTGGCATAGCCCGCAGCCGCGACGGAGTGCGCTGGCAGCGCCTCTCCAACGAGCCATTTCTGAAAAACGGCGCGCCCGGCAGCTGGAACGCCAGCGAATCGGGCCATCCAGATATCTTCCGGGACGTGGACGGGCGCACGTACTTGTTCTTCCAGGGCAACAACGACAACGGGAAGACGTGGTATCTCTCGAAAGTGGAAGTGAAATGGAAGCGCCACAAGCCCTACTTAGTTCTCGAATAAAGCCGTTAGCTACGACGGGGTGGCCCTCGCGTCGGGCAGTCTGTAAAGCAAGGCTCCTTAGTGCCACTGCCCATCTCGGGGAAGCCGCTCAATGACCAGCCCAAACAACTCCTGAGCGTGTCCGTGACCCTGTCCCGCTTTCTCCCTACCCCCTTTCGCAGCGCTGGCTGACGTGTCTTCTGCTTACAAACGGACTAAGAATGCTACAAACTGATGTACAGGTGGTGAAAGGCCCTTTCTACCCCGCAGCCCTACTTCTACCTTGTTGCTCTTACTCAGGGCAAACCACAGGCTTGGCATTGAGTAAGGCCGGGACCGAGACCAACTCTACATCGGTGAAGGTGCGGAGGTAGGCTTCCAAAAAGGGTTTGTGCGAGGCGCCGACGATTAAGAGGGCCCGTCCGCCCGCTATGGGGGCCGTGGCCTCCCGAATAGCTACGGCCATGCGAAGGTTCTGGGCTTCCCAGGCGGCAACCCGTTGTCGTCCCACCCGGCCCATTTTCTCGCTCCGCAGCATCGACAGCCACTGGGCGTCGGCGTCCAGTTCCGCAAAGCGTGGCGAATTTTTCCACTTCAGCGCGGGCATAACTTCGGCGGCGGTAGCCATCTTCAGGGCTTCTTCTGGTACCGCCCGGAACTCGGGCGTGTTATGGTTAAATAAATCCACTTGACCAGACTCGGCGGAAACCGCAGCCTTCAGCGCCGCAAAGTCCGGCTGGGTTACGTCGCTTGCGTGGTCCCCCGCCCCATATACTCGTTCTAACCCCAGGTCCGCCGCCAGGCGAGCGGCCATCGACGACATTTCGTTGCGCATATTGGCAAAAAGGGTGACCTGTTTGGCTAATGCCGGGGAAATGCCGTCGGCCCCGATGCGCTCGGCCATCGGCAAACGTAGCCATTGAACGGTAGCGGACAAGGGTTCGGCCGCCGCGACGAACAAACCCGCCAGGCGCCGCCGGTCCGCGGGAGTCAAGTTGCCTTTTTCACTTAGCTCATTGGCCTGCACTAAAGCCTGAGCCGCCGTCAGGTGCAGGTCGGCTTGGGCCGCTTTCGCCATCGCCAAGGTCGGACCAGCGTACTGGTTGGCCGTGCCATGATAGGCCGCATACGCCTCAAGGCCCATGATTTGCTCCCCCGACATGGCCTCGGTTAGAATAAGGTCCGGCTTATAGGTGCGTAGGCGACATAACACCGGTTCCAGCCACGCAACCTGGAAAGAGGCCGGGGCTGTGTCGAGATGCCCGATGCCAAAAATCATTACTTGAGTCGGCGCAAGAGCTAGTTTTGGCTTGGCCACCGCCGGGTCAAATGGCTGTTCACTTTTAGCGGGCAGGTGCTGAGCAGAAGGGGAATCGGTTTGCGTGGCTTTACAGGCTGGCAGCGCCAACAATAGCCCAACAAGCAACCCGCCCACGGGCGCTGCTCCGCTGAATACGTCTCGACTTAAGTGGGCGGCTTTGGCAAAGCGTAAGCGGCTGACAAATTTCATGTTAGCTGCCAAAGCAGCAGCAGAAGAAAGCGTTTTATAAAAGAGCGACATCAACACAAAGGCTAGTATTAATTCTGAAAGCAGGTACTGCTTCTGCCTATAAAACAGGAAATCAGTTTGGGTAATATATGGCAGCAGAGTTTTGAGCTAACAACAAGCCTTAAAGATGACATGAATGAGTGCTACCTCAAAAAGCAAAAGCTTAAAAGGAAAAGTACCATGCAAATCGGCGGGGCTAAGCAGATTATACCCCCCCTTTGCCGAGGTTTATACTAGAAAAATATTAGTTTAAATAATATCCTCGCTAACAATGCACGGCTTTAACGCGCTTTAGCTAATCCTATAGTACAAGTTGCAAAATCGACCTTATTCTAAATAAAAAGCCATCTACTCGTTCTCCCGATTCCCAATAATCACTTGTTCATTGGAATAAGAGGAACTGTTAGCGAGACGTTTACAGGGTTTCCCTTTTGCTGTGCCGGTACAAAATCTTTCATTTGGTTTAGCAGGCGCGCCACTTCGTAATACGTGCTAGTTGGAATCCTGATGTCACTCGGCACGGCGCTTACTCTCGGTTGCGTCGGCTTACCATTTTTATCCACGGTAAACGTGAGAAACAGCCCCTTAACACCGGGCGGCCGCGTAGGTCGGTTTTGGGCAATCAACGCCAGCAACCCCTTATTTCCTCCATCTTTATAGAACGGCATTCGTTCCGCGTACGAATACTCCGGCTCATAAAGTGGCAGTAACCGAAAAGGCGAGTTGTTCTCGCCAGGCGTTGGCACTTGCCCCCACCCGTAGTGGCCAAGCAAACTCAAACTTAGGGTGCATCCTAGCGTCACGACGCTTCGACCCAAAGAGCAACAAGCAGTCCTAACGAAGAGAGAGGGCATAACTAATTCTGAATCAGCGTGAACCTAAAGCAGCTAACGCCCGGTAAGCCTGAATAGTATAGGCGGTTACTGGTGCCATGACCAACGTTTCTGAGGTGGCGCAGGCCATAACAAGTAATCAAGCTCGCTACTACCGGTCCGACAGTTACGGCTCGCAACCGTTACCGCAGCAGTCGTTTGCTGCTTGCGTGGCCAGGTGCTTGTGCAGGCTCTCATACTGCCCTTTGTAGGTGGTATAATGCAGGCGTTAGAAGTTGCGGCTGTCCTTCGGTAGTTTTGACCCATTCCTGTTTCTGCTTCACGCTACACGCGGCCCGGAAGTAGCCTCCAGGCCGGGCTTACTGCCTATGCACGACTCGCTGCTATTACTTATTCGCCACTTTATTACCCTAACCCCGGCCGAGGAAGACCTGATTCGGCAGTGGTTCGTGCCCGAAACCTTGCCCAAAGGCGCTTTCTTCCTGCGACCCGGCGAGGTGAGCCGCAAAGTTGGCTTCGTGCTGCAAGGCCTATTTCATAACTTCCAGAGCCGCGATGGTCAGGAGCTAACGTATTATTTCGGGCGCGAGCAAGAGTTCATCGGTGACTACAGTAGCTTTTTGCCCGCCCGCCCCGCTGTGCGCGGCATTCAGGCCCTGGAAGAGGCCCACCTTCTGACCATCACCCACGATAACCTGCAGCAGCTTTATCGGGAAATCCGTGAGGGCGAGCGGTTCGGTCGTCTCATTGCCGAGACCCTGTTTGTAGACGTGCTAGACCAACTCACCTCGTTTTACGAAGACACGCCTGCGCAGCGCTACGCCCGCTTTGTGCGTATCTATCCCGACTTGCAGCAGCGCATTCCGCAGTATTATATCGCCTCCTACGTTGGGGTCAAGCCGCAGTCACTGAGCCGAATTCGGGGCCGCGCAGCCGGGTAGTACGCATTACATTTATGCACTTAAGTGAATGATTGGGAGGGCGGCACAACCACACCTTTGTGTCGTACCAAACCTCCCTCGACTATGCGTCGCATCCTTCCCCGCAGCTTGAGTCTGCTCACCGGCCTCGGCATGCTTTTTATTGGCCTGCGCTTTCTGCTGGCCCCTCGTGCCGGAGCCGAAGGCTTTGGCGTGTTCTTACCACTCACAGACACGCAGTACGCTTTCCACTACGCCAAAGGCATCCGTGATGTATTCTCGGGCCTGCTCCTGGTTGCCTTCGCCGGGCTGGGCTACGACCGACCCCTGGCCTGGGTGCTGCTGTTCGGCGCACTAATTCCGAGCGTGGACCTAACCATCGTGCTGAACCAACCCACCGCCTCGTGGTCTTTTGCAATGCCCCACCTTGTTGCTATTGGCCTGCTACTGGGCCTTGCGGCCGCTTTGTTCACCACGCCCCGCCCGGCTGCCCCGGCGGGCACTCAGCTCCCGGAGACGCTTACCCGGTCAGCATCATGAGTTCCCTATGGTCTGCCGGGCTAGTAGCTCTGGCCTTGCTCAGCAGCGGCGTTGTGTACGGCACCGATGTCTTCTTTGCCCTTGTGGCCCGCTCCGCCTTGCGGCGGGTCGATGAAGCCAGCCTCACGCAGGTACTAGGCCACCTACACGCCGTGGCTGATGTCCGCATGCCGCTCGTGGGAGTTACGGCTCTGTTCAGTACCGGGGGGCTCTTCTTCGTGGCGGGCGGGTGGCCGACGCTGCCTGGCCGCCTAGCGCTACTGGCGCTAACTGGGTTGCTGTCGCAGTTGGCGGCGTATCTGCTCGTCGCCCAGCCCGTCAACAAACGCCAAACCGCGGCTGCATTTCAACATCAGACGCCCCCAGATGCCCGCGCCCTGCAAGACCGTTGGGACAGTGTTATCGGTCTGCGAGCCGGGGCGCTCACTGTGGCCGTGGCGGCCTTAATCGGAGTAGCCTTGCATTTGCCCCGCTAAGGCCGTCGCCTCGTCGCGGAGCAGGATAGCCCGGCGGGTTCCGGCAAAGCTTCGCGCCGACAAACTGAGTAACTAATGGCAAATCTAAGGAGGCTTTTTCCCGCCTTGGCAAGGCTTTTCTGGCAGTAGAAAGGACTGCTGAAGCGGAAAAATCCCTTGCGTCGCGGGCGGCGCAATAGGCGGCAACTCTTAACCAGCTTGCACAGGGGCTTTGGACTTGAAACGGGCTTATCCAAAAGCCGCAGAAAAGAGTATCCCGCCGGAGCGGCCTTGGTTCACGGGTTAGAAACGAACATTTGCAACCCGTGAACCGGCTTTTTACTGCTTACTTGAGGTTGGCCACGAACTCGATAACGTTGCCGTGCAAGTCCGTGATAAATCCACACCGTTTGCCAATGGGCGGGACGTTAAACGGTTCGCGCGCCACCGGAACGCCTCTTTCTTGCAGAGCCGCCAACGTCTCGTCCACGTTATCCACCTCTAGGCACAGATGCTGAAAACCCGAACTGATGGGGTGAGAAGGATTCGGCTGTGGGTCTGATAGGCCCCCGCTCAGTACTTCGATCCAGAAGTGGTCGTCATTGGCCGGCGCGAGGAAAGCTAGCTGTAAGTCCCCCACTGTCCATTTCTTGAGCACCCGGAAGCCGAGCTTTTCCGTGTACCAGTGAATCGTGCCCTCGAAATCTGTCGTGCGCAGCCCTACATGGGCGCCGCGCATTTTTCCGTTGATGCCCTGAGGCACTTTCGCCGGCAATTCTATTGCTATCTTTTCCATGAGGCTAATTCCTGTTAGGCTACCCAGTTGATTTGGGCGTCCAAAGGTCCGGGTTGGCCCCAAGGGAAGTATGGTGAATATTTCAGTTGTTGCAGCAGCATGGCCTAAAGGGTAGCTACCTCAAGTCAGCGTCGAAACAGGGTTCCAAAGCGAAAAAGTACCACGTCGAGCATAGTAGTCGGGTGCGTTAAGACTTATTTGCTTCGGCAGCTAGCTGAAAAGCAGCTAGTTGGACACGATTCTAATGCATTATAGGGAAGGGCACCTATCCGCCCCCTTGCTCAAATTCTATTTACTGAAGCCTAGATATGGACCTTTACACTATCCGTCTACACCTACGGGAATTGTCTTTAACTGATTTAGAGGCAGTTCATCACTTGCATTCCTTGCCGGAAGTAGATGAATTCAACACGCTTGGAATACCCGACAGCTTAGCAGCAACTGAGCACCTATTGGCTGGGTGGTTAGTGCAACAGCAGGCCTCGCCTCGAACTTCTTACATCTTCTACGTGCAACGCGTAGAAAGCAAAGAGTTTGTTGGCTTGCTGGCGCTGAATTTGGGAAAGGCAAACTTTAAAAATGGGGAAGTTTGGTACAAGTTGTTGCCCGCTCATTGGGGCCAAGGGCTTACCACCGAAGCTCTGACGAGGCTGTTGGACTTCGGCTTCAACCACTTGCACCTGCATCGAATCGAAGCCGGGTGCGCGGTCGAAAATGTGGCCTCCATTCGGGTGCTGGAAAAAGTCGGCATGACCCGAGAAGGACGCAAGCGGCAGGTCCTGCCCATTCGGGGCCAGTGGGTAGACAATTACTTCTTCGCCATCTTAGAAACGGATAGGTAAGCAGCGCTTGAACTTCACTTATTGGATGCCTCGAAGAGAGCTTGCCCCAAAATGCCCAGCACGGCGCCGGCCACGACCCACGCCCCTGCCCTTACGCCCCGCCAGTTGACTAGCCCCGGCAGCGCGCCAGCGTACTGGCGGAAATGTGAACTGGTTGCGTGCTAGCAGCCATTACTGAGCTATTTCCGCAATAATGCCACTCAGTTCCTCAGAGTTAGTTAGGTGTGGGGTGTGGCCGCTATTAAGCCGGTACTCTTTCTGCACGGGCGTCGCGCGCAGCATCAGGTCTTGTAAAACCGGCGAAAGGGCCCGGTCCTGCAATGTGCGCACGTAATACTTAGGCACTCTCCCATAGTTGGCCACCGAAAGGGTTACTTTTTCGGCGGGTGGGCCGGCGGGCTCGTCGCGGTAGTTGTCCAGCACCTGCTGTTGCACGGCCGCTGTACCGTCTTGGCAGAAGATATTCACTAGTTGGTTACGGTTCACCACGGCCAGCGACCCGTCGGGGCTCATAGAAAGGGCCGGCCCCAGCAAGGACTGATTGTCCTGCCCGGCTAGCTCGAACACTGACTGCTGGTTGGTGGGCAGGAAGCCAGCTACATAAACTAGCTTGGCAATCTTGGCAGGGGCGGCTTCGGCGACCGTTGAAATAATAGCTCCCCGAGGCTGTGGCCGACCAAGACAACCTGGTCGGCGGGTTGGGCATTGATGGTGGCCAGCACTTGGTCGCGGTAGCGGTTCATCGTGAGTCCGGCTGCCGCCGTCTGGTCCTTGCCGTGCGCCAGCAACTCGACGTTTACCACCGTGTAGCCTTGTTGCTGGAGCTTGTTTACCACCGGAACCCAAGTATAGGGTCCCTGCCAAGCACCGTGCACCAGCACTACGGTAGCCTTTTTCTTTTCCGGCTCGGTATCGGATTTCTTGCAGGCTATGGCGGTTGTAGTCGCCACAGCCAGAAGGGCATACATCATTTTTCTCATAGTCAGGAAAGCCGAGGGCTTATGTTGAGGTGAAGGATGAGACAAAGGTCCCGCCGTCCGCTTACCTGAATTTTCACCTAGGTTAAAAAGTGTTGGAGGACGCTTTTATTTAGCACTCCAGTTGATCTGCTATTGAACCATCGTACAGTCGAAGTCAAGCCATTTCTGTTACTTCGTAAGGGCACTTACGTGAGTTGGGTGCCGTCGCTTCGCGCAGTACGAACAGAAGGATGTACTGCTACTAGAATACTCTCTGCTTTTTGCCTTCTTGCATTATGCTCACGGCTTCTGGCCTTTCGCCCCGCCTACTGCTGACTCAGCAACTTAAGGCTTTCGCCCGTCTCTCCGACGAAGACCTTCGCCTGGCCGACGACCACTGGACACTGCGCACCATTGCCCGCAATGAATTTTTCAACTTCCGCAACTCCGTGTGTCAGTACGTCGGCTTTATCGTGAGTGGTCTGTTTCGAGTGTACTATGTGGACCCGGCCACGGATTTGGAACACAACGTGGCGTTTGTGCCCGAAGGCACGTTTCTCACCTCCCTCAAAAGCTTGATCACCCAGGAGGCGTGCCCTTACTACATTGCCGCACTAGAAAATGCCGAATTACTGGTGATTAGCGTCGAACAGTTGCATAAGCTCTACAGCCAATCGCACGGCTGGGAACGGTTTGGTCGCCTGCTGGCCGAACAGTACTTGGTGTTGCAGCAGGCCAAAGCCGAAGCTATGCTGTTTCAAACGGCAGAACAGCGGTATCTGGCGCTCCTAGAGCAGTTTCCAGACGTGACCAACCGAATTTCGCTGGGGCATATTGCCTCCTACCTGGGCATCAAGGGCCCTTCGCTGAGCCGCATTCGCGCCCAGTTAGGCCGTGCGTAAGTACCTTATAATATGCTGACCCTTCGCGTAGCCACTTGCGGGCAACGAGTAACTGGGCTGCCACGAGAAAAGGTTGCTGTTTCTCGTGGCGTACGGCAAGGCGGCGAGCTTCTTCGAGCGCCCAACCAAGTGTTCGGCCTTGTGCGGTCTGCCATCACTAAATTCAACCTGCGCGAAGTAGACCGGGGTTTATCCAATTGCAGCTCAGTGGCTTCGACAATATGCTGCGACGGATTTTATTATGACCAGCCGGCAACTAGTCCAGCCGAGCTGGTAATTGCAGATGCGCGTATCGCCTAAGCTTCGTTAGCCGTTGCCAAGTGCCAATAAGTTAGCTCGCAAACGGAAGGCATTCGTCACGTTGCGCACCAACTAACGAAGAACTAGTTATTAACTGCAAGTAGTAACCGCTTTCCCTAGCTGTGGAAATGGCCTCTGTGCACAGTCGGCGCCAAAAAATACGGCTGTGACCTAATCAGCAAAGCTTACGAGTAACGCGGACATGCCAACTGCCCCAGCGTGAGGCTCGAAGAATGGATTAACTGTCCGAGTTAGCCCTTCCTTGCCAATAGGACGTGCTGTCAGACCGGGCTCGCCAGTGTAACCGGCTGCTAGGAGCTTCCCCAAAGAGCCTGTTCTGAACCGGGGCTAGAGAAGTCGACAACGGTCGGACTCGCGAATACCGTGCTTGCCACTAGTTTGTCGGGCGGACCCATGTTTAGTCTCGCCGCTGTCGCTTGCTTATTCAGGCGGAGAAGAAAGTAGTCTTCAACGAAGCCTTCCGACACCGGACCCGCGCTAGTGCAATTTGGCACCACTAGCTCTTCTGGTGGAATGAGAAACCCCTTATTGGTCATTTAATCCGCTATTACTGAGGCATTTGAAAAATTATTCCTGGCCGGCCAACGGGTTGCATTTTTTAACCTAGGTGAAAAATATAGTCCGCCTACGATGGGACCTTTGTTTTATCACTAAGCCGCAACGAAGCCATGTTTTCCCCTTAGCAAAAATCCTAGCTGCCACTTATGCTGGCCGCCGTGCCACTCATTGCTGGCAAAAAGGAGCGTGGCTGCCGTCAGGATTTTGGGAGTGGCACCGACTAGAACGAGCCATAACTCAGAACAAACCTCTCACCACACGCCCGTCAACGTCGGCCTGGGGACCATGCCTCCCAACCCATCAACATAGCAGTCTTCGGAGCAAAAATCCACCGAAAAAGCGAGCCTCTCCTAGTACTCACCCTAACACATTTCACTAATTAACTCAACGTCATGTCCACATCCTCCACTACCCTTCCGGCTCCCGTTCAGACTGCCCAAGCCCTGCGCACTTTATACTTCGTGCGGGCCGCTTTCTCCTTAGTCTGGGTCAGCCTAGTTTTTCTATTCGTAAAATCCTCGCCTACGCTCACGGCCGCTTTGTTGCTGCTTTACCCGGCCTGGGATGTGCTGGCCACCTTTGGAGACATCCGGGCCAACCGCGGCACAGGGGAAACGCCGCTGCCGCAGTACGTGAATATCGTCGTGGGCAGCCTCACGACGGTAGCCGTAGGCCTGGCCCTACGCCAAGGCATTCCGGCGGTACTCATCGTGTTCGGTGTTTGGGCCGTGCTCACCGGGCTGATTCAATTGCTGCTTGGCCTGCGTCGGCGCCGCGAGTTGGGCGGGCAATGGCCGATGATCCTCAGTGGCGGGCAGTCGATGTTAGCCGGGTATTGTTTGTGGTCCAGGCTCACGACCCTACCAAAGGGGTGACCAACGTGGCCGCTTACTCGGCGGTCGGGGCGATTTATTTTCTAATCGCTGCCCTCCGGCTGCGCAAAGCAACTAAGCCAACTCAATAACCCTAGCCACGCCAGCAAAGGAAAGTCCGGTTCAAGGCAGCATTAGGCTTGCGTTGCGCTAGCAGGAACAGTCGGTGAACTTCTTGGTTACGATCCATAAAATGGCAGTCATTCATGGCTACTGATGGTTTTTCTAGCGCCAGTTGCTCTTAATCTTGGTTCAGTGCTGTAAGCCATAGTCCACTAAGGCATTGATAACGGGTGGAATAGTCGGCTAAGCTAACCTCTTATGTTGCTCCTCTATGAGGCCCAAGTTCTCTAGTATCTTGAGGCGATACATAGAATCACCCAACCTATGACGTTAACTCCTTTAAAGTATTTGCTGCGCGCGAAAGCCTACCTAACCGTCCTGGTCGTTTTAGCTGCCTGTCGTATCACCCAAATTCAAGCGCAAGACTTTCAGCACCAACAGGAACTCTTCTGGCATACGAATAAAGACAATAGCATCACCTGGGACCTGACCAGTGAAAAACGGCTGCCCCACGACGACAATATCGAATTGTCGGGCACGCAGATCTCCGGGATTATTCGCTACGAAGTCAATAAAGCGAAGCAATTGAAAATTACCCGCGACATTATGTTTCCGCAACTGCGTAAATACACCAAATCCAACGAATCGGTTTACCGCGCCTATCTGCGCAACGACTACACCGATGACCTCTTACCAGTCATCACCCTGGCCGACAAAAAGTATGAAGTTGGCGAGTTGGATTCCGTCAGGATCAATGGCAAAATTCAATTTTATTTCAAGGAAAGAGACGGCATAACCGTTGTCCGTTCTTTTTTCCCCTCGATGACCGACCGGTGTCTGGTTGAGAAGTGGACGTTAATCAATACGAGCAAGACGCCCTGCACGGTAGTAATTGGGGCCACCGAACTCAGACAGGAAGAGGTGGGGTGGCACGGAACTTACCACCGCCGGATCTTCACTGACGCCAAGCGCAACGTCACCCTACCGCCGAGGGAGCACTATGAATTTGGAATTTACTTCCTGGCAACGGTAAACGACGAGGTGGAGCCAGCGGTTTCCGTGGCCGCAATCGAACGAAGCCGCGATACCTTCCTCGACAGCATTGCCACGAATCTGCAACTGCACTCGCCAAACCAGGTTAATAACACCCTGTTCTATTTCTCTAAGATCCGGGCCGCGGAAAGTATTTTTCGCTCTAAATATGGACTGGTCCATTCCCCGGGCGGCGGTAACTATTACGTAGGAATCTGGGCCAATGACCAAGCGGAATACAGTGGCCCCTTCTTTCCGTATTTGGGGTATCAAACCGGCCTACAGGCCGCTATGAACGCCTACCGCATCTTTCAGCGAAACCTACCAAAAGACGGAGGGAAAATCTGGGCTTCGTTTGAAATGGATGTCACCTTTCCCTTCGGGGAGCGAGACCGCGGCGACGCGGCGATGATTGCATTTGGCGCCACGCACTTTTTGCTCGCTGCCGGGGATCAGGAAAAAAGCGAAGAAATATGGCCCCTGATCATATGGTGCCTAGAATACTGCCGCAAGCGGACCATGCCTGCGGGCGTTGTAGCCTCGGAAAGTGATGAGTTAGAAGGCCGTTTTCCGGCCGGTTCGGCCAATCTCGCCACCTCGTCCTTGTACTACGGGGCGCTGATTCAAGCAGCCCGGTTAGCGAAAGCTATGCACAAGCCGGCTGCCCTTAGCACAACCTATCAACAACGGGCGCAGCTACTAGCGACAGCTATTGACCGGTATTTTGGGGCGGAGATGGAAGGTCTGCATACGTACAAATATTACAAAGAGAATACGACGTTAAGAAGCTGGATCTGCTTGCCCTTGGTAGTCAACTTAACCCAGCGCAAAGACGGCACACTGGACGCCTTATTCGATAAGTTGTGGTCGGCTAATGGCGTCCTGACCGAACTGAAACCAGGTACGAATTCCCCGAACGTGTTTTGGGACCGCGGCAGCCTCTATGCCTTTCGAGGCGCATTTAAAGCTGGCGCGGCCGATAGGGCTTTAGAACGCTTAACGTCCTATTCTACCACGCGGTTAACCGGTTTTCGGGTGCCCTATGCCGTAGAAGCTTGGCCGGAAAACGGCATGGCACACCTATCCGCCGAAAGCGCCTTGTATTGCAGGATATTTACTGAAGGGATTGTAGGCCTCGAACCGACTGGGTTCAACTCCTTTACCCTGCACCCTAATTTGCCATCAAAGTGGAACTATCTTATTATCAACAACATAAAAGCATTTAACACAGCATTCGATATTAACATCCGCCGGAACAAGGATAAACTCCAGGTGAAGGTCGTTCACAAGGGCAAGGTGGTACTCCAACGGACGCTAAAAAATAATGACACTATTGCGGTATGGTTGAAATAACCCTCTTGCAGAGAGTCTACACCCCTAAAACCCAATTGAGATGAGCAAACTATGCGAGACAGAGCTTCTTACACAGTGAATAAGGATTGATACCTGGCTCCAATAAATCTTATTCCCTTGTGCACTTTCCGGTACCCGCCCCGTTTGCCTGTCATGGGCAAGTGACCGGACCGACACTCGGTGGCGGGGAATATTTGGCCAGGTAGACAAACAAGCGTTCCATCACCGAGTCCGAACTCATATAGGCTTCCATCACTTTCTGAACAGCCGTGAGCCAGTAGCCGATTTCTTCCTTGGTTTCGCGAACAATGGCGTCGTCGGGGTGCTCATCATCGAGCAGGCCGGCGCAGGTCTCAATCAGTCTGCCTGTCGCATTGCCGTTGACAAGGTGGGTAGCCGAAACTGGCGGGTCAGAATAACGATATCGGCCGCCGGGTTGTGCAGCAGAATTGTCTTTTTGCTCGTCTCGGATGCTGCTAGGAGTAGTACCGCCAACTCCTAGCAGGAAAGTGCCTTTTTTGCCTTTCAAAGCGAAAATCCCTTGGCAACCCAGCTGGTTTGCGCGTGGGAGGATAAAGTAATTGGTAGTCAACGTGCGTTTCTAAGCCACAAACGCGTACTTTTCTCTCCTCTCCCTGGGTTTGTTGCTTTTCGGTATTCGCTATGCCTGCTCTGCTCCCCTCCGCGTACCAAGCCCTCGAAGCACAACTCCAGGCTGCCCAGGCCGAGGTGGCTCGCTTGCAAGCCGAGCGAAACCAGCACGCGGCCGAGCACGCCGAAGCCGAGCGCTACCGCATCAGCCAGGTGCGCTTCCGTACGGTTTTCGAGCACTCCCCGCTGGGCCATAAAATCATTGATGCCGACCTAACTATCCGCCAAGCCAACGCCGCCGTGGCGGCCCTGCTAGGCATCGCTTCCCCGTTAGAACTGGTGGGCCGCGCCATTCGAGAATTTGCCCACCCCGACTACGCCGCCGACTGGTCGCGCTTGCAGGATGCCTTATGGGCTCACCATCTGCCTTGGTTTGGGCTCGAAACCTGCCTGGTGCGCCCCGATGGTGGCCTAGTCTGGTGCCGGGTCACCTCGGTCTTGTTTCCCGACGAGCAGGGCGAATTGGGCTACACCACCCTCGAAGATATTTCCGCGCGGCGGACCCTCGAGGCACAGGTGCAACTCTACACCCAAGCGTTGGAGGACGCCAACGAGGACCTAGCGGCTAGCAATGAGGAGTTACGGGTCCTCAACGAGGAACTGCAGGAAGCCAATGCGGCCCTGGGCCAGCTCAACACCGAACTCGACACGTTCGTCTATGCTGCCGCCCACGACTTACGCCTGCCCGTAGCCAACCTGCAAGGACTGGTGCAAGCACTGCTCGAGCAGCTACCGCCTGAGGCCCGACAAGCCGAGCTTGTTGAACCCATCCTGACCATGATGCAGGAGTCGATGACCCGCTTTCGCCACACGCTCGACCGCCTGGCCGACTTCGGCGCCACGCGCCAGCCCGCGGACCTACCCCGCGAGTCGGTGAACCTTGCTACCGTGCTTGAGGAGGTCCGGCAAGAACTGGCCGCCCAGCTCGCGGCCACGGGTGGGCAACTGGTGGTGGAATTGGTCGGTCACGCCTCGTTCTGGTTTGCCGCCAAGCACGTGCACTCGGTCATGTTGAATCTGGTTAGCAATGCCCTCAAGTACCACCACCCCGACCGCCCGCCCGTGGTGCGCGTACGCAGCTACCGCGAGGCAGGCCGGGTAGTAGTCAGTGTGCACGATAACGGCCTTGGCCTGAGCGACACGCAGCAGCGGCAGCTTTTCGGCCTGTTCAAGCGTCTGCACCCGCACATCGAAGGTACGGGCGTAGGGCTGTACTTGGTCAAGAAGATCCTCGACCAGGCTGGGGGCAGCATCCGGGTCGAAAGTGAACTGGGGCGGGGTTCCCGCTTTACAGCTATTTTCCCTGCCTAAGGCCGCCTCTTTTCTTCTGCCCACGAAGCGAAATATTCGCTTGGCACTTGCTTCCAGGCTTTAACTGCTTTCCGCACAAGGTAGCAGCGCAAGCCGAATACGCGGGGTTCTTTCTCGAGCGAGTGAGTTGGAAAAGAAGCGTCGTCAAAGCCCCGTTGCCGTCACAGCTTAATAGCCTCCGGGCTAGGCCCGCGTTGGGGCGGAGTGAATTGGGAACCTAACCTCACGCGCCCATCGGCCGTACGTACGCCCGATGGCTGCAACCCCTACCATTTTGCTGGTCGATGATGACGAGCCGACCCGCCGCATTTTACAGCGCTGGTTGGCGCATTTGGGCGTGCGGGCCCACATCCTGGAAGCCGAGGACGGCCAGCAAGCACTCGCTTACGTCGAAGCACACTGCCAAAGCAGCGACACCCCGCCCGCTTTGTTGGTCTTACTGGATTTAAACATGCCCGTCATGGATGGGCTCGAGTTTTTGGAAAACCATGGGCAGCTGCCGTTGGTCTGCCGAGAGGGAATCCCCGTTATTGTCTTGTCAGGTGGCGCGTCCAACGCCGCCGAGCAAGCGCGGGTGCGCGCTCTGGCGGCTGACGTCAAATTTAAACCCTTGGACCTGGAAAGCTTAGCCGCCCTGGTGCAACAGCATCTGCCCTTTGCTTTACCAGGCTCGTAAACTAAAACTATGTGGGCGGGCGGGTGCCTGCACGTCCTTTTGCAGACCTACTATAGCTAGAAAGAAGCAATACTAAGCCGCCAAAGAGATAGGTATACTCCTCTTACAATAGGGTTGTCTGGGCAGCTCGACTACGCTCCGCTTTTACAAAGGGGCAACTCGGCGTTTGTTCAAACTAACTATGCTATCGGTAGCTCTTTGGTGTGGTTGCGCTGGGTGGTCTCTACTTGGTATTTAGCCAGCAGCTGCCAGGTGTTGTAATCAGGTCTATGTCAAACGAGGTTTCAGCCGGTTGACGCTGATTAGAGAAGTTCTATTCGCCGTAGATTCAGGTGACTCTGCTGACCGTAGGAAAGCCCAGTCGAGGGCGACAGAATAGTTAGCGAGACGGCTGGCTCCTCGGAGCCAGCCGAGCTAGAATGCATCAGTTTGAAGACCGAGTCGGAGTTTTACTGCGCTTATTTAACAACACCCAATAAAGTCGGTTACTTCCGCGGGATGACTACTACCGAGTCTAGTTGGCCAGCAAGGTTTTACCAGGGCAATACGCCCGTGGATGAAGAGACCGTGCCCGTGGGACCATCCGCCGGTAGCAGGGCCAGCCGGATGGCCTCCGCTGCCCCCTGCGCGGGGTATCCGTGCCCGCAAAGCCGTTCAGGTCGGTGGCCGTGTAGCCGGGAGCGGCCGAGTTTACTTTGATGGCCGTCTCTCGTAGCTCGTAGGCTAACTGCACGGTGAGCATATTCAGCGCGGCCTTCGAGGCCGAGTACCCCAGCAGGCCCCAGTCGTTCTGGCCACTGAGCGTGAGCGAGCCCAACGGACTAGACACGTTGACGATGCGCCCTGCCGCGGCTTGCTTCACCAGCGGTAAAAACGTTTGAGTAACGGCCAGTGCGCCCAGGAAATTAGTCTGGAGCACTTGCTCTACACTGTGCACGGCGGCCGTGCTTGGCGCGCCGTCGCCGGCCGCATTAATGCCCGCATTGTTCACCAGAATGTCGAGGCAGCCTTCCTCACGCTGCAGATGCACCGCCGCCGCGTCGAGCGTCGCTTGGTTGGCTAGGTCCAGTTCAAGGAATAGCACGTCACCGGCGGAGGCCAATTCTGCTACGGCTTGCTGGCCTTTAGCCGCGTCGCGGGCCCCTAGATACACCCGGCAGCCCGCTTGCAGCAGCCCCCGCACAATTTCCAACCCGATGCCTTTGTTACCGCCGGTGACCAGCGCAATTTTTCTGTTTGCCATGTTGCCTGTGGGTTTGGCCTCCCGGAATCAGGAGGTGAGTTAATGCCTGGCAAAGGTCCGGCAGACAAATAGGAGGCAAACTTCGCCAATCAACCCATCTGTTTTAAATTTCAAACATTCTTACCTTCCAAATCCGGCCAACCGCCGGAAGTCACCCGGCGTTTGATCGGCGTGGCGCTTGAAAAAGGTACAGAAGTGGGCGACATCGGCAAAGCCTAGGCTATCGGCAATCTCCGAAACGCTCCAAGTGGTTTGCTTGAGCAAGAATTTGGCTTCCTGCGTCAAGCGGCGGCTGATGAGAGCGGTGGTGGTGTGGCCCATCATCTCTTTCAGTACGCGGTTGAGGTGGTTGACATGCACGGCCAATTGGTCAGCATAGTCGGTGGCGGTGCGCAGGCGCAGTGGCGGCTGCGGGCTTTGGCGCGGAAACTGTCGTTCTAGCAACTCCGTGAACTGAGTGGCGACCCGTTCGGCGGCGCTGTGCGTAGCCAGCGGAACGGGGACGGCTGCAACTTCTGCACCAAGTGAATCAACTCCCAGAGGTAGGTGCGCAATAGGTCATGTTTGTAGGCATAGCCCGACCCGAGCTCGTGCATCATCTTCTGGAAAATAGCTTCGAGCGCCACGCAGTCGGCCTCGGCCACTTCCCACACCGGGTAAGCGCCGGGCTGAAAAATCGGCAGTTCCGCCAGTACTACCCCGGTGCGGGCAGGTAATAGAAACGCGTCGTCGAAGAGGCAGCTATAGCCCGCAAAATCTTCGGTGAGCGGCAGCCACCGGTAGGGCACGCGCGGCGTCACCAGAAACAAGGTATTGGCGCCGACGTGCGGGGCCTGGTCGGCATACTCCACCTGGTTACGCCCGCGGCAGAGTGTGATTTTATGGTAGGCTCGCCGGGTAAACGCCATCGGGGGCGCCTGGCGGAGGTCCGCCAACGGGAACACGTTAAAATGCCCCACGCCTTGTCCCATATCCGGCGGCGGCAAGACGCCAACAGCGGATTCAGGAGTTGGGGCGCATGCAGCGTAAAAGGCAGCTAAGGAATTGGGTTTCATACGGGCAATTGTACGAATCAAGCGGGCAAGTAGACATTTGCCTACAGCAAGCGCTACTGAGTCGGCTGGCCTTTGCCGTACGCATGGTCATGAGCGCGTTGACGCTGATACACTGCTGGCAGACCCTGATAGACCCCGAAGGCTTCGGTTGATTTAGTTAACAACGAGTGAGCGACTAGCACCGATCCTTTCTTCATCTGCGCGCCTCCCAACACCATGGCAGCAGCGCCCACCAAAACAAAGTCTTCGAGCACAATACCCCGTTCCCGACCCTTGCACTGCGGGTGGTTCATGTCGTGGTCAGCGGTCATCAGCTTCACTTCGGGTGCAATAATAACGTTGCTGCCGATAACAATGCTGGCGCGGTTGTCTAGGCGGCAGTACTCGTTGATGACAGTATTCTCCCCGATGCTTAACAGGCCCGAACCATTGAATTTACAGCCCCTACCGATGCAACTTCCCTTGCCTATTCCATAGCGCATGATGTACCGGTAATAAAACAGTCTTACCAGCAGGATGGGGATGTAAGAAACGATAAAGTTGCACACGTAAATCTTGCATTCGCTGTAAATCCACCGGGGCTTCATGTTAACTCTGGGTAGTTGTACATTTCTTGGTCCAGCAACCCGCTTTTTCGCATTCTCTTAGGGCAGTTGGCCAAACAGGAAAAAGCGCGTGTGGGCAGTAAAGGGTGGCGCTCGATTAACGTAGGAGTTAGCAACGCGCCCGGCTTAGGGCAACGTGTATTCCTGGCGATAGAAAGCCTCGACCCGCTGCAAATACTTTTCGTAGCTGTGATCGGGCCGGCACAGGGCGGCGACTTCGCTATTATACGTTTGGTAAGCCGACTCCTGATCCAGCCGCTGCATGTCCGCCACAATATTTTCGTACAGGGCCTCGTAGGAAGCGTAGAACGTGGGAACCGCTTGGTACTTGGGCAAAAAGAAGTCTTCGTTGTAGACCGTAAACGAGACTCCCCTTTGAGCACGGGGAAAATAGTGTAGCCGTCAAATCCCTCCCCAAAAGAAATCGACCATTTCGCTTTGGCTTCCAACACTTTGAAGTCGTCGTACTTCATGTTTTGGATGACGATTAGTTGGAGCGCGGGAAAAGCTTGGCGAATCCGAGTCAGAATTTTCACTTTGTCTGGATGCTCATCCGGGGATACCATCATAATGTTTTCCTTGCCCCGGTAAGGCACCACTTCGATTTCCTGCTGCTCGAACCAGGCGCTAAGCAAGTGCGTCGGGGCGGCGTAGAGTTGCCGCAGGGCCGGCGTAGTATAGCTGCTGTGGGCGGTCGTAATGGTTAGGTGGGGCGTTAGCTGCCGCAGTTGCTCGATTACCTCTGGTGCCGGCATCAACTGGATGTTTTGGTTCATCACGTTGATGTGCAAGTCTTTGAGAGCCCGCAACTTGCTGGTTTGCGCGGGCGTTAACTCCCGCAGAAAATACGGCACGTAGTACTCGAGCAGGTGCAAGCACACTGCTTGCTGGGCCGGAGGGCGTCCAGAATTAAATTGAAGCGGATCAGTTGGCCGTCGTTGCGGAACCAGCGGTAGCGCAACGACGTCAGTTTGTTGGGGTAGGTTGCCAGCAGCACGCTCGCCTTAGAGCCCAACAAGGTCCGGGTAGCGCAGTAAAAAGCATAAATAGATAAGATCCCCCGCTGATGGAATCCGTGCCGGGCACGAGCATCACTACCACTTGTGGGGCGATGGGGGCATAGCTTGGAGCCGCCGGCGCTGCAGCACATGAAAGTAGGGCTGCAGTGTTAGCAGAGCGGCCATGCGCAGGGGCTGCCGCAGAAACTTCGCGGCCCGCTGCTTTACTTGTGCCGCCAAACTTGACTCCCGGGCCTTCTGCATCTGCTTGCTATTATTAGGGCTAAGACACGTTTTCCAAGCGCTTAATCACTTTGGCCGGGGTGCCCACCGCCACCACGTTGGCTTCTACGTCTTTGGTGACTACGCTACCGGCGCCAATGACGGTGTTGTCCCCAATTGTAACACCGGGCAATAGGATGGCATTGGTACCGATGGCGCAATTCTCCCCGATTTGCACGTGCCCCGAAATCCGGGTGCCCGGCATCAGCTCGGTGTAGTCGCCAATTACACTGTCGTGGCCGATGGTGCAGCATACGTTCAGCAGCACGCCCTCCCCCACCCGGATGTCGGTGGTGAGAATACAGCCCTCCATTATTGTGCAGCCATCTCCGATTTCAATTCCGAACGCGCCGATGGAGGTCTTAGGAGAAATAATAGACGTTAGCACGCCCCTGCAGCTGCGCAGTTTAGCGGCCAGCAAGCGCCGTACTTTCGGATTGCCTACTCCGAGCACGAATTGCTGGTCTTGGTGGCTTAGCCACTGCCGGGCTTCTTCTTCGGTTTGCAGCACCGCGTATCGCCCATAGAGGTGCGGGGCAAATTGGTCGATACGTTGTCGAAGAAGGCCAGGTGGGCCTGCTGGTTGGTTGAGTAAATCAGCTCGAACACTTCTTTTGCAAACCCTTTGGCGCCCGCGATTAGCATACAATTTCGTTTAGTTTTAGCCTTTACATCGTATTATCATACCCTTGCCTTCGCCGTTGCTGGCGGCTGTACGGCCGGCGGTGGGCCGCTGTCATCTCCAGTTAACCACTGCTCTATTTCCGCGAACTACAAAGTGGGTATATCGGCGAGCTGAGCGGTGAACTGCTGATTTTCCCACCTAACCACGCCCGCCTCAATCCAGGGGGCTGCGCGTTGCTTTTCCAGGAAACCAGGTTCCCACTCGGTGGCTTCACGGATTTTCTTGACTTTCACCCTGAATTGGCAATGGTTTAAGTCCACATGGTTTTTGGTGGCCCAGAAAGCCGTGAAGTTGCGAATGCCTTTTTCCAGGCGGGCCTGGTCGATTTTTTTCGTAATGATGTCGTAGGTCCATTTCAGCCACAACACGCCGTAGAGGTACGCCCCGGGCTGCCCGTCGGCCCGAATGATGGGCAGAAAGCGCTCCACACCGTCGGCGCCGACGTAGGTAACGGCCACGATGCGCGTGTACCCCGCGAAATGCTCGTCGAGCGCAATGGGATGGTTGGTGATACCAAAAAACTTGCGCGAGGGCACAGTGGACGCCAGCGTAAGGCGGGCCAGCCCCTGGCCAACTAGCGTGTGGTCTAAGCCGGATTTTTCGCGCAGGAGTTGCGCCAGGGTGGAGTTGTAGGAGACGGCGCCCTGCATCAGCGTTAGCGCCACCAGGCCTGCTGTTAAGCCCGCCAGTTTTAGTTTACGCAGGGGGTTGTCCGCGCTGGCATTCTCGTGTTGAATGGTAGCGGCTTGGTCGCCAGCCGCCCTCGGGGTACTATTAGACAGCCCACAGGAACGAGCTTCAATCAAGCGGCGCAGTTGGGGGCGCAGCAGCAGCCAGGCCGCCAGGCCCCGGTCCGGCCGGGCCTTAAACCAGCGGCGCCAGTACGAAACCGGCACCATCAGTAAATAGATAGACCCAAAGCCGAGGGCAAAGAAGGGCAGATTGAAAAACAGCAGTACCCCCACGTGCAGCCCCACCCCAATGACCATCAGTCCCGCCCGGAACTTGCGGAAAGGAAACAGAAACAGGAAAAAGAACTCGAACACCAACGTCAGGTAGCCTAAAAACTTAACCAGCCCTTCCTGATTCAAGATGAACGTGCCGTTGGACCCCATTTCAAACGGCGAGGACATCGGCTTCCACATCCCCAGCCCCTTCAGCCACAGGGGTGCCGTCAGTTTGTAGAGCGTTGAATCAAAGTAAACGAAGGCAATACCCACGATAACGGGCACGTAGTAGGCGAGTTGGCTAACTGTGCGGGGCGGTGGGGAAAGAGTGCCCGCACTCGACGCACGCACCGTCCGCCAGACCCGATCCAAGGACAGGCACTGCCCAATGGGCAGGAACAAGAACAGGAAACTGATGCTCACGTATACAGGGGTCATCATGTAGACGTAGGTGCGCACCGACGAAAAGAACAGCAGCACAAACACGTAGTTGGCGATGGCCGCGGCGCGCGTAAACCAGCCGAGTAGCAACAGCACAATCGCCCCCATCCACAAAACCAAGGGCCCGGCAAAACTCATTTCCGAGGGCTCGATAAAGGGTATGGCATCGAAGATCAGCTCCCGGAAATAGAACAAGTTGGCAACCTCGCCCAGTAGAACGGCGCTGAACACAATGCGGAACAAGGCTAAGCCGGTGCCGTCAATTTGTTTGTCGTAGACTTTGCGGATTTTGCGGTACGCTTTAGCGAATATCCCTTCCGCAACCGGGCGCTGAAGTTGATCAGTGATCATTACCTGAGTGAAGGATGCTAGGTGATGGAATAAAAGGTTGCCAACGGCCCCTTAGAAAGCTCCTGCCTGATCGGGCCAGGCCAGGGACCCCGCGCTAATGGCCGCTTAAGGCCAGGTAATGCACTAAATCGTGCAGGGGGCAACGGGCAGTTTTCTGGTTAGGCCAGCCCGCACTAAGCCAGCTATCCGGCGAACTTGCATTGGTGGCAACTGCGGGTAGAAAGGCAGACAGAGCACGCGGGTGGCAATATCTTCGGCTACCGGGCAGCTTTCGCCCGGCGCGTACGGCAAGTTGTTGAGGGAGGGGAAAAAATAGCGACGGGCATCAATCTCATTTTCCGCCAGCAGTTGCTTGATGTCCAGCAGTTGCGCCTCGTTTTCAAATACCACGGGGAAGTAGGCATAATTATATTCTATCCCAGCGGGCATAACGGGGTAGCGCAGTGCCAAGCCGGCTAGTTCGTTGTGGTAGAGCTGGTAGAGTTGAGCCCGCGTGGCGATGAAATCAGTGACCCGCGGCAACATGCACAAGCCCAGGGCGGCGTGGAATTCCGAGTTTTTGCCGTTGATGCCTAACATCATGTGATCATCGCCGAAGTGGCCGAACGATTTCAGCAGCCAAATTTTCTTGGCCATCTCATCGGTGTGCGCAATCAGGGCCCCACCCTCGCCGGTATGAAAGAGCTTGGTTGCGTGAAAGCTGCACGCCGTCAGATCACCGTAAGTGAGCAGCGAGCGGCCCGCTACTTTAGTACCAAAGGCGTGCGCGCCATCGTAGATAACCTTCAGCTGGTGACGTTGGGCAATTGCTTCGATTTTGACGACGTCGCAGGGATAGCCGTAGACGTGAGTGGCGAGAATCGCACTGGTACGCGGTGTGATGGCGGCTTCTATCTTATCGGCATCTATGCAGAAAGTGTCTTCTTCAATATCAACATAGACGGGCGTACATTTTTCCCACAGGATAACCGAAGTGGTAGCCACATACGAGAAAGGTGTGGTAATGATTTCCCCCGTTAAGTTCAAGGCTTGAATAGCCAACTGCAACGCAATGGTGCCGTTGGAAGTGAACTGCACGCGAGGCCCACCTAAGTAAGCACTTAACCGGCTCTCGAGTTCAAGCAACAACGGTCCGTTGTTAGTGAGCTGGTTTCGCTCCCATATGCCGGTCAAATAGGAAACGTATTCCTCGAGCGGGGGCAGATACGAATGCGTAACATAGATCAAGGCAGTAGGAAAACGATTAGCGAGTTACTAAAGTACCAATCAATATTGGAAAATGATAAAATTTACTTCGCCTTATCCAAATCAATCTCAATTAGATTCAATAAGAGGCTCTATTAAAATAATTAAGTTTTATATTAAATAGATGCTGTAATCCACTGATCTTAATAGATACCCCACTTAAATTTAAGCCAAGCTCGTCAATAAATATTGCTAATAAATAAATTATGTCCTCCATGATCTCGACATTATGAAAACCTGCTAGGCCTGTCAAAATAGATATGTCCAATCATGATTAGATTGCTTTGGGATTTTTAAATAGCAGCATACTAATATATAGCAAGGACGTTTGCCCAAGAGTTTGCTTGCGAACCCCACTTTTCGCGTTTCGATAGAAAAGCAACAGGCTTTTAGTTTTAGCTAACTCAATAAAGTTATCAATCAATAATTTCTGTTGATTGTCTAGCCGGTCGGTGTAGGTGTAGCTGAATTCTTTTGCCATGAAAATTTTCCGCGTTAAATCCTGGAGCATTTTCTTTTCGATGACAATTCTTTTGAAACGGCTTAAGAAGGTACTGTCCTTGAAACTACCTGAAATATTATTTCCGTGCTGGCGGTATAAAACTGTTTTCTCGCTTAAGTAACTGATTTTCCCGAAGGCACTCGCGACCATGGCAATCCAATAATCATGGCTCTCGGCCACAGCGGGCACCGCATCCACTAGCTTGGATAAGGCCCTGTTAATCATAGTAGTACAGCCGTACACCGGATTTTGGGCCAATAAATGGGATAGTTTTAGATCGGCCAGTTTTAAGGCGCTAAAGTTTTTTTTTGAGTAAATAGTGCGCAAACTGGCGTCTACATACCGAAAACCGGTGTGCACTAGCAATGGGTACGATTGGCCGTGTTTTTTTTCTAGGGCAAGCATTTGCCGCAAGGTGAATTCTATCTTATTGGGAATCCAAAAATCATCTTGGTCACAAAACATAAGATAGTCTTCCTGCTTGGCGTGCTGTAATAAGCAATTGAAATTAAGCGCGCTACCTAATCGGCGCCCATAGTTATCAAGCACCGCTATGCAATCAGGGAATAGTGCTTGGTACCGAGCTACTATTAAGGCCGTTTCATCTGAGGAGCCGTCATCCCGAATTAGCAATTGCCAATTGGTATAGGTTTGCTTGAGGATGCTTTCAATTTGCTCACCGACAAATTCTGCTCCGTTATAAGTCGCTAATAAAACAGTAACCTTCGGCATGCGCTTTTCCTTTGCCACATCAACTGCACGAGTAAGATGCATTCCTTACGCATGCTGCAAAAAGCAGGATGCCTAACTCCCTTTAAAAAATCAAATTTTATATAAATTTATGAATAAATTCTACATTGAGAGCACACAAATAACTAGGCGCACTAGTTGGTTACTGTTGTAGTTGCATTAGCAGCTACAGATAAGTGCCAAAGGGACAGCACACTATAAATATGCAGGAGAGTTATCATAGCTAGTAGGTGGCTTAGTGCGCACATGCTGCATTTACTGCTCCTGAGTTTGTAGTCTTAGTAAGCAAGCGGGTTAGCCAACTATTGCCGGCAACTAAGTCCAGAGTTTATAGCACGCAGAGTCGTACGCAGACTGCATCAGTTCCAGAGAGCTTATTTGTTTGCTACCCTGCGCTGCATGCCTGCTTTGCTATAAAGCATTCCAGCAAAAGAACAAGCAGATGCACTGCCCGTTGGCTGTTGGCCATTGCCCAATGACTGATATCAATAAGCTGAACGCCGATATAATTCTAATTTTAACTACTTCTTCCTGTGGACCTTACAATGCAATTGCACTTGGTTCCTACTATTAATTCAGGGATTGGGTGCGGTACTCGCGCGGGGTCAAGCCGAGTTCTTTCTTGAAAAGCCGGGAAAAGTAAGTGGGATTGTCGAAGCCGAGCTGGTAGGCCGTCTGCGCAATTGTGTGGTCAGTGCTCAAAAGCAGATTTTTGGCTTCGCCCAGCAAAAACCAATGAATGTGGTCGAGCGCCGTTTTACCGGTTTCCTGCTTCAACAAGTCGGTGAGGTAGCGCGGGGAAGTGTGGAGCTGCTCAGCCAGGTACTTCACGGTGGGCAGTCCCTGCGCTTGCAGCAGGCCCCGCTCGGTATACGCCGTGAGCAAGGCCGTAAACTTAGCTACCGTGGGGCCCGATAGTGCCGTGCGATTCAGGAATTGCCGCTTGTAAAACCGTTGGGAATACTTCAACAGCGAATCGAGGTGGGTCAGGATAATATCCCGGCTGTATTCATCCTGGTTGTTGCGGTACTCGAAATCAATCTGGCCGTACAGGTGCCACATGATTTGCTCTTCGCGCGGGGCGACGTGCAGGGCCTCGTTGGCTTCGTATTCGAAGAAGCCGTATTTCCGGATATCGGTGTGCAAGCCGTGGCCTAGCAAATAGTCTTCGTGGAGGAAGATCAGAAAGGAATTTTCGGTTAGTTCGACATGGGTGATTTCCACTAGTTGCCGGGGTTTAACAAACGAGAGTGACCCTCCGTCGTGGTCGTACTTCGTTCGGCCGTACCGAAACTCTCCGGCGCTGATCTTCTTTAGGCTGATGATATAAAAGTCGGCCGTGAGCGGTTTGTCCCCCAAGGTGCACTCAGCGAGCTTCTGGCAGGTAAGCAGGCTGAGCAGCGGATGCTCGGGAGGTGGACTCCCGATGGCGCGGTGAAAGGCGCTGATGCTCTCGTAGTGCGGCGTCAT
This sequence comes from Hymenobacter volaticus, assembly GCF_022921055.1. Lineage (GTDB taxonomy): Bacteria > Bacteroidota > Bacteroidia > Cytophagales > Hymenobacteraceae > Hymenobacter > Hymenobacter volaticus. The sequence continues at coordinate 129,200 of NZ_CP095063.1, forward strand.
AGTGGTGAGCAGACTAGCAACTGGCAATAGAAATAGGAAGATAGCAAAACAGCCCCTGCCCCGACAAGTCTCGCAACAGGGGCCGTTTCGCGTCGGTAACGCTCGGCGGCTTATCCGTGGGCCGCCACGGCCACACTTTGCCACTCCTGCCAAGAAGTTAGCCGCTCGGTGTAGGCCTGCTCAACCCAGGGGTAGGCCGCGCGACCCATAAACAAGCGCCGGGGCGGGTTGTCGGAATCGATCAGTTGCTGGATGACGGGTACGGTAGCCTCGGGGCTGCCATAGTTGGCCGGGTCGAAAGCCGGGATGCCCCACAGGCTCGCCTTCACTTGGTCGTAGGCGGCAATCGTCTGGCTTTGCACGGCCGATGAGCCCCCAAAGTCAGTTTTAAACACGTTCGGCTCGACCAGCGTTACCCGGATGCCGAAGCTCTCCACCTCTTGAGACAGCGCCTCGCTTAGCCCCTCCACCGCAAATTTGGTGGCGCTGTAGAGACCCATGGCCGGCGCGCTAGTAACACCCAACACGCTGGACAATTGAATAATGTGTCCATGGCCTTGTGCCCGCATGATGGGCAGGGCCGCTTGCGTTACCCAGAGCGTGCCGAGCAGATTCGCGTTGATAACGTCATGCACGTCCTGCTCGCTAACTTCCTCCACAGCGCCGATTAATCCATACCCGGCATTGTTGATGACTACATCGAGGCTGCCGAAATGGTCGTTGGCCTGCTGCACGGCGGCTATGCACTGGGCGCGGTTGGTAATGTCGAGGGCTAGCGGCAGGAACGTTGCGCCGTACGTATCGGCGAGGTCTTGCAGGCCTGCTACGTTGCGGGAAGTGGCTGCCACCTGGTCGCCGCGTTGTAAAAAAGCTTCGGCCCACAGTCTCCCGAATCCACGGGAAGCGCCGGTAATGAAGAGTGTCTTAGCCATCTGATATAAAGGTTGAGTAAGAACCCAAAATTGCGGAGACGGCCCAGTGCCCGGCGGATACAAAAGGAGGAAATTATGAAACAGATTAACGTTGGCGCAGCACTGCCGGCAAGGTGCGCTTTATAGCGCTGACGGGCGTAGAGTGGTACCAGGGTCTACAAGCCGCAGTACAAGAAAAGTGGCAGTGCCTGTTGCGCAATGCTCGAACAGTTGGTGAGGTTGGGCCAGGTAGCGAACTTCCACGAAGCTGCCTCTATGCTGTTACGCCTTGTACTACGACAAACAGCATTAGGCTTGCGCCTATTCTCTTAACCCTGTAAGGCTACTGTAGGCTCCCCGGGACAGCGGGTTCTGAAGCAGCAAGTTTTGCCCAGCGGCGGAAAACCACCCTGTTGTCTCCCCACTCACCGTTCGCGAAAGGCTATGGGGTGACCGATGCCACAAAGTTGGTGGGTTTGCCCACCAACTTTGCCGTGTTGGCCACACCCAGTTGTTAAAGCTACGGAGTCGGGTTTGCTTTGAAGCGTCAACTACTCCCTATCCCCACGTGTATGCAGCGCTTCTTATTTTTGTTTCTCTTATTGAGTCGGGCGGCGATGAGCCAGACGCCGGACTCTGTGGCGACATCTGCTATTCCGCCAAAAAGCAATTCCAAGTTCGGCATTGTCAGTTCTATCAGCTTCGCAGTGGCCACGACCAGCACACCCAACCTGCGGTCTTATTTTCGAGCTAACCAGATCAAGCCGGCCCCTTCATTCGGGCAGTTTGCGCACTGGAACGGCGGGTTTCGCTACAAACGACTCAAGTTTATGTCGCAAGGCGGGCGCGGGCTCGACTTAACTCTCTCTGAGGCGCACTACGGCAACAAACGGGAAGCCCAGCTAAACCACGCAGACTACGTGGGTACAATGCTGGGCTACGATGTTCTGAACGGTCGCAACCGCCGCATCTACCTGAATGTGGGCTCCGGCACTATCTTATATAAATACAGCGTTTATCGTTTCACCCTGCAGCACGTTGACTGGCAGGACCTAACGCAGTACAACCAGCCCGGCAACATTCCTTCCCTGCGCTTGACCAACCGTTACCTCGACTTCAACGTGGAGTTTGTTCAGCGGGAGAAACGCAAACGGAGCGCCGAATATCTTTTGCGCGCGGGCTACCGGCGGGGACTGCGCCCTAAGGCGTGGCAGTCGGATGCCTTCGTATTACAAGGCGCACCAACCGACCGTATCAGCCAGTTCTATCTGCAGCTCGGCTATAACTTCTCCCTCAACTTCGACCGAGTGAAGGATTTATGAAAGCGCACTTGCTGGTCCAGATGTGGCTGCTGCTGAGCGGGCTGTTCTTCGAGGCCGGCCAAACCCGCAGCTCACAAGCGCGCCTCATCCTTTATCGCACCCGCGAATTTGGCGGCGGCACCTATACTATCAACGTCAACGACCAAAAGCTAGGAAAGCTGCCCACCAATCGCTACTTGCAAGTTGAGTTGCCCCCGGGACGAATAAAAATCGAGTCAGCGCGGGATTACGTGACTGAAAACCAGACCTTGTGGATCGACGCGCAGCCCGGCCGCACCTATTATGTGAAAGCCATCGAAGAAGTTGATTTTTTAAGCCAGATGCTCCTGCTCGTGTCCATCGGCCCCGAGCAGGCCCAGCGAGAGTTGCAAGGCATCAAACCCGTGAGCTTGCCCCGCCCCAATTAACTGCCTGCTATGCCCCTGTCCCGGCAAACCACTGCCTTGCTTTTCGGCGTTACGTTTACCAGCCTACTGGCCTACTGGGGCGGGCTGCTGTACGTGGGTGTGTGGCAAAACGAAGAGACCGTGCCCGACGTTGGTGGCCTGGCCCGGTACCTGTTGGGCATCGGGCTGCTGCTGGCCGGCTTAGGGGCCGTGGCCCATCTCAACTACCGGTTGGCGTTTCAGCGGTGGTTGCTGCGCCGCGAAACCGGGTTGGTGTACTGGACGTGGCTGTGTGGGCTGGCGTGGCTGCTGTTCGAGCTGCTCCAAGTTCGGACCGACCACGTGCCCGACTTTATCGACGAAAACCTGCTGGTGACGGCCGTGCTGCTGGCCGTAATCATGGCCTATGGGTACGTAGCGGACTCATTTCGGACCCGCCGCGCGCAAGACCAGCTGCTGCAGCAAAAGATTGAGGCCGAGCTGACGGCGCTCAAGGCCCAGGTCAACCCACACTTTCTGTTCAATGCCCTGAACACCATCTACAACGAGGCCCAGCGCGCCGACAACGAAACGGTGGCCGACCTGATTCAGCAGCTCGCGGGCATTATGCGCTTCACCCTGCAGGAGTCGAAGCAGCCGCTCACGTCCATCGAGAACGAATTTTCGTTTCTGGAAAAGTACCTGGCCCTGCAACGCGCCCGCCTGCCCGAGCGCGACACTCTGCGCGTGTCGACCCAGCTGGAATGGGACGGCCAACCGGCTCCTATTGCCCCGTTGCTACTGATTCCGTTCGTCGAAAACGCCTACCAATATGGGCTTAGCTTCGTCCAGCCGTCGTACATCGACCTACGGGTGGTCGTGGAAAACCACCGCTTACGCATGCACGTGGCCAACAGTGTTGCCCCTGCAGCGGCCACCAGGCTCGGCCCGGGCACTGGCATTGCCACCGCCCGGCAACGGCTGGCTTTGATGTACGCCAACCGACACGAGCTCCTCATCCAGCAAACCGTGGATTCGTTTACCGTCTCCCTCACCCTAGACTTGTAGGTTATGCTCCACGCCATCGCCATTGATGATGAGCCCGCTGCCCTGGAGGTGCTGCAACGCTACGCTGCCAAGGTGCCGTTTCTACAGCTCACCCACTCCTTCCTTAGTACCACCGAGGCCCTGGCTTGCCTGCACACAGAGCGAGTCGACCTGCTGTTTTTAGACATTCAAATGCCCGACGTGCTCGGTCTGGATTTTGCCCGGCTACTAGCGCCCCTGCAAAAGCCCATCGTGTTTACTACGGCATACGCCGAGCACGCTGTGGAAGGCTTCTCTCTGCAAGCGCTCGACTACCTACTTAAGCCCATCGAGTTTGGACGGTTTTTGCAAGCTTGCAACCGGGCCTACACGCAGGTAATGCCCGCCCGCGAAGGCGCGCCCGGCATCTTTGTTAAAGATGGTTACGACTGGATTCGGGTAAACGTGGAGCAGGTGTTCTACATTCAATCAGATACCAACTTGCTGTTTATTCACGAACAAGACCGACTGGTGACCACCCGCATGACCCTGGCGGACATGCTCGCCACCTTGCCGGCCGAGGAGTTTATTCGGGTTCACAAATCGTACATCGTCGCGCTGAAGGCCATTCGCAAAATTGAGCGCCATCAGGTGACCGTCGGCACGGTTTCTATTCCGCTCGCCGAAAGCTACCGGGAGTCCTTGCAAAACCGCTTACTAAAAAGGAACGCTCGCTAAAGCTGTGCAGTCGACGTGTTAGTGCGGCATTATCAGGCTGCGATGGTAGCCAAACCTATCCAATATATATAGTGGGTTACAAGGCAATACAAAACGTGGCACCCCCTCAACGGCTTCTGATACGCGCTACCGTTTACTTATAGTACTCATTCCTTCAAAGAGGCGCTTCCCCGCCTAGCGAATGGCCTAGTATTATCCCCCTACGATTCTTTTTCCTTGGATAACTCAATCCGACTCTCCGGACCTTGAATCTCGCCTACTTTTTTTGATTACGCTTACTAAACTACTGCAAGAAGCTGGAAAAGCGATTTGCTAGGGCTACGCAACTGCGCTCGGCAGGCCGGTCCGTTGCGCGGCAAGTATAGACGCGCTAAAAGCGTTGAAAGCGAGTTATATGATTTCGAGAAACAAAATAGCTCTATGCTAAACGGCAAACAGGAGCGTCGTCGTAAACGTTTACGGAAATTATTTTTGATTTAAGCTTGAGTTTTTTGACTAATAGCCTGATATACACGCTTAATTCCGTGATGTTATCCTATTAGATAACAACTAGGCATCGCGCCTATCAACCGATAATTGTTGTGGTACGCTCGACCGTCGGACGTAACACATTGCCTGCTTATTGTATTTTTTAAGTACGTCCCACTCTTTACCTCACATGAGGTTTTGGCCGGATAGCCGCTTGCCTGTTACCACCCGTTCTACTTTCTCGTGCGCTCTATGATTCAACAAGCTACTTTATTACGGTATTTATTGCCCCTCCCTTCCGCGCTAAAGCCGCTCAGCGGTATGAGTAGACTCTCCCACCTCGTCCCATGGTGAGCAGGGTCAGTCAGTGACTCTATTAGATCTGATAGCGCCCCTAGCTTATTTCCGGCCTGACATATAGGTTCTATCCTACCGTTGGTTTAGACCGAAAAGCAAACCTCTCAAACGCCAGATTCAGCAGAGTGCTGCGGGGATGAGTGGGTAGGCTAGAGTTGCTATAGCTGTAGGGTAAGCCGCCAAAGAATCGAAGGCCTGGACCTACTCGACAGTAACATGTTAGTGGGCCGCTACTGCTAAGCTTGTCCAGCCTTGCTCATTAGGCGAAGCGGGATGAACCTCACTGATTGCTGCTCCTGCACAGCGCAGGCGTTACGCCCCTTGAGAACAAGATAGCCGTGCCCCTAGAGTACGCCAACTATCGCTTACGCGTCGTGCTTCGGCGCTCCGTCCCTCTCGCAAGCAGCCTGCCCTGGCTGCAGCTGTAGCCGTTGTGTAACGGCCAACTCAATTTTTCACCTTTCCCGCTATTCTCCTGCGTCCTTTTTTCCGCACTAGTTATTAGGGTTTCCACTCTGATAATCTGCCGCTCGGAAAGCAGCAGCAAAACAGTCTAGGTAAGCGCTTCTTCTTTATCAACCCACTCCATCCCCATGAAACCTTCCCAGCCGTGGTGTCAAGCCATTTTGTTTCTGCCCCTGTTCGCCGACCCGCGCCCGGCGTATCCGCATTCCCTGATTCCCTCCCGGCCCGGCAACCCAGCCGCGGCAACTGCCTTGGCAGCTGTTAGCGCGGAGCCGGCGCTGGTTTCCGCGCCGGTGCGGCCAAGCCGCACAACTGTAGTCGACAGGTCGGTTTCAGGCATAGTGCGCGATGTAGCTGGCCAGGGCTTGCCCGGAGTGGTGGTGGTGGTCAAAGGTTCCAGCCAGGGGACCACCCAAGGCACGGCCACCGGTCCCGACGGGCGCTACCAGCTTACCGTCCCCGATGGGGCCGTGACGCTGGTGTTCAGCTTCGTGGGCTTTGCCTCCCAGGAAGTCGCCTTGGGTCAGCGCTCGGTGGTAGACATCACCCTTAAGCAGGATACCAAGCAGCTCGCCGACGTAGTGGTAGTGGGCTACGGCACCCAGCGCAAAAGCGACGTTACCGGCTCTATTGCCTCGGTGTCAAGCCAGGAAATCAAGGCCGTGCCGGTGACCGGCGTGGGCCAGGCCCTGCAAGGACGGGCGCCGGGCGTGTTTGTTACGCAGGCCTCCAACGCGCCGGGCGGCGGGGTGTCCATTCGCATTCGGGGGGCAATTCTATCAACGCCGGCAACGAGCCGCTCTACGTCATCGACGGCTTTCCGGTCTACAACGAAAACGGCTCCAGCCTGAATCCCAACGACATCGAAAGTATCGAGGTGCTCAAAGACGCTTCCGCCACGGCTATTTACGGTTCGCGCGGGGCCAACGGCGTGGTGCTCGTAACTACTCGGCGCGGCAAAGCGGGCCAGAGCCGGGTGGATTTCGAGATGTACTACGGCGTGCAGCAAGTCCGCAAAAAGCTTCCGCTGCTCAACGCCACCGAATACGCAGAACTGGTAAACGAGGCTCAGGTGAATGCCAACCGGCCCCGGGTGTTCACCGACGAGCAGATTGCTGGTTACGGGGGCGGCACCGACTGGCAAGACGAGATTTTCCGCGAAGCGCCCATGCAGAACTATCAGCTAACGGCTTCTGGCGGTAGCGATAAAACCCGCTACGCGCTGTCGGCCAACTTCCTCGATCAAAAAGGCATTATCCTTAATTCCAGCTTCGACCGTGGTTCGTTCCGTTTCAACTTCGATCATAAGCTCAACGAGAAATTTAGCATCGGCAACAGTTTGAGCGTGGTGCGCAGCCGCAACGACGCGGTGCCCACCGACACGGACGGCGGTAACAGCGCCGCGGTGGTGTACGGGGCGCTGAATTTCTCGCCCATCCAGCCCGTCTACAATCCCGATGGCACCCTGGTGGTGTTCAACACCCCCGGCCGGATTCAGATTGGCAGCCCGGTGGCCCAGGCCCTGGGCACCGACAACCTGACGGTGCGCAGCCGGCTGATTGGCAACGTGTTCGTGGACTACAAAATCCGGCCCGAACTAACGCTACGCACCAGCTTCGGGGCCGACGTGAATTATTATAAAAACAGCATTTATATATCCCGCAATACGGCTACGGGTATTCAGCTGGGCGGGCGAGGGGAAATTATCAACGAGCAGTCCACTTCCTGGCTGAACGAAAACACGCTTTCCTACGTGAAAACGTTCGGAGAAATTCACAACCTCACATTTCTGGCCGGCTTCACCATGCAGGGTAGCCGCTTCGAGACCTCGCGGGCAGCGGCCCAGGGGTTTGCCAACGACATTCTCTCCTATGACAACCTAGGCGGCGCTTCCACTGCCCTCGTGCCCACCTCCTCGGCCAACGAGTGGCAGCTGAACTCGTTTATCGGGCGGGCCAACTACGACTACGCGGGCCGCTACCTGCTCACGGCCACCGTGCGGGCCGATGGCTCCTCGCGGTTTGGAGCGGGCAACAAGTACGCCGTCTTTCCGTCGGCTTCGGTGGCCTGGCGCTTGTCGGAAGAGCGGTTTCTGCAAGACAACCCGGTAATCGGCGACCTGAAGCTGCGAGCCAGCTACGGGGTGAGCGGCAACCAGGAAATCGGGCAGTACCAGTCGCTGGCCGCTTTGGGCACCCAAAACGCCAACTTCAACAACACCGTCGCCATTGGCATCGGGCCCGTGCGGGTGGCCAACCCGGATCTGCGCTGGGAAACCACGGCCCAGCTGGATTTGGGCTTCGACCTAGGTTTGTGGAACAACCGCATCGCGCTGACGGGCGATTATTACAACAAGAAAACCACTGACCTGCTCTTGCAAGTGCCCCTGCCCTACATCTCGGGCTACGCCATGGCTTTGCAAAACCTAGGCAGCATTCGTAACCGCGGGGTTGAGCTCGGACTTAACACCAACAACTTGACGGGCGCCTTCACGTGGTCGACCTCGTTTAACATCGCCGCCAACCGCAACGAAGTGCTCGACTTGGGTGGGCAGCGGGAATTCGCGGCCGGGGAAGCCAGCGGCCATTTGCAGCTGCCTAATTCCGGGATAGTGCGGGTTGGTGAGCAGATCGGGACGTTTTTCGGCTACCGAACCGATGGCCTTTTCCAAACCCCAGACGAGGTGGCAGCTTCCGCCCAGCCCACCGCCCGGCCCGGCGACCGCCGCTATGTGGACCAGGACGGCAACAACGTCATCAACGCCAACGACCGGGTGATTCTAGGGTACGCTCAGCCCAAGCTGTTCGGGGGACTAACCAACACGTTTGCTTACAAGGGCATCGAGTTAAGCATTTTTTTGCAGGGCACGTCGGGCAACAGCATCTTCAATATTAACCGCTTTGAGTTGGAGTCGCTGACGGGCGTCAGCAACCAGAGCCGCGAGGTGCTTAACCGTTGGACGCCGACCAATCCGACCAACACCATTCCCCGCGCCAATGCCGTGGGAAACGCCTACGTTATCTCCGACCGCCAGATCGAAGACGGTTCCTATTTGCGGGTCCGCAACATCAATTTGGCGTACTCGCTGCCCAAGGAGTTCATTAAAAAAGCGAAGCTCACCAACGTGCGCGTGTACGTGAGCCTGCAGAACTGGCTAACCTTCACCAACTACAGCGGCTTCGATCCGGAAGTGAACCGGTTCGGGCAGAGCGCCCTGAGCCAGGGCACCGACTACGGCAGCTACCCCAGCAACAAAATAGTCCTGGCGGGCCTCAACATCGGCCTGTAAGGTTCCCTCACGTAAACGCTTCGCGCATCTCGCCCATGAAATTACTTCAACCACTACTACTGCTCGCCCTGACCCTGGGCAGCGGGGCCTGCTCCCTCGAGGAAGTACCGCCCTCCTCGCTGGCGCCCCAAAACTTTTACACCAACGGCGGTGATGCCGTGGCCGCCGTCAATGCCGTCTACGACGTCGCCAACCAGATCGGCGACCAGAGCCGCAACCTCATCATCATGGGCGACATTCCGTCCGACGACATGGATCTGCTGGCCAACAACGCCGACCGAATTCAGATTTGGAGCTTCCAAACCAACGCGGTCAACGGGGTAGTTGCCCAGAGCTGGCAGGTTCTCTACCAGGGTATCAACCGGGCCAACGCGGCCATCGAGCGTATTCCAGGCATTTCTATGGATGAGGCGCTCAAAACCCGGCTGGTGGGCGAGGCCCGGTTTATGCGAGCCTTCTACTATTTCTACTTGGTCCGCTGGTACGGGGGCGTGCCGCTGCTCGTAACCGAAACCAAGTCGCTAACCGACGGCCGCAACGCCACCCGGGCCACGGCCGACGAGGTGTACGCCCAAATTATAGCCGACTTTACGGCGGCCGAAACCGCGTTGCCCGACAAATTCACCGGCGCGGACGCTGGCCGGGCCACGGCGGGCGCGGCCAAGGCTTTTCTGGCCAAAGTGTATTTGACCCGCAAGGAATACGCCCAGGCCCGTGACAAAGCCAAGGAACTCATCGACAATGCCAGCCGCTACGGCTACGGTTTGTTTGACCGGTATGCCGATGTGTTCGCCATAGCCAACAAGAACGGCCGCGAATCGGTGTTCGAGCTGCAATTCGTGGGGGGTGGCGTCGGGCAGGGCAGCGGCATGATTACGTATTTCGCGCCGGAAAACTCGCTTATTACTGGCCGCGGCTTCGGGTCGTTTTATCCCACCCCAGAGTTCTACAACAGCTTTCAAAACGGGGATAAGCGCAAAGAGCTGTTTATTAATTCTTTTGTTAATGCGGCCGGCCAGGTGGTTCCAACCTTCCAGCACTTCAACAAGTACCAGGACCCCACGGCTCGTGCTTTCGGCGAAGCCAACAACAACTTCCCCATCATCCGGTACGCCGACGTGCTGCTGATGTTTGCGGAAGCGGAAAACGAGCTCAGCGGCCCCACGGCGGCCGCCCTCACCGCCGTTAATCCCATCCGGCGCCGGGCCTACGGCAATTCGCTGACGGCTGCCTCCCCGGTAGACTTCGCGGCCGCGCTCGGCAAAGACGGGTTTCGCCAGCGGCTGTGGGACGAGCGGCGTTGGGAACTGCACGCCGAAGGGCACCGCTGGTTTGACCTGGTGCGCACCAACCGGCTGGTGAGTGTGCTGCGGCCCAAAGGCAAAACCAACGTCGATGAAAACGACAACCTGTTCCCGATTCCCCAGCGGGAGATAGATCTAAACCCCAACCTAGTACAAAACCCTGGGTATTAAGCGAGGCCAATAGCGAACAACCCGGCAACGGGCTTTAGGGGACTTGCCGCGCCCACTTATTTAACGAGCTTCGAGGAAAACCCTTGTCATCACTAGGCAAGGGCTTTCCTCGAAGCTCGTTAAATTAAGAAGCGCGAAGGCGACAGTCTTTTGGGTTTTTGGCCTCTTTAGAACTGACTTTCAGGCCGCAAGACACTCAACAACACGTGTAGCTATACACTAACTAGCGGGTGGTGATTGCGCAGCCGGGCTACAAGGTTAAGCTGTCCAACCCCAAACGGCGGCGTGGTTCTAACCTTTGATTGTTACGCATACTTTTTCACTAGATGGTAGTGGCCAGCTACGTTCTGCCATAGCTCCTAGATACCAACAGAAAGCGTATTTGCACTACTGTTCGGCCAAGTTTTAAAATTCAACTCGGTAGTTTAGAAACGGCACCAGCGAGGTCTGGTAATTGGTTTCCAACTGCTGAGAATACCGGTCGTAGAAGCGGCCATAAATATTCTGGTTGTTGGTGGCGTTTTGGAGGTCGAGGGAAATGATGTGCGAGGCACGGGGAGCATTCTTGCGGTAGCTGGCCCGCAGGTCGAGGCGGAAGTAGGACGGGCCCTGTTCGGCCCAAGCGCGGTCTTCGAGCAGCACGGCATAGCCAGCCTGGCGAGAGGCCTCTAGGTCGACGGGGGTGTAGCGGTTGCCGCCGGCCCAGAGCAGGCGCAGGTTCAGGCTGACCAGGTTGTTTTGCTGACGTCCTACCTTGAACTCGCGCCCGCCCAAGGCGTTGGCCACGTAGTTGCCGTTGTAACGGGTGTTGCGCCAGCGGCCGTCGGCAGCCTGGTAGCGGGAGTCGTAGAGCGAGCCCGTGAGTTGGAAGTAGTACTGGCCCGTGAAGAACTTCTCGAGGGTAACGTCTAGGCCGTAGTTCTGGCCGCGGCCGCGGGCCACCAAGGCTTCGGTGGGCGCGCCGCCGCTGTAGTTGAGGGCCGCGAACGTGCTGGCGCGGTCCGGGCTGATGGCTACGTGGTAGAGATACTGGTAATACGGCTCTACGCGCAGACGCAGGTCTTGGCGCAGTTGATTGTCGTAGCTGAGTACGTAGTGCAGGGCCCGGGCCAGGCCCAGGTTGCGGTTGGGTTCGGTGTAGCCGCCCCCGGCCTGCGGCAGTTGGGTGAAGTACACAAACGGAACTTCCAAACGGCTGTGTAGCCCCACTCCCGCCGACACCGACTGCTTGGGCGAAAAAGCCCAACGGGCGCCTAGGCGTGGCTCCAGGGCCGTGTTGCCATTCAGCCCAAAGCGCAGCAAGTGCACGCCACTGGTAAAGGTAAGCTGCTCGGTGGCGCGGTACTTCCATTGCCCGTAGGCTTGGGTAGTAGTGGTGGAGCCGGTGCGCTGCAGAAACTGCACAAACTGCCCGCCGTAGTCGTCGGAGCGAAAGCCGCTACGGGCGTCGAAGCCCAGGCGGCTGACAATGGCGCCGACGCGCAGGGTGTGGTGGGCGTTGAGCTTGTAGTTGTAGAGCAGTGAACCTCGCAGGGCGGTATTAACGAACTGCTGGTCGTCATCGAGTTCGCGGTTATAGCCCTCGCCCACCACGTACGCTTTGTAGCCGTGGCGGTCGCCCGAGGCCGTGAGGGCGGTTTCCAGGTAGGCGCGCTCGTTGAGGACGTGGGTGTAGGTGAGGCCGCCAGTGGCCACATCCGAAGAACTTACGTCATCGAACCGGTCATAATAGCGCTTCCACTGGCTGGAGTCGCGGTCGGCGCGGGAACTGTTGCTGCTTAGTCCGCCGATGCCCCAGAGCACGAGGTTATGCCGACCCACGGGCACATTGACTTTAAAGGAAAGGTCCTGGTACTTGGGCACGCCACCGTTGCCGGTTACGTCTAGGCCCAAGTTGTTAAGCAAAGCCAGCGAGGAATAGCGGTAATTTACCAAGTACGATGCCCTGGAGCGTGCGTTGAATGGCCCTTCCACTGCAAACTCCACCCCCAGCACCCCAGCCTGAAAAGCGTACTCGCGCTTTTCGTTGTTACCGGCGCGTAACCGCACATCGAACACGCCCGACAAGGCATTGCCATACTCGGCGGGAAAGGCGGCGGTGAAAAAGTCGGAGTTGGCCAACACGTTGGTGCTGAGCACGCTCACGGCCCCGCCACTGGCGCCGGCGTCGGAAAAGTGGTTAGGGTTGGGGGCTTCCACGCCCTCGATGCGCCAGAGCAGGCCGCGGGGCGAGTTGCCGCGCACCACAATTTCATTGTTCAGGTCGCCGCCCGAGGTGCCCGACACCCCGGCCAGGGTTTGGGCGGTGCGCGCCGGGTCAGAGAGGCTGGCGGCGTAGCGCTTGCTTTCTTCCACTGAAATCGAGCGGGCCGACACGGTGGCCATGTCGTTGCGAGCAGTGCCCTTTTCGCGCTCGCCGGTCACCGTCACCTCCTTGAGGTTAGTGAAGGACTCGCCTAGCCCGATGTTGAGCACCAACTCCTTGCCCGAGCCCAGCAGCAGTTCGGGAATTACCTGTTCTTCGTAGCCCATAAAGCTGATTTTGAGCGTGTGGCGCCCCACTGGCACCTGCCCAATCTTGAAGTCGCCGTTGACATCGGCGGTGCCCACCAGCAGCGGACTGCTGCCCAGTACCACTACCGTGGCGCCTATCAGCGGCTGCTGCGACTCACGGTCCAGAATGCGTCCGCGTATGGTTTGGCTCAGGCCCTGCGCGTGGACGGACAAGCCCGCACTGAGCAATAACACCATGATAAGTAGCGAAATAAGGCGCATGAATGTTGAATTTTGCAGGCATAGCGCGGCCTAGGCAGCGGCAAATGGCTGTCGGTGGAAAGCAGTAATTACGAAGTGGTTGAGAAGGCCTATGGGCCCTTGCATCCGGGTGAAGTGGAGCCGCACGAGGCGGCCAAGAGGAACGTTCCGTCTATAAGAGACCTAAACTGGACTTTCCCCCTACGCCGGGCCGAAAAAAATTAGTGGATCGTTTCAGCACCGAGTGAGACGCCTCAAAATTCAACTTAAAGGAGGGCTGCGCGCAGCATGATGTGATGGCGCCTTATACCTAAATCCCCTTGAGGTAGTCGGCTTAGGGAGATAGAGTTAGGCTTTCGGTAGAAGGACGGGTCGTTCAAAAGCGACGGACACACGTAGCCTATTTGCGTGACGGCTACCAAGGATAAGATTCCTCGAAGCTAGTTGGTTGGGCCGCCTAGCGGGCGCAGCGCCCGGCGGCAACGGCCTCGAATGAGGTGAAATCGTGGCGTCTCGATTTGTTAATGTACTTGTGCAGCAAACGCGAGAGCCGAGCAACGTCCGCCAGATTTTGTGCTTGTGTCGTGGCTTGAAGTTGTGTTAGCGCCTGCTGTCAATAACACGTATTCCGAATCGGGCATTAATAGCTTAGAGACGCTCAGCTAGTCTTTCATTTGTAGTAAGCCAGTCGCCACTAAAAATCGATGGCCAGAGAAAAAGTGGGGCCGTTGGCTGTATTTAATTGAAGATATTATAAATGCTGATTTTGATAGCCGGATCATGTATCTAAGCTGTGCCGCAAAGCAAGCAAGCTTTACAGCGTAAACATGCCGACGGTTAGACCAACTGCCGTTCTATGCTTTACCGGACCCATGACACAGTCCGTTATCAGGGGAATGAGAAGCGAGTTAAAAGCACAGTGTAACAACGGGACAAATAGTACAAGCAGAGCCAATTCCTTGGACTGCGAGTACAGCTAATTCACTTTATTTAATAATTCAGCCAGTTTCTTCGATAGTTCTTCGCCCCGCATGTTGATGGCCAGAATGCGGCCCTGGGGGTCGAGCAGAAAGTTTTGGGGAATGGCGTTTACCCCGTAGGTCAGGGCCACGGGGTTGGGCTTGGTGAGCGAGCTTACTTGCGGCCAAGGTAGGCCGTCGTTCTCAATTGCTTTCAGCCACGCCGCCCGTTGCGTAGCGTTATCGAGCGACACCCCAAGCACGGTGAAGCCCTTGGCTTTGTAAGCTGTATATAATTTAACCAAATTAGGATTTTCCTGCCGGCAAGGCGCGCACCAGGATGCCCAGAAATCGATTAATACGTATTTGCCCCGCAGGTCCGAGAGCTTGAGTTGCTTGCCGTCCGGGGAAGCCTGGCTGAAGTCAGGCGCTACGGCTCCAACCGCTACCCGTTGCAATTGTGCAATGCGCTCCTGTATAACCTGGCCGTAAGGCGAATTTCGCACAGTAGGAGCTAGGACTTCGAACAGCGCGGCGTACGAACTAGCCTGAGGCATTGGCCCGACGTAGCTTTCCAACACGTAGAGGCTGTACATATTGGTAGGATGCGCCTTCAGGTAAGCTGCGTACACTTGCTGACGCTTTTCATATATGGCAGTGGCTTCCTGGTTTAATTTGGCTTCGGCGGCAGGCGTATCACGTCCAGCCGCTGGTAGGTTTTCGTAGGCCGCGTACAAGGCGTCTAGCTGCTTACGAAAGGTTTGTACTTGCGCTGCTAAACTGCTGCTTTCGTGGTTGAGCGGGGTGCCCTCGACGGCAGCATACACGACCTGCCCGGAGCCACTAACCTTAATGGTACCTTTTTCCAGATACACAGGCAGTCGCTCCGGCGACCGGTCAACCGGCGTGCCAGGGGCAGGCAAAATGAGCGTCGCCTGCGATAAAGTGGGCACTTTTCCTTTAAACTGAAAGCGTCCGGCATGCACAGCGGCAGAATCAACGATGGATTGCGTACCGTTTTTGTAGTATAAATAGGCCATATGGGCCGTACTGGCCGGTAAACTGCCTTGCACAATAAAAGTAGCGGGCAGCGCCGGCTTCGATTGGGCCGTGGCAACTAACGGAACCAAGGTGAACAGGAAGTGCAGGGAGCGGCGCATAGTGCAGCAGAAGTGGTGTAGTAGGATGGGTAAGCTGACCGAGGAAGAATGTCGAGCAGCCCAGTTGATGATCAGCGCAAAGGTGAAAGCATCCTTACTTCGTAAGCCTTGATTTTTATCAAGAAGTATCACGGACCACCGCCTTTGAATCTGCTCCTGCAACGAGACCAACCTGCTTGATAAAAGTCAAGGCTAGCAGTCCGCACTGAGTTGTACTTTTACCGAATCGGGCCAGCTCCAGGGGGTAAACTGTAGCTGCCCGACTGGAAAAACCGACCCGAAGCTGCGCATAGACTGATAACTTAGGATACTGGATTTCCAGTAGGTTGCTGTCCTTATGCCTTTATCCTCATCCTGTGAAATACCTGCTGGCGCTCTTGTTGTTGCTTGCCCTTACCAGCCAAGCGGAGCCCTATTATCCTATTCTGAGTCAGACAGAAGTTGACAGCCTTCGCAGCAAGCTAAGGCGAAGCGCACCGGATACCAACCGCGTGAAGCTGTTGGTTGCCTTCAGCAATGACCTGACGTCTCGCTACTACTACATGCAGAAGCCGGACACCATAGCGGTGTGCATTCGCCAGGCGCAAGCCCTGAGCAAGGCCCTGCACTATGTTGCCGGCCAGATAGATAGTGACTACGCGCTAGGATATTTGCTGCGCAAAGACCCGGGAGGCCGGGAAGTTGTTTTGCAGGCCTTGGCGCGTAGCCAGCAGCAACACAACCGGCGCCGAGAAGCCATTGGCTGGTATCTGCTCTGCGAAACCTACGAGAAATCGATGGCGCTCCATCCGCAGCGGATTCGGTATCTCGAGCAGGCTGTCCGGCTGTTTGGAGCAGTACACGACCAGGTGCAGGAAGCTCGGGTGCTACGAGAGCTAGCCGACGCTTACTTGATGCAGGGCAAGCCAGCGCGGGCCCGGCAAGAACTGCTGCGCAGCCTTGCCCTGTATCGGGCGGCTGGCTACCGCAAACAACATTCGTCCCTCGACCTGCTAGCCGCTACTGACGATGCGCTGGGCAATTACAAAGACGCCCTCCAACACGCGCTGGCAGCTGTGGCAAGTGCCAAACGCAGCCAGGACACCCTGATGCTGTGCACGTATTACATGCGGGTAGGCGCCGTTTACCAGCAGTTCGACCAGCGGGAAAAGATACTTCAGTACTATCGGTTGGCGATGCGCAGTGCAGAAGCCAACCACTACACCCAAACGGCGCTGGGATTGACTTCTACCATTGCCCGCGTATTGCTTGCCGAGAACCGGCCGCAGGAGGCGCTGGCGCTCATTCTTGAGAAAAGCAAAGCGTATCCGCCCTATGATGATTACACGCGCTTAGCTGTAGCCCAAGGCCTTGTAAGCTGCTATCTGCGTACCAAGCAATATGCCCTCGCTACTGCCCATTGCAAGCAAGTGGAATCGTTCCTTAAGAGCAAGAATGTTGTCGATAATACCCGCGTGCTGCATGGAGCCTACCTAACCATTGGCGCTTGCTGCCTGGCCACCAAGCAGTACGCCAAGGCGCGGACCTACCTGCTTAAATCATTGGCAGCGGGCCAAATAGTGCTCACCCGCAGCAGCATGGCCCACACCTGCTTGCTCCTGTATAAAGTTGATTCGGCCCAAGGCAATCTACCCTCTGCCATTGCGCACTACAAGCGTTACAAAGCCATCAACGACAGCATCTTCAGTGAGAAGAATAGCAAGCAAATGGCCGGCTTGCAGATTCAATTCGACACCGAAAAGCGCGAACAAAGCATTGCCCTGCTGACCAAGCAAAACTTGGTGCAACAGCTGACCATTCGACAGCGCGAGTTCCAGCGCAACGCCGTGCTGGGGGGCGCGGTCTTGCTAGTTTTAGTGCTCGGCCTAGGCTACAACCGCTACCGCCTCAAGCAGCGCAGTACTCGGTTACTGGAGCAGAAGCAACACGCGCTGGAAGCGCAGCAGGCGGAAATCAACCGCAAGAACAAGGCGTTGGAACAAGTCTTAGGTGAAAAGGACCAGTTGCTGGAAGAGCGGCAAGGGCTACTAGTGGAAAAGGACTGGATGCTCAAGGAAATTCATCATCGGGTGAAAAACAACCTCCAAGTGGTGAGCAGCTTGCTCGCTACTCAATCGCGCCATTTGCATGACCCGCAGGCGGTGGCCGCCATACGCGAAAGCCAGAACCGGGTGCAAGTAATGGCTTTGCTGCACCAGAAGCTCTACCAAGCCGACAACATCGGCCGGGTGAACATGGCCGACTACGGCCGCGAAATCGTGACGTATTTAATACAGTCTTTCGACCGTCAGCAGTCGGTGCAAACGAAGTTGGAGCTGGCCCCCATCGAGTTGGAAACCACGTTGGCGACACCCCTAGGCCTTATTATCAACGAAGCCGTGACCAATGCGCTCAAGCACGCCTTTCCGCCGCCGCGGCGCGGCACGCTTACGGTCGGACTGCTTTGCCTGGCGCCGCAACTCTACCAACTCACCATCACCGACGACGGGGTGGGCTTGCCGCCGGGCTTCGACTTGAAGCGCAGCCGCACCTTAGGCATGGTCATTATCAAAGGATTAAGCCGCCAGATTGATGGCCAGCTAGCGGTGAGCACGGCCGACGGCGTGTGCATCAGCTTGCAATTTGATACCCGCAAAAAGCCCGTTTACGCCGATGCCGAAGCAGTAGCCTAGGCCACTACTAGTCCGTGCGGCTTTCTTTGCGCGAGGGGATACTGAGCTTTTTCATGCGGGCTTCCAGCGTGGTAGCCTTTACGCCGAGCAAGACAGCGGCCCCACGCGGCCCCGAATGCGGTAGTTGGTTTGGGTGAGGGCGGCCAGGATGGTGTCGCGCATGGTGTCCTGCATGGGTTTCACCTCCGGGCGGGCGGGCGCGCTGGGCACTAGCGGTGCGGCGAGCTGCAGAGTTGGGGGCGCGGACAAAATGGCGGCCCGCTCCAACACATTTTCCAGCTCCCGGATATTGCCCGGCCAGGCATAGCGCTGAATTTGCTGCAGGGAGGCGTTGGCAATACTGGTGAAGGGCTTGCCGAGCTTCTGGCTGAGCTTGCGCAGGAAATAGGTGGCCAGCGGCAGCAGGTCGTCGGGCCGGGTGCGGAGCGGCGGCAACTCTAGCGGAAACACGTTGAGCCGGTAGTAGAGGTCGGCGCGGAAGCGGCCGGCGGCCACTTCTTCGGCTAGTTCGCGGTTAGTAGCGGCAATAATGCGCACATCAACCCGGAGCGGGCCTTTGCCGCCGATGCGCTCAACTTCTTTCTCTTGAAGCACACGCAGCAGCTTGGCCTGAAGCTCTAGGGGTAGCTCGCCGATTTCATCGAGAAAAAGGGTGCTGCCATGCGCTAGCTCAAACTTGCCGATGCGCCGCTCGGTGGCCCCAGTGTAGCTGCCTTTTTCGTGGCCAAACAACTCCGATTCCATGAGCTGCGGCGGCAGTGCGGCGCAGTTTACTTTTACCATCGTTCGGGCACTGCGGGTCGATCTGTTGTGCACGGCGCGGGCAATCAGCTCTTTACCGGTGCCGGTTTCGCCAAGCAGCAGCACGGTGGCATCGGTGGGCGCTACCTGCCCTACCCCCGTAGCACGGTTAGCAGCGCCGGACTGGTGCCAATGATTTCCTCGAAGTTGTGGCTGGTTTTCAGCTCTTCGCTGAGATAAGTTTTCTCCTGCTCTAGCTGCTCGCTCAGCAGGCGGATGCGCTCGTAAGCCAGCAGGTTGTCCAGGGCCACGCCGAGCTGTTCGGCGAGCTCTTGCAGGAGTTGTAAGTCCTTGGCCGTGTACGCGTAAGCGGCTTTGCTGGCGACGATGAGCACGATGGCGGGCTGGTCCTTCAGCCGGATGGGCACCGACATGGAGGACTTGAGTTGGAGCAAGTTGCCGTAGTAGCGCGTTACCGGATTCAACTCGCGTGCTTGCGCAGCAGCCTCGCCTACGTTGAGCAGGGGCTGCTGCAGCCAGGAGTCCAGGCCCGCTAGGAGGCGTGGGGCTTCTTCAGTGGTGTCAGGCAGGGGCATGGCTTCCAGGGGCAACAGTTGGAAGCGGCCGCCCTGGTTGCCGACGGTGGCATCCATGGCGCTGGGGTGGCGCAACACGCGCCCTACCCGGTAGAAGCTGAGCAAATCGAGTGGCAGCAGCTCGCTGATGGCCGCCGCTACCTGGGGTGCTATTTCGGCGATGTTGCGGCCATTGCGGAACGCGCTGGCCACCGTTAGTTCGGTGGCCTTGACTTGCCGCCGACTTTCCAGCTCTTCGTAGGCCAGTAGGTTGTCCAGGGCCAGCGCAATCTGGGGGATGATGAGGCTAATGGCCGCGTAGTCATCGGCCGAAAAGCCGGTGGCGGCCGTGGTACCAAGTTGCAGGCTAGTGAAGGTGCGCTGCTGCAACACCACCGGAAAAAACGCCATGGATTGAATGCCGAAGGTGTCGCCTACCGCCCAGGCCATGCTGAATTCCTGGCTCAAGGTCTCGAAAGCGGCCCCGCTGAAAATACCTTGCCGCTCGCCTAGCTCGGCAGCCGTCGGGTGCGCGAGCATACTTAGCCGTTCCGAGGGCGTATCAGGGCCCAGCAGCTCGGGCAAGCGCACCCGCTCGAACGTGCCCTGGGGCGTACGGCGCAGCAGCATCCAGTAAAAAATCTGCTCTTCGGGCTGGCTCAAACACAGATTGAGCACGTTGATGGGCACAAACTGATTGACCTGCGTGGCAATAGCGCGGCACAGCTGCTCGCGGTCGTGCAGCGTGGCAATGGCCTTGTTCACGGCCATTTGGGTTTGCTGCTGTTGGCGCAGCTTGGCTTCTTGGCTGTGGGCGTGGCGGTAGCGGGCTATTTCGAGGGCCGCCAACACGTCGCGCTCCCGAAAGGGCTTGTTGAGGAAGCCGTACGGCTCGGTCACTTTCGCCGCGGCTAACACGTCGTCGGTTAGGTTGGCCGATAGGAACACGAAGGGAATGTGCAACTGATTCAGCCAGTTCGCCAGCTCGATACCTGTTTCTGAGCCTTTCAGAAAGATGTCCAGCAAAACCACGCTAGGTCGCGCTTCGGCAACCATGGCCCGCGCCTCGGCGCCTGACTCGGCTAGCCCGAGCACTTGGTAGCCGGCCGCCTCCAGAATATCGCCTAGGTCATTGGCAATGAGAAACTCGTCTTCCACGATGAGAACGAGGGCTGGTTCGGCAGGGGAAAGCATGGGCTTCAGATGAGGCGGGGCAACTAGTTGTCTAGGTGCCTGAGGGAGCTAAAAAAGCATGATGCCGATGCTTCTTGGACAGGAAGCTTCAACGAGTAATCGACCCCGCAAAGCTGTAGCGTGAGGGGCGTTTATCCAAAAAAAATCTCCAATATATTGGATAATCCAACACAATGGAGAATTTTACAACTCAGCAAAGCTAGCAGCTTACCATCCTTAAACTCCTGTTAAAAAGCTTATTAGATTACAGTCCTCCAGTTAAACTACGGCGTTGGCACCCATTTGGCAACTAGCTGAGCAGCTACAACCTTTTCCGCTTCTTCGTCCATGCTATGCAGGCTTTCCGCGACTATATCGATCAGCAAACCCGCTCAACCATTTCTGACGCTGACTTTGCCCTGATTACCGCGGAACTACTACCCTACAGGCTTCATAAGAAACAGTATCTACTGCAAGCGGGGGAAGTGTGTCAGTATAAAGCCTTCGTGGTACAGGGCGCGTTGCGCCTCTACACCGTGGACGCCAGGGGCAACAAGCAAATCCACGTGCTAGGGGTGGAAAATATGTGGATAGGCGACCGAGAAAGCTGGTCGCAACTGACGCCTTCGCGCTACTACATTGATGCTGTAGAAGATACGCAGCTCCTGCTCATCAACTGCCCTCAAGCGCAGGAACTCGTGCGCCGGGTGCCGCTGGTAGCCGACCTAGTACGCATCCAGGACGAGCGCAACGCTATTGCCGCCCAAAAGCGCCTGCACGATGCCATAGCTTGCTCGGCCGAAGAACGGTACGCTTCCTTTGTAACCCAGCACCCGACGTACATACAGCGGTTTTCGCAGCTTATGATTGCCTCGTATTTGGGTATTTCGCCCGAAACCCTGAGTCGCATCCGTACCAAACTACCGCCCGTCCCTATCCTGGCCGCAGCGGGCAACTCTTAAATCCACCAACCGCTCAAGCAGACCTATATTCACTTATTGCCACGGTATGCAAGCATTTCGCACGTACATCGACGCCGGGATTTCCACGCCCATTTCCGACGCGGACTTTGCCCGTATCTGCGCCTCGTTTACGCCGAAGAAGCTGAAGAAAAGAGCTTTTCTATTGCGCGCGGGTGAGGTGTGCAAGCACTTTGCCTTTGTGCTCACGGGCGCGCTACGTATGTATGGTGTAGACGAAAAAGGCGGTGAGCACGTGCTCAGCTTGGGCGTCGAAAACTGGTGGGTAGGCGACCGGGAGAGCTGCGTCTTGCTTACCCCATCCCGCTACTATATTGATGCACTGGAAAATACCAGCCTGCTGCTGATTACGCACGCGCACATGCAGGAGCTAATCCGCATTGTGCCAGCCATGGCCGAGCTGATGCGAGGCCTGGACCATCGCCACGAAATTGCCACCCAGAAGCGCTTAGAGGCCGCCATATCTAGCACGGCCGAGGAGCGCTACGTGGCCTTTCTCTCGCAGCACCCGACATACGTACACCGTTTTCCGCAGCATCTGATTGCTTCGTACTTAGGTATTTTGCCGGAAACGCTGAGCCGCGTCCGCGCCAAGCTGCTGCAAGGTAAAACCCAGCCGGCCGAGTCGCTTTCTTGATAAAAGTCAAGGCTCCCCCTAGCCAACCTTGTCACCTTTGCAGCAGCGGCATTCTAGCACGGGTGCTGCGAATTAGCACGCACGCCATGACCAAATCCATCATCGCGCAGGTTGGGGGTACCAACGTTAAAGTAGGGAAGCTACTCGTCAACCGGCTGCTGCCCAGCCGCATGCTGGCCACCGTGGGCCCGTTTGTTTTCCTGGACCATGTGTACCCCACCCGGTTCGAGAGCCAGGTGCCGAAGGCGCCCACCGGCGAAACGGCCCACCCCCACCGGGGCATTGCCACCTTCACGTACGTATTGAGCGGCGCCCTGGAGCACTACGACAGCGCCGGCCACCACGGCGTGGTAGCGGCAGGCGGCGCGCAGTGGATGAAGGCCGGCTGGGGCGTGCTGCACGACGAAAACCCCAGCCTGGATTTTCAAGCCACCGGTGGCGTATTGCACGCGCTGCAATTCTGGATAAACCTGCCAGCCCGCCACAAAGCCGAGGCTCCTGCCTACCTAACCCTGCACCCAACGGCGGTGCCCGAGGTGCTGCTGCCCGAGGCGGCCGGTAGCCTGCGGGTACTGCTCGGGGCGCTGGGCGATGCTGCCTCACCGGTGCCCACCAGCAGCCCGCAGTTCTTATACCATTTGCAGCTTAATCCCAAGGCCACGTTTTCTCTGGCCACCAAAGTTGGTCAAGACTACGCCGCCTTCGTCCCGGCCGAGTCGGTACGCATCAACGGCCAGCCCTACGGCCAGAGCGAACTGGTCTTGTTTGGTCCGGAAATGGGTCCCATCACCTTCACCAACCCCAGCATTGGGTCGGTTGGCGTGCTGGTTTTCGGCGGGGAGCCCTACACCGAGCCCATCGTAGCTCAGGGACCCTTCGTGATGAATAGCCACGCCGAAATAGCCACGGCTTACGAAGACTTTTTCGCCGGCGACTACGGGCAGATTCACTACGAGCCCGTTACGTCGCCCCAGGATTTATCGAACCGCATCACCCTGCTATGAATCCCAGCTACCAAGTATGAATCCCAGCTACCAAGCCCTACCCCTCACCGATAACGCCTACGACCAGCAGTTCGAGCTGGCAGTTGCTGGGGTTACTGCGCTGCTACAGTACCAGCTTCATCACCACTATCTTAGCCTGATCCACACCGAAGTGCCAACCGACCTGCAAGGGCAAGGAGTTGGTAGTGCCCTTGTGGAAAAGGTGCTGCTCCTGGCGGCCGAGCGCCATCTGACTGTTATTCCGCTGTGCCCATTTGTGGCGCGCTACCTCCACCAACACCCCGCCTGGTACCGGCTGGTGGCCCCAGGCTACCGGCCTGCTAGCGCGCAATAACGGGTTGAATTACTTGACCAAGTACCGCTCATAAATAGTTGTCCACTTTTTACCCTAGCCCAAATACATGAAAATAGGAACCATTGGCGCCGGCAACATTGCTCAGGCAGTTGTTCGGCACGCGGCCAAAGCTGGCTTTGAGATTGTCATCAGCAGTAAATCAGGGCCGGCCGCCCTCACCGAGTTGGCAGCTACCCTAGGTCCGAGCGTGCGGGCGGGTACGGTAGCGGAAGCCGTGCAGGCCGACCTCGTGCTGCTGTCGGTCCCATGGGATGCCGTGGCAGAAATCCTGGGTCAGGTGCCAGCCTGGCGGGGCCAGATACTCATGGACACGACGAATGCAATTTCCTACCCCGATTTTCAGCCGTTGGACTTGGGCGAGAAAACGTCTACGGAAATCGTGGCTGAACTGGCACCTGGTGCGCGCGTGGTAAAGGGCTTTAATGCGCTGGGAGCAGCCATCCTAGCCCTAGACCCGAGCGAAGGAGCGGGTAAGCGGGTTATCTTCATTTCCGGCGACGACGCTTCGGCCAAAACGGAAGTGCTTCAGTTCTTGGCTTCCATGGGCTTTGCAGGCATCGACCTAGGTAGTTTGGCTACGGGCGGCCGCTTCCAGCAGTTTCCCGGCGTGTTGGCGGGAAATAACCTAGCCCAGTTTCCGGTGTAACGTGCGGTGGGTGCCTGCTTTTCCTTCCATTCAGATTACTACTCACTTCATTCCGTTTAGCTTATGCAAGCTCCTCCTTTTGCCACCGACCAACATCTCGACCCGCAGATTATCGAGTTTCTCAAAGCCCTGAACACTGGCGGCCCCGGCCTCGAAACCCTACCCGTGCCCGACGCCCGCCAGGTGCTGGTCGGCGCCCAAGCCTCAGCTAAAGTGGACCTCTCGGGCGTAGAAACCACGCAGCGCACCATTGAGCAGGACGGCTACACGGTGCCCCTGCACATTGTGCGCCCCACCGGCACCGCCGATACGGTGCTGCCCGTGTTCATCTTCATCCACGGCGGCGGCTGGGTGCTCGGCGATTTCCCCACCCACCAGCGCATGGTGCGCGACCTAGTGGTGGAGTCGGGCTACGTGGCCGTGTTCGTGGACTACACGCCTAGCCCCGATGCGCAGTACCCGCAGGCCATCAACGAAATCTACGCCGCCACCAAGTGGGTAGCAGAAAATGGCGCTGAAATCAATGTGGACGGTAAAAGCCTAGCCATCGTCGGGAACAGCGTAGGCGGCAACATGACGACCGTGACGTGCCTGCAAGCCAAGGAGAAAGGCGGCCCTCACATCAAGCTGCAAATTTTGATGTGGCCCGTGACCAGCGCGGCATTTAGCACCGAGTCGTTTGAGCTGTATGGCCAGGACCGGTTCCTCACCGCGCCGCTCATGAAGTGGATGTGGAGCACCTACACCACCGACCCTGCGCAGCGGCAGGAAATCCACGCGTCGCCCCTCAACGCGACTTCTGAGCAGCTGGCAGGCCTACCCCCCGCCCTCATTCAGGTAGCCGAAAATGACATTCTGCGCGATGAGGGCGAAGCCTATGGCCGCAAGCTCAGCGAGGCCGGCGTGCCCGCCACCACCATCCGCTACAACGGCATGATTCACGACTTCGGCCTGCTCAACGCTCTAGCCGACGTGCCCGCGGTCAAGTCGCTATTCGTGCATGCGGCGGCCGAACTCAAAAAATATCTCGGCTAGGTCTGCCGCGTTGCTTGCGATTCTCACAGCCCCTGCTTTTTGCCCGAGTTAGGGTGAAAGGCAGGGGCTGTTGAGTAAGGGGTGACTACGCAGTGCGCCAGTTCGCGGCACTCTTTCTTACAATCCATCAGCTCCAACGCATGAACCAGTCTTTCTGGCTTTTAGGCACCCTCACGCGCATTCTGGCCGACCACGAAACCACTGAAGGCCGCTATGACCTCATTGAGGGCACTTTTCAGCCCGGGGTATCCACGCCGATGCACCGCCACACCACGTATTCCGAGCACTTGTTTATGCTGGAAGGAGAGTTTACCGTGCATACCGAAACCGAGGTAATTGTGCTGAAACCAGGAGAAGACTTCTTCATTCCGCGGGGCACGGTGCACGCCGTAGTGAGTGGCCCGGCGCTAGCACGCGGGCTAGTGGTAGCCTCGCCTAGCGGCTTCGCCCGGCTCATCAAAGCGGCGGGCACCGCAGCCAACTCGGCTGGCCTACCCCCCACCTCGCCGCCCGATATGGAGGTGTTTGCAAGGGCTTCGGCCGAAGTGGGCGATGAAGTAGTCGGGCCACCTCCATCAGCCGGTAACCCAACCAACGAGTAGTAGACCCAAAGCGGCCGACAGCGCCCCGGTGCTGCTCAACGAGTGGCTCCCTTCGCGAAAGGCACCACAGCTAAACAGCTATACCCTGCTCAACTTTCTGCTATGCAACACTTCTTAGACGTTTCGTACCGGCCGCAGGAGCACGTGCTAGTGGCCCGCTGGATACAACAGATGCGAACCGATACCGACTTCGAAGAGGGTTACCACTACCTGCTGCAAAAGGCCCGGCAGTACAACTGCCCCTTCTGGCTGCTCGATGTGCGGCGCTGCCCACCCAATTGCGCCCGGCAGGCCCGGTGGCTGCTGGAAGAGTTTTGCCCGCTCGTGGCCTCGGCCTTCAGTTCATCAGAACCCATTTACAGCGCGCACCTGGTTTTCCCGTCCCATTTAGTGCATTACACCGACAT
Source organism: Hymenobacter volaticus (assembly GCF_022921055.1). Taxonomy (GTDB): domain Bacteria; phylum Bacteroidota; class Bacteroidia; order Cytophagales; family Hymenobacteraceae; genus Hymenobacter; species Hymenobacter volaticus. The sequence goes on from NZ_CP095063.1 coordinate 155,316, forward strand.
TGTGCTGCCCATCCTGGCGCATCCGGCTAACCGCTATTATCAGGCTGCGGCGTTTATCGATGAAGGGCCTACCATTTCCTGGCTGCACGGCCAGCAGCCTGCTTAGTCGACTTGCTCTTTCTACTGGGGGTAGGCGCTACCACCTAGCGCGGGCCAAGTTTTGACCTTGACAATTATCAACGTGTTTTCTTGATAATTGTCAACGAAGGGGGCGGAGGAGTGAGGGGACCTTTGTCGTGTCGAAACAGCCCGGATAAGCAGGGCCGACACAACCTCAATCCGCAGCAGGTCAGCTAATATACTTGCTGCAACTACCCTCCTATTTTATGAATCGCTTGACCGATAAAATCGCTTTTGTAACTGGTGGCAGCCGCGGCATTGGTGCCAGCATTGTGCGCCGTTTGGCTACGGAAGGGGCTGATGTGGCCTTCACTTACACTCACTCTGCACCGCAAGCCGAAGCCTTGGTGGCCGAGCTAGCTAGTACAGGCCGCCGAGCGCTGGCTATTCGGGCCGACAGTGGCAATACGGCCGCCATTCGGGCGGCCGTGGCCGAAACGGTGGCACAGTTCGGGCGCATTGATGTGCTGGTGAACAATGCGGGCTTATTCATAACGGGGACCGTCGACGATGCCGCTGCCGACCTAGCCGCCTTCGACCGGCAACTGGCCGTCAACGTGGCGGGTGTGGCCGCCACCGTGCGGGCCGCCGTGCCCTTTATCGGAGAGGGTGGGCGCATCATCTCCATTGGGTCTACGGGTGGCAGTCGGGCCCCCTTTCCCGGCATTGCCGACTACGTAGCTACCAAAGCTGCCGTGGCGGCCTACACCCGCGGCTGGGCTCGCGACCTAGGCTCCAAAGGCATCACCGTGAACGTAATACAGCCCGGCAACATCGACACGGACATGAATCCGGCCACAAGCGATTTTGCCCCAGCGCAAGCTGCCGGCACGGCGCTAGGCCGCTACGGGCGGGTCGAGGAAATTGCCGCCACGGTAGCCTTCCTAGCCAGCGCCGAAGCCTCCTACATCACCGGGGCTACCATCAATGTGGATGGCGGGCAAAGCGCCTAGCCGGCTTGCACGTCCGGTCCCAAACCTTAGCTCCTAACTACGTTACGTATGGACTCTATTTCATCAACCGCGCCCACCGGCTTCGTTTATATGCAAGCGCCCGGGCCACCTTCCGTCCTGGTATATGGCCAGGAAAAAGTCGGGGCGCCCGGGCCGGGTCAGGTACGGGTGCGCCAAGCGGCCATCGGCGTCAACTTCGTTGATACCTACTTCCGCAACGGCAGCTTCGGGGTTGCCTCCTTTCCCTTCGTGCCCGGCGTTGAGGCGGCGGGTACTATTGAGGCCGTCGGCCTGGGCGTAACCGGGTTCCGGGTAGGCGACCGGGTGGCGTACCATTTTGTGGTGGGAGCCTACGCCGAAGTTCGCCTGATGCCCACCAACGGCTTGGTGCACCTGCCAGATAAAATTACCTTGGCCGAGGCGGCGGCCGTGACCACCAAAGGACTGATGGCGTGGGCCTTGCTCCGGCGCATTTATCCGGTGCAGGCCGGTAGCGTGGTGCTGGTGCATGCCGCGGGCGGCGGCGTGGGCGGGTTGACGGCGCGCTGGGCCCGGGCGCTGGGGGCCACGGTTATCGGCACGGTAGGCACGGCCGCGAAGCTGGCTGTGGTGGAGCCTTACCTCGACTATGCCATTGCCACCGACCAAGAGGATTTTGCGGCGCGCGTGCTGGATATTACCAACGGGCAAGGCGTTGATGTCGTGTATGATGGGGTAGGGCAAGCGACGTTTGCCGCCTCCGTGCCCGTGGTAAAGCCCGGCGGCACCCTCGTGCTCTACGGCTCATCGTCGGGACGGCCTCAACCGATGGCACCTGCCGTGCTCGCGCAGCGGCAACTCACTGTGGTGTCGCCCGTGCTGGGCACCTACCTACCCACTCAAGCCACGCTAGCGCAAGCTGCTGCAGAGGTGTACGCCGCTCTCCAACAAGGCTGGTTTGGGGAGCTGACAACGCAGACCTATCCCTTAGCCGAAGTCGCCCGAGCCCACGCCGACTTGGAAGCCCGGCGCACTATGGGTTCGGTGTTACTGCTGCCTTAGCTACAGGCAGCAATTTTGTTTAGCGGTGTGCCCTAGGTGCCACCTAGGTAGGCTGCTATTTGATAAACACGGTCGGGGGCTAAGGTGGTACCAAGCAAAAAGTCTTTTCTTTTGCGGTTGGTACCACCTTAGCCCCCGTTCATGTTTGCCGTTTTTGAGCAGTATTTGCAGAGTAAAGCGTCCTTTACCCCGGCAGAAATCGAGCACATAAAAGCGGCGAGTGTTGTACGCACGCTGCGCAAGCGACAGTACCTGCTCCAAGCCGGCGACGTGTGGCAGTCCAATGCCTTCGTGGCCAGCGGCTGTCTGCGCACCTACTCCATCGATGCCAAAGGCCTGGAGCACATCATCGGGTTTGCCGTGGAAAACTGGTGGGCCACCGACCAGGAAAGCCTGCTTTCCGGCCAGCCGTCGCGCTACAACATCGAAGCCACCGAGGATACGACGGTGGTAATGCTTAAAAACGACGACTTTGAGCGGTTGCGCCGCGAAGTACCGGCCTTCGACAAGGTAGTTAATACCCTAGTGCTCCGCACTTTTATGGCGGCGCAAAGTCGGGTGCACTCGGCTATCAGCTATTCGGCCGAGGAGAAGTACCGCGAGTTCCTGCAGAAGTATCCGGGCTTGGTTCAGCGCATTCCGCAGCACATGGTGGCCTCTTACCTAGGCCTCACGGCCGAAACGCTCAGCCGCATCCGCCGCCAACTGTAGGTACTACCCCCTAGGGTGCCGTTGGGGCACCTCGACAGGGGCACTTTGGTAACTACCACCGCAAAAGTCGTTTCCCGGCGGGGCAACCCGGATTGTTAGGTGAAGACGCTGGCAGCGCTCAGGCTACTTGAGGAGTAGCTTTTCTTGATAAAAGTCAATGACCAGGAGGTAATAGCTCCGGCACCTTTGTCCGGTGCTTGGTAGCTCCTACCTGGGCCTTTCGCCACCTCACTTTTTACGCTTTTGCTATGGCTGCTCTTTGTTCCCACCTCTCGGCGCTCGACCCGGCGCATTTGAAAACCGCCCCGCAGCACGTCTGCCCCGAATGCGTAGCTCTAGGCGACACTTGGGTGCACTTGCGCGTGTGCCAAGAGTGCGGCCACGTAGGGTGCTGCGACCAGTCCAAAAACACGCACGCTACCAAGCACTTTCATGCCACACAGCACCCGGTGGTGTCATCGGCTGAGCGTGGCGAGCGTTGGGTGTATTGCTACCCCGACCAGGAATTTGCAGAATATTAGGCTAGCAGTCAGTCGTTTCCGTTCGCATGGCCCAGCTATTGCCCGCCGATCCTAGTGCCCTCGACCGCATCACCGTATTTCGGGGCGGGGCCGGCCGGGTTGGCTGCGGGCGGGGCCGTCGCCTCGGAGGGCTTGAAAACGTTGCTTATTGAACGGCAAACGCCGGGCGAGCAGTTCGGGGCCTCGTCGTGCATCGAAAATTATCTAGGCTTTCCCACTGATCTGATTGCCAGTGAACTAGCGCACCGCACCTGGACGCAAGTCACGCGCCTCGGAGCCGAGTCTATGGCGCCGCAGGAGGTGGTGAACCTGCACGTACAAAACAGCTACAAAGTGTTGACTTTGCGCGACCAATCAATTATTCGCACCAAAGCTGTGGTTTTGACCACCGGGGTTAGTTACCGCACACTCGACGCGTCGGGCCTCGAGCGTCTGAGCGGGGCCCGACGCGTCGAGGCGCGTAGCTGCAGCAACTGCCTGGTATAAATCATTGGCGGGGGCGCCTCGGCGGGGAGGGCCGCCATGTTTCTCCCCACTTATGCCTCGCAGGTGTTCATCGTTATTCGGGGCGAGCACCTAGCCGCCAGTATTTCGGCCTACCTCATCACGCAAATCGAGCAGACGCCAAACGCCCCGCACTCAGCTGCGCGAAGTCTGCGGCGGCCAGTCGCTCGAAGCTGTGATAGTGCAGCGCGATGGGCAGGAACCGGAGAAGCTGCCGGCGCGGGTCGTTTTCATTTTCTTTGGCGCCAAGCCCAGCACCAAATGATTTATGAGCTAGCCTTCTGCGACGCCAAGGACCACTTGCTCACCGGCCGCGACCTGGTGGCCGACCCTCGCTACACCGCTTCCTGAAAACTCCCGCGTGAGCATTATATACTCGAAACTTGCGTGCCAGTTCTATTAGCCACCGACGACGGCCACGCGTGTGGCCTCGGCCGTGGGCGAGGGCAGCATGGTCATCAAGTTCGTGCACCAATACTTAGCCGAGTACAGGTTGCTGAGGGCGCCTGCTCGACGTCCTTAGCAACTTTTTGGTCACTTAGCCGGGCGTGCTTTCCAGCAGTTCCTTGAGCTTACCCATTTCCTGCTCAATCAACTCCACGGCTTTATAAAACGGCTCATCGGGCATGGCGGCGGGCTTGGTGAAGGTCATCATAAAGTGGGCGCCTTCGCTGCCAGCTACCACCCGGCATGGCACCAGCCAGTTGCCTTCCACGGGGTCGTTGAACTCCTGGTCCAGAATGCCGAATTCTTTGTTGGACAGCATTTTTACGTGCTGCATGCCCCGCGGGCCTTCCATGTTCCAATACCCGTTTTCGCCTGGCGTAGCGCTGAACACGTTGTGAATGGCCCACTGCGGCCAGTTGGCCAGGTCGTTGAGAAACTCCCACACCCGCTCGGGGCTCGCCTGGATATTGATGGTTTTGGTGACGCTACTGGCCATAAAAAGAAGTGGTTGCGATTGCTTGCTCAGAGCAGCATGACTAAGTGAAAAGTAAAGATGTTATTGGTTAAGCCAGTGCTCAGTGTGTAATTAGGCGACGACTTGTTACTGTGCCAACCCGCTTGGCAACGCCACTACCTCCAAAGACGGCCCCACGTCTGGCTCCTGCTCGAAGGCTAGCCTCGGAGCAGTAGGCCACTTTTTCATAGCAGGCCTTATGTGTCAGCCCCGGAGTAAGGGGGCGACGCGCGTGCCCAGCAGCTCAATAGCGCGCAGCAGCTTTGCATGCGGTAGGGTGGCAACGTCCAACTGAAAAGTTACCCGCGAAATGCCGCCGAGGGCCTCGCCATGCCGAATAATCTTGGCGGCCACTTCTTCGGGATTGCCCACCAGTAGCGCCCCTAGCGGCCCGACTTGCGCGTTGAACTGGCTCCGTGTCACGGGTGGGCCGCCTCGTTCCCGCGACCGGTTGGTGAACGTGCGGGCGTAGCCCGGGTAAAAATCCTCTACCGCTTCCTCGGTCGTGTCGGCCACGTAGCCCAACGAGTGCAACCCCACTTGGAGCTGCTCAGGCGCGTGTCCGGCCCGCTGACCTGCCTGCCGGTAGAGGTCCACTAACGGCCGAAAGTGGTGCGTATCGCCGCCAATAACGGCCACCATCAGGGGCAAGCCCAGTGTGCCAGCCCGCACAAACGACTGCGGCGTGCCCCCTACCCCCAACCAAATGGGCAGTACTGGCTGCATGGGCCGGGGGTAAATGCCCTGGCCGCGTAGCGCCGGTCGGAATTTACCTTTCCAGTGCAATTGCTCGGTGCCCCGAATAGCAAGCAGCAAGTCCAGCTTTTCCTTGAACAGCGCGTCGTAGTCATCGAGGTCGAACCCGAACAACGGAAACGCTTCAATAGACGAGCCGCGCCCCACCACCATTTCGGCCCGGCCCTGCGAAATCAAGTCGAGGGTGGCAAATTCCTGAAACACGCGTACCGGGTCGGCCGCACTAAGCACCGTTACGGCACTAGTCAGGCGAATACGCTGGGTGCGGGCCGCTGCGGCTGCCAAAATAACAGCCGGGGCAGAATCTAAAAATTCCGCTTTGTGGTGCTCACCGATGCCGAACACATCTAGCCCTACCTGGTCGGCCAGCGCGATGCGCTCGAGCAGTTGCTCCATGGCCTCCGCGCCGCTGGGCGTGCGGCCCGTACCGTTGTCTAGTAGTGCCGCGGCGAAGCTGTCAATTCCAATTTGCATAAAACCCTTGCCTTAGTATGAAGTACCCATCGTTGCAAACCGTTTCCGATTAGCACGCACCGCCCATCTGCTAAGGCGACTTCGCAAAGGTGGACCTTACCATCAAACAGTTTCATTGACATTAATCAATAAATGCATGAATGTGTCATGAGGGCTCAGCCTTACTATAGAAAGTGATAGTTATGCTGATTTGGCCCTGGGCTTTGGGCAGGCTTTGATTGTATACAGTTGACTATGGATACCGGTAGCATTCGAATGGCGCTGTCGTTACTCTCGATTAGGGGCCATTATGGCAACCTAAGTAAGCGTAGCTCCGTGCTGCATTATCTTAACAGTTGACCTGTTTGGGCTGGCTGAGGTAGCAGATGTTTAACCCCTCTCCTTCGCAATACAACATGCTGGCGTTGCCAAAGACCAGTAGGGTTGACCTGCCGTTTCACACCGTGGCTTGCAAGGCGTCGCTAACTGCCAGGATTTAGGTATTCAGGCGGGCGTTGTCACTGATAAGGTAGCAAGTGGGATCGGCTATTCCTTCTCGCTGATGGACTTGGCGAATCACATGCTCCTCTATTCCCTGAACTCCTTCAAAAGTGCCTTTTTGTAGGAAGTAAACGTGCTCAGCAGTAAACTTCTTGCGGTTCTTCGAGGAGGTATGAACTGAATATAAAGGTCCTACTTGCTCGGGTTGAGAAAGCGTTTGATCGCCTTTATTTCTAAGTCAAAATCTTGCGCCATACGTCAAGTACTATTTAACTGAACACAGTATCAGCAGCGCCTAGCTAAGTAGATGCCTTCCGTCAAGATAACAACCAACTGCTCTAACAGATTTAAACGGTTAAAGGCGTTTAGGGAGAGAATTGCTAGGAGATGAATAAGCTACTCCACAGCCAGGGAATGACTCACAGATTGGTTTCCTGCCTGTACTTGCATCTGATAGATTCCGGGAGTTAAGCCTAGCACCGACACCTCAGCGGCAGTACCACTTGCCGCCAAACGAATGGATTGCGTACGCACCACTTGGCCTACTATGTTGCGAAGGGTTAACGACGCGTAGGTGATACTTGGTACTGCCGGAATTTCCACTCGGGCACTGCTACAAGCAGGATTGGGGTAAAAGCGTACGCCAGGCAAGAAAGCCGGTTTGTTTGTTCTCAAAGGTGCCGCCGTTAACGCGGTCAGGAAAGCAAAGGAATTATTGGGGTTAGTGGTTGGGCTAGTGATAGTATGACTACCGAAGCTAGCAGCGGGCTGCAAAGAGCCACCTACGTAGAGAGTTGTTCCGCTTAACGCCAAAACGCTGGCCTCATCTTCCCTCAACCCACCAGCTCCAGTTACCCAGTTGAGGGTTGCCGCAGGGCCCGAATCCATGAGTTGTGCTACGAACACGTCGGTAGTGTACGTAGTGGAAGCATTGGAATCCGTGTTATAGAGGGTAGTAGATCCCCAGGCAACGCTCGGACTACTGAACCTGCCGGCTACATAAATGCTTGTCCCGTTTACGGCCACAGCAGACGCCACCTCTGCGTAAAGGCCCCCAATCTTTTGCGCCCAACTAAAATGCGCCTCCCGACCATAGTCCTTTAACTTAGCTACAAACCCGTCAAAGGCGCCGCTACTCGTTAGATGAATCCCTTCGAAGTTGGCACCGGTCTGGTCAAACCGCCCGGCCAGGTAGAGATCGTCACCGCGTAGAGCTAGGGCGTTTACTTTATCCAAGGTGGCACCGCCAGCACTTTTGGCCCAACTAACGCTGGCCGTAGAACCCGCATCAATAATCTTGGCAACAAATATTTCCTCCGTTCCGGCCGACCCAGCGTTGGGCACGGTAAAGCTGCCAAAACGCCCCGTAGCGCCATAAAACTGGCCGGCTAGATAAACTTTACTGTCTTTCACCGTCAGGCAGGTAGCAACGGCGCGCTCGAAGCCTCCTGTGCAGCCAAACTTTTGCGCCCACACAAAGGTACCGCTCATGCCCATGTCCGTCAGTTTAGCTAGAAAAGCGTCCTCATAGCCGTCGCTGGTGAGCGGGATGCCACCAAAGGTAACGGGGCCCGAAATCTTGCCGGCGATGTATACGCTGTTGCCATTTACTGCCAGTGCATAGGCCTTGTCCTCTTCCACTCCTCCTACCTGCTGGCCCCAAGTGAAGGCACTTGTACTGCCGGCATCAGTAAGTTTAGCGACGAAAATATTATTGCCGTTATGCGCATTCGCAAGCGTAATTGCTCCTAAGCTCAGCGTTGTACTGCTAAACCAACCGGTTACATACACGTTCGCTCCCTGCACGGCCACGGCCGCCACGGCCTCGTTATCCATCCCCGTTATTTTCTGCGCCCATACAAACCCAGCGGTGGGATTCCATTTACAAACGAACCCATCGGTTCCTGATCCTATATTGATTAAAGTTGTACTACCAAAGCGAAGAATGCCCGTAAAGGTGCCTGCCAAGTATATGTTACCATAATCATCGGTCGCGGTGGCAGTTACAGTAGAAGAGTCATCGTTGTTACTAGCTGGGCTAACCATTGCTATAACAGATTGCCAAGTCGGCGCCTGGGCTTGAGCCGATGAACTGGTACATAAGCACAGGTTGACTAGCAGAAAACCTGTGCTACCTATAATCCTAGCGAATGAAGCAAAGTCGGTAAAAATAGTAACCATGAAATGGGAATAGAAGGAAAATTGTGTACTTAGAAATCTTCTATAAAGATAGGAAAATTGCTAAGCTGAGTTACCTCGCTTTACTCTGTTCCACGGCTGCGAATTTGTCTTTTACATGGTAGAGTGAGCACCCGATTTAGCGATAGTGTATCCTTAAGGTTGCTTGGCTGTTGCCGGCCCACAATAGGAAGAGCGATGACCATATTTATCCGTCAACTTGTTTCTTGCCGGGTTTTACGCTGGTCTGGCGTAGGGTCCCTGCCTCCATTAAGGAATAGTAGGTCATGTACTTGATGCCGTGACAGGCCAATCCGCTCGACTACAAGCCCGTGCATAACGAGTACATGGACTACCGCGACTTCGAACGGTCCAACAAAGGCACGCCAGGCGCGCGCAAACCGTTTGCCTCGGCGAGTACGGTCCTTGCCTAGCTAGCTTACCAGGCACGTTCCCAAGAAAGGAATGATTTTTACGGTAAACTAACGACTACGTAGCAGTGACATGAACCCCTTGTGGCTCCAGATCGAAATTGCGAATTCCCGGAACGCTACCAAGCTTATCATCGCACACGGTGGCAGAACGCCATCAAGCTTAGTTAAAATAAGCGCAGACTACCATTTCGAATTGTACACCTTCGAGCTGCGTAACGACAAGGCTGGTATTGAAATTGATCGATGGGTGCCGCTTGCTTTGTATGGGGAATTGCTTTTAAGATTTCAGAAGAGGTTTGGTTAAATAAACCGCCGAAATAGGATAAGTGGCCATTGCAACACCAACAACAGAACGTATTTGATCACCGTACCGGGCTGGTGATTCGGTAAAGGTGCAAGACCAACCACAGCCGCGTTCTGGTTGAGTATTTCCACCCAACTTAATCCTTTGAGCGCGTTGATCGAAGCATTAAGCAGCAACACAATACACCCCGCATTTAGGTACAGCCCTATCCCCTCTATAGCGGCGCTGATGAAGTTTTGCATGGTGCAAAAGTAGTGGCGGTGGCTACAACTAGGTTGCTCCCCTACTTCATGTCAATCACGTCCGGGTAGTCCATTGTGGCTATGGCTCCCCTACTTTCCTGTCTACTGGTTTACTTGGTCGTTTGCGGTGCCTTGTTTGTGCTGGCGGTATTCGTGATTTGGCTTTTTGTCGTCGCGTCCCGTAAGGGAGCCATGTGCGAAGTCACAACCGCGCTAGTTTCTACACTTCTACTTTTTATCGTTTTGGCTAGGTTGGTTTTCTACTTCGTCTGACGTCCTTCCTTTCTGCCCTCGATTTTGAGGTTCCCGTTTGCTACGCTTCGGTAGCGGCACGCAAAGGCAGGCAATAAAGAAACTGGGACCCATTGAGAAGAACGTAGCTCCACACTAATCGTGCCTGCCTCGCTACTCTTTCTGCGCAATACATACTGCATTTTCCTTCACTGTCTATAAAAAAAGCGCCCTTCGACAGAATCGAAGGGCGCTTGCTTATAAAATAGGCTCCTTTAATGGGCTACGAGCAGACGCACTACCTCACGCTGGCCATTAACCGTCAACTGGCACTGATACACGCCAGGCAACAAGCTAGAGCCGGCCAGCGGCAGTGTGTACTGTTGCCCTTTGCGGACGGCGCCCTGATAAAGCCGGGCCACCTCTTGGCCGAGTTGATTATAAACTCGCACCTGCCCTTCGCCATCCAAGTGTGGGCGGAAACTGACCGTCGCCTGCGCCGCCATCGGGTTGGGATAGACGGACAACTCCTGCACGTTGCGGCCTGTAGCCGCCCGCGTTGCCGCCACGAGCGGAGCCGCTGCCTCGGGCGTTTGAACATAATGAATCGTGGCGTAATCGGAGCCCGTATTAAGGCCCAGCGAGTTCCCCGTTACATACACTTCGCCAGCACTCGTGACCACTAGATCAGTCGCCTGGTCGGCGCCATTGCCGGGGCCGTTGTAGCGGGTGTCCCACACAGGTTGCCCCGTCGCCGCGGCGTACTTAACGGTGGCATAATCCGTACTCGTACTACCGGTAACATACACATTGCCTGATCCATCCACGGCCATCCGCGACACTTGGGTTATCGTCGACTCACTGTTACGAGCCACCCACAACGTGCTGCCGCTGGCCGTATACTTGATGGTCGCCGAACCACCCGCCACAGACACATTGCCGAGCGCATCTACGGCAATATCGGTCGCTATATCATTACTGCCACTGCCTCCATTGTAGTAGTTCACCCAGCTTTGCTCGCCCGTTGGGGAATACTTTACCGTCATGTAATCGATATCAACAGGAAAGGTCGTAACGATGCCGGAGCCCGTCACATAAACATTGCCACTGGCGTCCACGGCGATGCCCGAAGGCTGTTGGTCACGGAAGCCAAGGGGCCCGGTGAAGATAGAGACCCACTGCTGCTCCCCCCCTGACGAGTACTTCAGAGTTGCGTAATCCCAATTATTCTGGGGGTTATTGAGGATGCCGGTCACGTAGACGTTACCCGTAGCATCGACTGCCATATCGACCACCGCGTTGCCACGCGTAAAACCGCTCCCGCGGTAGCGGGTGTCCCAGAGTTGCTGGCCCGTAGCGTCCTCGTATTTGAGCGTCACATATTGATTACCACTAACTAAATAAAGCGTGTTGCCCGAAACATATACGTTGCCCGCCGCATCCAAACCAATCCCCGCCGCCTCATAGCCACTCTCCGCGGCCGTGGTAGTCGCTTCCCAGAGTTGCTGGCCGCTAGCAGCATACTTGCGGGTCGTGCCGGCGCCGGTCACATAGACGTTGCCCGCTGCACTGACCACAAGATGAGAACCTCCCGGAGCCGTCCAGAGTTGCTGCCCGTTGGCCGAGTACTTGACGGTTCGGTTGCCGGTCACGTACACATTGCCGGCTGCGTCTACAGCCAGGTCTCTCACCTGATCCTCTGTAATCGGCCCCGTATACCGTGCCTGCCACAGCGGTTGGCCGGTGGCCGCAGTATACTTGAACGTGGCGTAGTCAACACTGCTGCCTACTGCGACCGAGGAGCCTGTGACGGCCACGTTGCCGGCCGCATCGACAGCTAAGCTCGTGGCGGTGGCATCCCCGGCAGTTGACTCCGGAGCTTGGGCTTGCCACAACGGTTGCCCGGTAGCACCGGCGTACTTGAGCGTGGCGTAGTCACTTCTGCCGCTCGCGTTGAAGGAGCGCCCCGTCACGGCCACGTTACCGGCACCATCTACCACGACATCCCGCGCCTCGTCGTAGCTGCCGGCGGCGCCATTGTACGCTTGCGCCCACGTCTGCTGTCCGGTCATAGCAGCATACTTAATTGTGACATAGTCCCAGTTACTGTTGCCCGTATCCGCGTAACCCGTCACGGCTACGTTGCCGGCCGCGTCCAGGGCAACGCCAGTGGCCTCATCGTAGCTGTTGCCTGCGCCGTTATAGCGCGCTTGCCATACCGGCTGTCCGTTAGTGGTATACTTCACTGTGGCATAGTCGTAGCTAGTGTCTCCTTCACTGGTACCCGTGACGGCCACATTGCCGGCGGCATCCACCGCCAGCTCGCGCACCAAGTCGTAGCCCTTGCGGGGGCCGTTGTAACGGGCGCTCCACAATTGGCGCCCAGTCGTCGCATCGACCTTAATGGTGGCGTAGTCACTGTCGGTGCTCTCGTAGGAAGTGCCCGTTACGTACACGTTGCCCACCCCGTCTAGCGCCAACCCCGCCGCTACATCCGTGTTGGCTGGACCGCTGTAGCGGCTTTCCCACTGAAGCTGGCCGCCCGCCGAGTACTTGACGGTAGCGTAGTAACAACCGCTGCTGCCCTCCCCGTAGGCCGTGCCCGTCACATACACGTTGCCGACAGCATCTACGGCCAGGCTCGAGGCCAGCTCTTGGCTGCTTGGCATCGAGCCCGCGGCTCCCCCAGTGTACCGGCTGGCCCAAAGCTGTTGGCCGCTGACTCCGTCATACTTAACCGTGGCGTAGTCGTATAGGGTGGCGCTAGTACCGTACGAGTAGCCTGTTACGTAGACATTGCCGATTCGGTCCACCGTTAGACCCACCGCCACATCATCGCCGCCGGTGGGCCCGTTGTAGCGCACCTGCCAGAGCTGCTGCCCGGTAGGCGAGTATTTCACCGTGGCGTAGTCATAGCGGCTGGTGTTGCTGAAAGAGTAGCCGGTCACGTAGACATTGCCGGTGGCATCTGTTGCCACGGCCGTCGCTCCATCATATCCGTTACCATTGCTGTTATCGAAGCGCGCCACCCATTGTTCACTAACGGAGCCGCTGGCAAGGGCGCGAGCCCTAGTAACTGATTCGTTTCGACGGACTACCGGGCGAGTGGGCCTTAGGGGCATGGCGCGGGCAAGCGTGCCATTCGTAGTCGGCAAAGCATGGCGCAACGCGGGTGCTCCAACGGGCAGTTGAGGCTGCGGGAGTTGCGAAAGAGACGGCTGGGCCTTGCTGGTAGAAAAGGGTAGGCGCGACTGCGCCTGCGCAACGGGCACATAGAAGAGTAAGCCGGCTGCCAACGGCAGCCAACGTGTAAATGTTTGTTTCATAGACGATGGAAAATAGGGAACAACAAAATGCCAGCAGTGGCTGCCAGTAAGCAGAAACGAAGCAATGATGCAACACTCTCAACTGCTACTTGCGCCGTTACCACTACCAATCAGCCACTGATTCCGGGATAAGAAACACAAAATACCCATTAAAAACAGGATTTATCATAGTATAAAGTCAAGTTCGAGCGACGAAGCTGTCTTCTAACAACAGGTTGAAATGAGCAGGCACAGTTAATACCACCTGAAGTTGTAGGTACATGTTCAGACAGACAAAGAACACAAATAAGGCCAACTTCCAGCTTCTTACCTTTTGCTCTTTTAGAGGTTAAAAGACTTGTTTTTGTGGCCTGTGTATAGCGCAGAACTCGCTAATTCTTGAGCATCTGGCGCAGCTGCTTTTGCATGGCCTTTTGCACTTGCCCTCCATGCTCCGCTTTCCACTGCGTAAGAATGTTATGCACCACATCGGGAACCGAGGTGCCATTCCCCAAGATCATTCCGATTTGCTGAAAATACTGATGCATAGCGGGCGTTATGCGGAACATCACCGTCTTCTTGTCCTTGGTAGGAACGAAGAGGGATTTCACATCAAGGCTAGCTTGGGCAGCGAGTACGGGCTGAGGAACTGGCTCCTCATCCTGCTGCGTCTGCTCAGCAACCGCATCGTCATCTGTTTCCATTTCTGCTGCTTCGGCCGCCTCGGCCAGTGGGGCTACTTCCATTGTAGGCTGCGTGTTGGCAACTGGCGGCAGAGGTTTCTCTTTTCCCTCTACCCCTCCCCTACCGCTGGCCGCGGGCTTGGTTGCCGGCAATTGATCGGCTATCAATGGCCCTGTTGCGGTGGTGACGCGGGCAGCTGCCGGTGCCGCAGCCGGTGCCATGGGTACAGCGTCCGTAGTTGGTGGGGAAGGCGGAGTACTTGACGGCAGGGCAGGTTCGCCCACAGAAGGTTGGGCGGCGTTGGGTGTGAGCCGAATTGGGGACACGTCGCCCATCATCGCGGCGAGTTCGGCGGCTTGTTCTTCCGGAGTTTTACCTTTTTTCTTAGCAGGCAGTTTGGCCATGTCGCTGTGGAATTACGAGTTAGTGATTGGCAATTAAAAGCAGGAAACTAATTGGACTCCGTAGCTCAGTTAACCGACGAATCAGGTGCGGAGTCAACGGCGTTTTCTGACGCGGAAAAGTTAATCGTGAGCCCGGAAGGCGTAACCGCTCCTGGCCCTAGTACCAGAGATAAAACTTCCATAAAGAGCTGGCCCATCCCCAACCGGTTCAGTTCTTTTTCCGGAAGCGGAAACATAGTGGAACGGTTCTCTTTGTAGGTGATTAGATTCTCTACCCGGCTCTGAAGCATAGGAAGGCCATTTTCCTGGAAAAGCTCTTCAGTTTTGTCGTAGATAGTTTTTCGCTCGGCCTTGAGATACTTGTTCCAAAATGCATAGTAGCCAACCAGGTTGGAATCAGGGTCACTCTGCTGCGTGAAGGCCGGCAGTAAACCCATAAAAGCCATGGTAGAAGCAATCGAACCTTTATCGGGCTCTACGGGCAGAAAGATGTAATCAATTAAACGCAGCAAATCAGGCAAGCCTATTACATTGACCGTACCAGGCGTATCAATCAAAATAAAGTCATAATCCTGCTCAAACAGAGCCGTGATAGATGAAGTGGATTCTTGTACGCTTGATATGTAAACCGGATAGGGCCTCCTCCCCTGCTTGAGTAATCGCTGGCGAAAACCTTCTTCGTTTTGCACGCGCGTTTGTTCATCTATTCGGTAAGCGTGCAGTGAGTGTTGGGGGTGGTCGCAATCCATCACGGCCACCTTGTAGCCATAGAGGTAGCAAAGAGCCGAGGCTAAATGAGTGGTGATAGTTGACTTGCCTGCCCCTCCTTTCTGATTAGCAAAAGCAATGATGTTAGGTTGGTTCATTCCGTGGGCCGTGGTTAACAATGATCATATCTTTGCATCAATGATACATAGCATCTTTAATACTTCAATAAGTTGATACAATATTCTTATGACTCATTGATGCTTTAATACGTTGTTGTCTCAACACATTGCACCAGTATATTTATGTATCATTGATATATTGTTATCATGACGCATCGTATTAAAGTTTTATAGCTTTAATGATACAAAGTACTTCATCATCAATATATCTATGGTAGTTTGAATGTTTGTGTCTATGTATCTTTATATCATAGACACATAAATATTACTACACAGTGATACTATGTATAATTGATACTTTGATACATTGTATTTACAATACTTTGTATCATTGTTGTTCTCCTTGAATGTATTAAAGTATCTATGTGTGAATGTATTAATGTATTAATGTATCAATGATACAGTGATATTGTTTATCGCTGTATTGCTGTAACGCTTTAGATTACGATACAATGCATCCTATATATTATGTACCAAAGCTTGTAAGATACATTGCATCAAAAAACATTTAGTAAAAGGATGATTACAGAAGAAATTCTAATCGTTTATGATACAATGTATCTATGTGTCATTGATGTACTCATCTTAGGTCCAAATATGTTAATAGGTAATGCATAATCGATAGCACTTTTAATACGATGTATCTTTGATACATCGTATTAATAATACATAAAAATATAGCCCACATACTTTCATCTCTTACTATTTACCAAGGCTATTTAATATAACAACATTGTATCGAAGATGTTTTGATACATAGATACTAAGTATCTTCAATACCTTGCATTTTAAATAAGCTAAATACCTTTTTTATGTTAATTCATCACTATATCAATGTTTTACATAATTATTCCAGCGAATTATTTTTTTACTTGCTGCATGCACGAGATGATTCTTAGCACAGATTCAAGATTACTCTTAGATAAATTCATTAAGCGTTTGCTAAAGAAATAATTCTTTAGAATAAGGCCTTACTTCTATTTGCAAGTGGCTTCTTGCTTTTAACTATTCCTATACATGGTGCAAAATATCTCTTAGTAAATTAGATAATTTTGCCAGCACCTCAGGGATTGATACTTGTGCAAATCATTCTGAAAAAAGGAGCTTTAGAAAAATAAACAGCTTACGGACATAAAGAATATCAGTTCATTTACATGATAGTGAATGAGGGCCTCTGTCAAGGAAAGTACCATTACTGAAGGTCGCTTTCAGGTAATATAAACAGAAATTGACTTGCATCTACTTGTGCAAGCAACGCAAATAGAAAGGCTTTTAGCAACTGAGGGGTTAAGCTAATCCAGGCTCTATCTATTGTCCGAAGCAGCCTGTTATGATTACTAAAATTACCACATACTCCAGCGTTAAAGGGGCCCTTACTCATAGAGCAAGTGAAGTTAAGATAAGAAGAAGGACACTACGAAACTGCTCTTTTAAGCATGTATGACTTTATTCTTCTTAGCTCGAAATATGGTTTGAAAGACGCAAGCAGCAGCTGATTTAGGTGAGAAAATAGAAATCAGAGTGGTGTAGTTTTTTTCACGAAAAGCCAAATAGGCAGTTATTCCTCAATGAAAATAGCCACTTTGCAACTGTATTGCAAGCTGATTAATGCGCAACTACAGCGTGATCATATCGTGATTTTGAACATCAGATAAGCAACTTGTTCACCTGCAACCTCTCTGAACTGAGTGCCTATTGATGATTGTATTGCCTTAATAATGGACATAATTTTACTGTCAAAATATTATTACTCCTTAGCAAATGAGCTAAGCGTTAGGTATGCAACCGCCACCCGAACGACGAAGTCGAGTCAATGATTTAAATCTTGCTTGAGACGCTACTTGATGGCAGATGCAACTGGTTTGCAGCAGACCTTAGCGCTTAACAGAGGGGAGAAGTTGAATTGTTTTTAGGCAATTTGAAAAGGAGAGCATCACCGTTTGCTTTTTTCACGTCAACAGAAGCGCTCTATAAAGAATAAGTTTTACACTAACGGGCGGCATTTAGAGGCCACGAAGTAGGTTATAAAGTCACACAGTTGCGCAAAAGTGTTTGTGGTGCGCCAAGCCCAGTTAACTCATTAACTAACTCCAGAACTAAGCCTCAGCTCCAAGATTGTCAATTTGAATAGGGTAGGGGAGGACTCGAACAACCCTGGCCCGGTCAGAACAAAGTAGGGAAGGGTTTGATGTCCACGGGCCAACCCAACCAACGAAGTTCACAGTAGCCGACCTTCCCCAAAAAGTACTGGTGTCCTTGGGGTTATCGGTAAACCAGCTGGCCACAATTGGTTAACTTTAAAAATGGCGAAAAAAAAGACTTTTTGGCCCTGAAAGTAGGAGAGAAGAGCGCCTTCAAGCAAATGAAATTCGATGCCAAGCTGCTTCTCTGCCAGGAAGCCAATGGGTAGGCCACCCTGCTAATTGAATTAACGAAGCACTAATTTACCGTTCCTCATCAGATGCGAGGCCACATTTTCACGGTCGAGTAATGCCACTGCCAGGCAACGGAAAGCATGGCAGGGTAGTACATGGCCTTACAGACACCCAGGCAATTCCTATAATGACTACGTCGGGGTTGATAAGGCAATGAACAAAATAGTGCCCAAAAACAAAGTGCAATTCAAGGACACGATTGCTGGGGTTAACTATTATCAGGATCAAAGTCATGATCTGTGCGAAAGTAAAGCGGTGCATTTAGCGCAGACTAAGCATTCCCGCGGCGGTAAGCCCTTCGATTGAATTGTGCACATCTAAGCGGCTAAGGCTGGAGTGGAAGTGAAGCCAGAAGCGTACGAACTAACGCAATTGCTTCTGCTATAACACGCGTCCACTGCAAACCAATGCAGTTAGTGTGGGGCATAGGATACGGAGCCGCGGCCATGAGAGTGAGAATAGAACTCAACCTCGCACTCGATCAAATGGAGGAGCGCGTCGAGTTCTCAAATTGCATGCTCACTACGGCTACGCGCTCCAAAAAAGCGACGTCTACACTAAGGAAGATGGCACGTGTTCGAGCGCCAGGATAATAGATCGTGTCAGAGGCAGGGGAAGAGACTGGTGGCACTTCAGCAGTTAGCACTAGCGGGACGAGGGCTGCGTCGCAGATTCAATGCAGAACCAAGTGAGTACAGTCCACCTCGCCGGCATCGAGCAGCTACCCAGCTGCAGTTTATGGCAGAGCGTAAAAGCCCACTGCCAAACTTATTTGAACTTGCTCGCAGCCGTGCGGTATTTGAGTACGCGGCTGTTGGCAGGATTTGCCAACGAATTGAATTTGCTGAAACTAGCTCAGGAGCACGCACTTGCTGATCGTCGAAGTTCGTGTTCCCAACTTGGCCACCGTGCAGGTCATAAGCCAGCAGCTTAAAGGCGTAAACGGTAAATTCACCACGTAGTATCAGTGGGAAAACGGCATTTCAGCTGTTCGATATTTCCCAACTCAGTGCGGTTGTAGGCTCACTAGTCAAGCAATTACGCGACGTGGCCCGCTTGCAGGAGCTAAGCACTTTTCGGGGGTTACGCAAGCCGAGTTGCGTGCTTGACAAACGAAATTTAACCAAAATCCCGGCTCTAGTGAGACAAGTTACGCGCTCTGAAAGCCAGTTTGGCGGTGCAAGAGTTGCATTAAGCCACACGAATTTTGTGAACGCTGCGGTCACTACAACCGTGCAAGGGCAGCAAAAGCCAAAGCCATCGGCTCCAGAAGGATGCAAGCGTAGCCCCGACTGTAATTCTGGTACCGGGAAAACAATCAGACTTTATTTTCTTGTTGCCTGAGAGTTGTTGGTCTTTGCTTTTAACCCACTGTATAAACGAGAAAACGTTTTATCGGTGGGCACGCTATACTACGGAATTTTATGTACGTACACGAATCGGCTATCTTCTCGCTTAACCGTCAAACAAAGAAAACAACCAGCTTGAATACAAGGAACATTTCACTGATGTACTTAAATTCATACTTTGTTTGACTGAAATATATAGCTGATTTACAGACGTATAATGCTTACTTGAGGTAGATTTGAGATAGGTTTAAATAGGAGACTGTTACCTCTGAGATAGGAAGCCGTTACCTTTTGAGATAATCTTCAAGTAGGAGAGAGTTACCTCTGAGATAATTTTAAACAGGAAGCCGTTACCTCTGAGATAACATTAAGTAGGAGGCCGTTACCTTCCTGAGATAGTTTTCAAATCGGAAGCCGTTACCTTTTGAGATAACTTTTTATCTCACAGTTAATCCCAAAAACCCTTGAGTCTCATTCCAACTTTATTTATTAAAATTATTAATATATTAAGGGCTGTATAACACATTGTAAATCAGTTTTCTATAAGCACTAAATAGGAGCCCGTTACCCTTGAGATAAGAGTCCGTTACCTCTGAGATAGGAAGCCGTTACCTCTGAGATAGGAGCCCGTTACCCTTGAGATAAGAGTCCGTTACCTCTGAGATAGGAAGCCGTTACCTCTGAGATAGGAGAAGAGATAATTTTTATTACTATCTAATATTTATACCTTAGCTTTTGGTTACGTCCCTCAACCTATGGCTAAAAATCAATATCCAGGTACAACCTTTGAAAAGACCCGCAACCGCTGGAAAGCGCAAGTGCGCATCAACGGCAAAACGAAGAGCGTGGGTTACTTTAACACCCAGCCCGAAGCCTACGCCGCTGTACTGGCCGCCAAGCGGGACATGGCCCCAGCCGTCGAGGCCGAGCAGCTACTGCAATCGGATAGTGATACGTATCGCTTAGAAATCCAGGACAGCCGTCGCACGACCACTGTAGCTCAAAGCAACGTGTTGATCGAGCATCCCTGGGCCATGACTCTACTCGAGGCTCGCATCTTCGTGCTCTTGCTGCGGGGGCTACGGCGCGATGAGGCCGACAGCAAGCGCATCATCATTCCTCTGTCGGACCTGGTGGGCGACCAACCCATCGGTGGGCGTGGTTATCAATACCTGCACGTGGCTATGGATGGACTCGACGCCATTCGCATTGACCTGCCTATGCCCAACCGTAAGAAAGACTATCACAAGGTGCCGTTGGTGCACTCCTTGAAGTTGGATAGCGGCCAGGGTACCATCTCCGGCTACTTCTCTAACGATGTGATTCCCTATCTCACCAACCTAACCGAAAACTTCACCCTCGGGCAGGTGGCTGATTTGCTGAGCATCAAGAGCCCCAACACCCACAAGTTCTACTGGATTATGCAGATGTGGAAATTCAAGAGCCCGCACACGGTCGACGTTGACACGTTGCGGGAACTGACTACGGGCGAGGCCTATCCGCAGTTTGCTGATTACCGCAAGTACGTGTTGAAACCGTCGTTAGAAGAATTGAATACGCTCAACTTCGATATTTCCTACACCGAAAAGAAGAAGGGGCGCAGCGTGAACTCCATTGAGTTCCACATCAACTACAACGGCCCTAGCAAACTACAGCCCAAGCAACTCCAACTCCAACTAGGGGAAACCACACTCCCCACGCCAGTTCCCGAACAGCTTCAGCCGGTAGTAGCCGGCGCCCCCTCGACTTTCGCAGCCGCGTAGCCGGGCGTATGCGCAAGTTCAAACTCGAAGACTACCAGATCGAGCGTATACTTTCGCTCACCGAACCCGAGCTGCAAAAGCTGATGAAAGACACGCATCAGCTCCTGAAAGAGTACGAGGCGGGTGCCAAGGTCTTCGACAATATTGCCGCCACGGCCATGAGCAAAATCAACAGCTTGTTTCCCCGGCTTTACCCCAAGGCCAAGGCGGGAGCTTAACTGGCAGCCACAGCAGGTGCTCGCCTATTACCGCGTATGCATGATCTTAACCAACCACTTATAAGACTGGGGTTCTACCAAACGGCATACAGATTCCAGCTGATGTGCATCAAGATGGGCACCCACAGCGAGCGGGTATAGTGCCGGGCCAAACCTAACAGCAAGCCAAACCCAAAGATGATGGCAATTACAATGCTGGTATAGTCGATGTGCAGCAATGACCAGCCCGCAGCCGTTGCCGCGACTACTACGCCTACTGGTAAGCCCGCGGCTCGCAGGCGCGAGAAGATGGCCCCACGTACAACTAATTCCTCGGCGATGGGACCGAGTACGGCCACGCCCAGAACCCGGGCCAGGGAAACCCACAGCGGCTGCGCTTGCCAGGGAATGAAGTTGAACGGCCCACGCCAAGGCAACAAGAAATCGGTGAGCAGCATCCAACTTAGCGCCAGGATCAGCCACAACAGCAAAGGCCGTAGCGGCGGCCGAACCAAGGCTAAGTCCTGCGTGGGAGAGAGGCCGCGCACTCGGCTGAGCACGAGCGTAACGGCAATGGCTGCTAAGGGCAAAAGCACTTTCGCGGCCGGGTTGCTTAAGGTAAGAATGCTGGTAGGCACGGACATAGGGTAGGGAACAACGAGTAGAGAAGTAGACCAGCAACTTGTAATCAAGTTGCATGGCAACTCGCAGTCAAATCCCCCGTCCACTTCCTACTTTGTTACCCTACTAGGAATTTGAGTGGCAGCTGTTTTAACCAAGCTGTACTTCTCTATTCTGCGCCCCTTGATGGCTAGGGAGCTTGCCGCAACCAGGTCCCGGCGGCCAGCTCATCGTCGAAAATATGGTAGACTAGTGTTCCCTCTCGCGCATCCTGCATAACCAAGTTCGATGACAGGCGGGCAAACACGTCGTGGGGTAGCAAGACAGCCGCCAGGGTTTGCTGTCGACGACTTGTGAGTGGGCTCATCCACGCCTCGCGAATCCAGGTCTGCTCTTGATCTGTGAAAGGGGCCATTGCTCGCTGGTCGGTCAGCACCTTGTGCCAGCCGCGGCGCTGCAGCAAATGACCTAAGTGCGTGAGCAGGGCTTGAAATTCAGTGAAGACCCGTTTGCCGGGTTTGTATTGCACGATGGCATACCCGTTGGCATGCTCACTGAGCCGGCCCACTGGGTTTTCAAAATACACCGTATGCGTAGTAAGCGGCATAAAAGCAAGAAGAACGCTACAGCCCTAGCAGGCGAGCAGTTACTAGACTACAAAAGTAAGGTAAGAAGTCAAGGAGAAGGCAAAGGTCGCGTTAAAGAGAGTGTCCGACAAGCTCATCGTTAAGGTAGGCATCGCGAAAGCCGGTGCTACCCACCGCTACACTGCAACGGATGTGCGTCGTTTTCGGCGCCAGCGGTACCAGTCAAAAGCGGTAGCAAAGTAGCCGTTCGATAAAAGCAAGGGCAAGTAGGCGCTACGACGCAGCCGACTGCGCTCGGATAAGCGAGCTAGGCGAGGACTCATACAGGGAGAGAAGAGGTGTGTATAGGCTGAGCTACCAACCATTGTAGCCCGCTAGGTTAGGATAAAGGAGCAGGAAAAGCGCCGGGATGTACGCACCCGCTTTTCAACTAGATTGCCTTCAGCAACTGAAAGCAGAAGAGTCGGCTAGTTTCTCTCTATGCGCTACTAGCTACACCATGTAGTAAATGTGGGATTATGTTCTTTCGCCAAGTCGAACCTTACTTGACGTGTATAGCCTACGCCGGGGTTGAAGCACCTCCGTTCATCGTGACGGAGAAGCGAATACAAAAGGAGAGTGAAGTGCTCGGCGAAACTTATCTCCGAGGGTTATTCTTACTTGGTTTGCCCGGACGCGGTCTGCCCCGCTAGACAAGCTTCTGTGGTTGTTAGCCACTGCCGAGCGCGAGCCATATGCTGGGCACCATATTCGATACTTCCAAACACAAAGTCCACGCCGCAGCCTACTTCCCGTTCGCAGGAACGGGTTTGTTCTATTTGCTGCAGCACGGAGGCCAGGTAGCAGCAGTCCACTTTATCAGGAGCAGGAAAATAGCTAGTTAGCACCTCGGGCACAGCCGAGGGGGCGATGCTAACGAACTCGTACGCTAGCCACTCAGCAAAACCGGGGGTATAAGGGGGCTGTTGCAAAGCCTTGGTTTGCCTGGCCCCCATGCTAAGAAGAGCTGCCTGCTGCCGTTGCTCGAGAGTTTGTGGACGCTCCATGAGGACTGGGTTAAGAGAACTGACATACAACCAACCCCTGCCAGCCAGAGCAAGGCTTGTTGGCCGCGGTAGGGGCTGGTGGCACAAAAATACTGTGGCTCGGTGCCTGTGCTGCAGCTAATTGAAAGTAGTGAAAACCTAGAAATACTCCTGGTTTGCATCCAGCAATCATCAGTTGGATCGAGCTATGTCGGCAGGAGCGTTCCATTACGTTGCTCGGCCCCATTTTCAACTAAATGCTAGTAGTCTTCCTTTCTCTTGTTCGATTCTAAGACAAACAACTACATCTTGAAACGTCCTATACCTGAGGCACTCGCTAAAATCTATGATTCGCGTGCTACACCCATCAAGTTTGCGCGGCTTGCCGGAATGGGGCCCTCAAACCAATAATATCTTGTCTTTTTCCGAGTGTACTAGTCGCGCTTGCTTTGTCAAACGGCAGTTGTCGACCCCTCACTTAATAAAATTATTATGGTCGGCGTGAGGCAACCTTAGTTTGGAAATAAACCAGGTTTTTGGCAGTCAATCTGAACTGTTGGTAATGTAACGAATCCATGCGACAGGAAAAGTTTATATAGTTGATTATCAACAAGATGGCTGTATACTTTGAGTTGAATTATCGCGCTATTGCTGACAAGTTACCTAAAATGGCATTCGCATTATAAAAAGGCGCAGGCACTGGTAAACCAAGACGCATAACATACCACCAGCAAAGGTATAAAATATTGATAATTAGGGTGTATCAGCAAACATTATGGTAGTTCTCCTTACCTACTTGAGCAAAAAACCAAGTGGTTCTTGCTCCGTTGAGAATGCAAGGCAAGAGGCTCTTGCTTTGCACCATATCATTCTTCTGCTATGAACACCGACGACCTCAAACAACTCATCCAAGACGGCTTGTCCGCTCAGCAAGCTGGTAGCCAAGTCGCGGCGAAAGCAACCGACGAAATTCTAAACGATGCAACGCATCCTGCCCTTAAGCAAGCACTCGAACAAGGCAATGCCACGGCCAAAGAGTGGGCTGCCCGAATTGAGCGGGCTATAGCCGAAGTGGGCGGGGGAGATAAACAAACCAACGAAATCCTAGAAGCGCACTATGAAGTGAGCAAACAGATCCGGGCCAAAGCCACGACCGACGCGGTACGCGACCTAGGTATTATTGCCAGCGGTCAACTTGCTTTGCACTACTGGATAGCCTCTTTCGGCACCGTGGCCGCGTATGCCGCCTCGGCAGGGTTCACTCAAACCGAGCAAGAACTCAAAGCCTCGGTGCAGGATGCCAAGCAAGCCGACGAGCAGCACACCGACATTGCTAAGCAGATTCTGGCTGCCGAGTAAGTCAACTAATCACTCACGCTTCGTTGGGTGAGAAGGAAGCCTAGTCTGTCCATTGGCCGACTAGGCTTCTTGTCGTTTAAGGCACAGTTCCTTTATAATCTGCTACTTCAGAGTAAGCCAGTATTAGGGCTGCGCCGAGGCCTGTCAGCGGCATCTGTTCTTGCGGATGAACCACTGCATGCCGGGTGCGCAGTGGCTGACCCGCCGGATCTTCGCCCGCGAGTTCAATAACAATATCGGACGAGAGCGGGTCACCGCGGTGGCGGGTGGAGCTTTCCTCAATCGCGAGATAGAAATGCATGTTTGCCGCGCCGGTTGCCGTTGCCAAGCCTACCACATCATAAGGCGAGAAAGCCACCGCTTTCATCGGGGTGCCATCCACGGCGCGGAACGTAGCCTTAGTCTCGTCGCCTACTCGCCAGCGGTAGGTGACCTGGTGGCACGTAAGTGCAGCGAGCAGAGCCTTGTTTGGCGCCTGAGGTTGGTAGTAGAGGCCAGACCATCGGCATTCTGCTCATCGAGCAGCGTGCCGATGGTTATGTCGTAGACTCGATTCGGTGGTCAGTGCAGTGAACAGGAAGCGACGCAAGCTTTTGCTGCGCTGATTCGGGTTGGACTGCGTGTTGATAGGGTAGCAAAAAATCCTAGCCTGAGTGATGTCCAAACAGAGTGTCAGCTAGCCTTGGCCATTTATTTAAAAGCCATGCACCAATTGCACTGCAATACTTCCTGAGCCAGCCTCGGTGTATGTAGGGAGTTGAGGAACCATGTACGTTCCAGCTGTCCGCTAACCTCACGAACCTGTGCCCATGCAAAGCCAGCCTAAATAGAGCTGGTTTCTTTGTCTAAAGAAGATGCAAGCCTGGGGTAGCTAACAATTGATGATGCCTACGGGTTGTTGGGGCCCTACTCACTACCACTGCCATTATGAAAGCCTACCAGCTGCACGCCCCCAAGAACCTAGCAAATTTCAAAATTGGTGAATACGATGAGCCCACGGCTCGCGACCACGAAGTAAAGATTCGCGTGCAGGCCGTCTCGCTTAACTTCCGCGATTGGGCTCTGGCCAACGGCTGGTTCGGCTATCCTGGCGAGAAACTGCCCTTCATTCCGTTTAGCGATGCGGCGGGGCTGGTCAGCGAAGTCGGGGCTAGCGTTACCAAGTTCAAGGTCGGCGACCGAGTGGCCGTTAATTTCTTCCCGGATTGGCACGATGGCGCTTTTTCGGCCACCAAAACTGCCCGCTCCCTTGGGGGTAGTACCGACGGCGTACTGGCCGAGTACGTGTGTTTTCCAGAAGCGGCCGTAACCAAAGTGCCCGACTCGTTTTCCTTCGAGGAAGCGGCGGCTTTTCCGTGCGCTGGCGTTACGGCCTGGCACGCGCTGGTCGTGCAAGGGCAGCTTCAACCCACCGATACGGTGCTGCTGCAAGGCACCGGCGGCGTATCCATCTTCGGCCTACAAATTGCCAAACTTCTCGGCGCCCAGGTTATCATTACTTCCAGCTCCGACGAAAAGCTAACCCAAGCGCAGGCCCTGGGTGCCGACCACCTCATCAACTACAAACAAACGCCCAACTGGGAAGACCAGGTCCGCGAGCTAACCGCGGGTGAGGGCGTAACCCACGTACTAGAAGTGGCTGGTCAACTGGCCCGCTCGATCAAAGCGCTGAAAGCGGGGGCAGCATCTTCCAGATCGGGGCCGTGGGTGGGCCCAACGACGAAGCGCCGAACCTGGGGGCCGTGCCCCTCAACACCCAACGTCTGCAAGGCATCTACGTGGGCAGCACCCAGATGCTCACCGATATCATGCACGCTTTCGACCGCAACCACCGCAAACCCATTATCGATCGAACATTTCCGTTCGAGGAAGCCAAGGAAGCGTTGGCTTACATGGGCAGTGGCTCGCACTTCGGCAAAATTGTCGTGCAAGTATCTTCCCATTGATTTCGATCTATTGGTCGTGGTAGAAAGCAGCCATGGTCCTAGCGGTAATCTCACCTCCGAACCATTGCTGTTCGCCAATGGAGCCTGGTTATGGCACCTGGGAAACTACCTAGGTTTTCTTGGGTAGCTGACCTTGCGGAACGCTCTCCCAAGCACCTGTAGAAAGCAATGCCGACAAGCGCTTCAACTGGTAGGAGTTACTTGCCACCTCTTTATTCCAGTAGGAAAGCTTCATTACCCTGTAAAATGAATGATGAGGCATGATTTCTACGGCTCTACCTGAATCATCTACTTCCCAGAAGCCCCTTGACCTACCAGTCTTGGGGTTTCATCTTTTCAGGTAAATGCTGCCTGGCTAGGAAAGCTTAGTAGTTGGGCTGGTTGGATTGCTCCTTTCTTTCCTCCCGCCATTTGTGCGCGTATTCCTGATTGAAAACAAGCAGCATCATGGCGGCGTCACTCGGATCTGTCACCGGAAAATCCTGCCATACATTTTCCCAATGGATGCTGCCACTTTCACTTTTAATCGGGTAGGTTCCTACTAAGCGAATTACGTCAGAGGCTGTATTGGTTTCAGGATTGTCTTTCACGGTATAGACCATATAGACGCACCCGTCCTCGAAATCGAACTGCTTTAGATGGTTGTCATCGTAGGGACTCCACAGTAGCTGCTCTAACTGCTTTTTTCTCGTTTTCTCGTCTTGTTCTGCCATACTTGGCAAGAAACGACATTCTAAGTCGGAAGTTTGCTCTCTTGGTGCACAACTACCTGTCTGTTGCCTCCTGAAAGATGCATCAGGCGCACGAGCCGACTCTTCCCCAAACAGACTAGGAGAAGATGGTTTCCATCTCGGCTCGTTCAAACGTGAGGTTCACCGACCGGGGACCCTTAGGCCGCGTGCGGTGGCGCACGGTGGCCGGAATAGCAAACAGCTGACCGGGGCTTACTTCCACGGTTCGTTCTTCCAGGTCGATGCACACGATGCCCTCGATGCAAAGGAAGACTTCATCACTGTTGGGGTGGTAATGCCACGAGTAAGGCTCGGTCATGATGCTGAGCCGGACGACATGGTCATTGACCAGCGAAAGCGGCACGTTGTGGTAGGCGTCGATGCCGAGTGTTTCCTGGCGGACGTCTACCAGGGTCAGGGGTGGTATTTGCATCAGCGGATAGATTAGCGGCGAGCGGGTTGTCAAAGGTAGATCAAGCTAGTTCAAAGCTTTTTTGCAAGTAGGGGCAGAGCCGCTTCCTAATCTTGCAGCAGGTCTTTTAGTTGCTTTGCGCCGAGAGGCCCCCAATAGGTGTAGCTCGTATGGCTACTGTCCAGTCATGAAGTAGCCTGTAGGGCTTTTGCTAGAATGTGCACGCTTTGCGTTAGCTCTTCAACCGTAAGGGCCGCAAACCCTAGGCGCAGGTGCGAGGGGCGAGCTTCGGCCGCCGTTTGGTAGCGACGCCCGTCACTCAGCCACAGACCTTGCTGCCGGCACTGCGCGCTGAGCTGCGGCAAGTCGATGTCCGGGGCAAATTCCCCCCAGACCGCCATGCCGCCCTCTGGCAGGGTAAATGAGAAGCGTCCGGCCAAGTGCGTATGCAGCAACTCGCAAAACACGTCGCGCCGCTGCTGATAAATTTTGTTGGCTCGTTTTAAATGTGCCAGCAGCTCGCCCTCGGCAAAGAGTTCGGCAATGCCTTGCTCGAGCAAAGTATCACCTTGATGGTCGATTAGGTGGCGCAAATACCCCATTTCGGCAATTAGGTCGGGTGGCCCCACCACGTATCCTACGCGGAAGGCAGGCGCCAGTACCTTGCTTAGCGAGCCCACGTAGAGCACCCGGCCGTGGCGGTCGGCGCTGGCCAGCGGCAGAATCGGACTACTGGCATAATGAAAGTCGAAATCGTAGTCGTCTTCCAGAACCACAAAATCGTACTGCTCGGCCAATTGCAGTAGGCGCACCCGGCGCTCGGCAACAAGCGTGACTGTAGTAGGATAGTGGTGATGCGGCGTGATGTACAGCAGCCGGATGGCCTGTCGTTGACACGCGGCTTCTACCTCGTTCACGCTAATGCCTTGCGCATCCACGGGCACTCGCACGAGGTGCGCGCCGTGGTGCTCGAACAGCTCGTCAGCGTTCGAGTAGCTGCGGTCCCCTACAATGACAGCATCGCCGGGTTGCAGCAAGAGCTGAGCCACTAGATACATGGCCATGCCACTTCCGCGAGTGATGAACAAGGTTTCCGGTTGAGCCTGCACTCCGCGGGTGTCGTGGAGGTAGTGGGCTAGGTGTTGGCGTAGTGCCCGGCTGCCGCTGGGCTCGGTATAGCCAAATAGTCGGCGATTGTTTGGCCGCTGACATACGGACCGGTACTTGCGGGCCAGCGAAGCGAGCGGGGCCAGGCGGTGGTCGGCACAGCCTGCGCCGAGAACAAGGTGAGTTGGGTCTGGTAACGCTTCCGATGTAGACGATGATCTGCGGGCAAAGGCAAAGCCTGCTCGGGCCGGGCCAGGTTCAGCAGGCAAACCGGGTAGGGCTTGCGGCTGCACGATAGGGATGCAGGCGCGCACGAAGGCCCCCGAGGAGGCATGCTGTTCGATCCACCCCTGAGCGGCTAGTTCATCGAAGGCCGTAATAGCGGTTTGGCGGCTGATGCCGAGTTGCTGCGCCAAGCTGCGGGTGCCTGACAGCTTGGCTTTGGCAGGCAGCAATCCCTGTTGAATTAATTGAATAAAAGCCGCCGTGAGTTGCTGGCTGAGCGTGCTGGCACTGGCGCGCCGCAAAGTAATAAGCGTTTGGTAGGGCAGCATAACCGGACCGGTGAGTATAGGCAAACTGGATCTAGACAGCAGACCGGTAAGGTAGTAGGTTTGGCTTAGAAAATACTTGTTTAACGCCACGCCAGAGCCTGGCGCAATGGCAGGTGCCCCCAGTCTACTTACTATGGAATCTTCTTCGTTCTCGCATAAAGAGGTGGTGAAGCTTGACTTCCCTCGCGCCTACCGAGCATTATGGCACGATGTGAGTGTTTTGTCAGAGGCCTTACTCGCTGCAACCCACTGGCAACCGGGCCGGCTAAGCCCACCGCTCGCGCGGAGCGCTAACCGGCAGCGTAGCGCTTCGGTTGCTGGTCGAAACCGGCCGGACTGCGCGTAACTTGAACGCACAGGATACTTTCAACGGCGTCGGGAGACTATGCGTGTTGCCTGATTGCAGTGACTAACGTTTCCCGGTTGCGGCCCACGCTGAACTTTTCGGCGCCTTCGTTCTTCAATCTCGAGTATTGCCCAAGCTAATGCCGCTGTTACCGCTAGTGATGACCGCTGCTTCACCTTGGTTTAAGGCCGTTCGCTTTGAACAAAGGTTACCGGCCCTGGTCATACATAGCCCCGACCTACAGCACGCGCGCCAAAAAGTCTCGGATAAGGTCGGCAATTTCGGTTGCGTGGGTTTCTAAGGCAAAATGGCCCGTATCGAGTAGGTGTACTTCCGCGGTAGGATTGTCGCGGCGGTATGCTTCCGCGCCGATAGGCCGAAAAAAAGGATCGTGCTCGCCCCACACCGCCAGCATAGGTGGGTGATAGGTGCGAAAGTATTCTTGAAAGCGCGGATACAGTGCCACGTTGTGTTGGTAATCGCCGTAGAGGTCGAGCTGTATTTCGTCGTTGCCTGGCCGAGCCAGCAGGGCATTGTCTAGCGCGGGAGCTTCGGGCGCAATCTGACTGGGGTTGGTTACCCCATAGGTGTACTGCCAGCGCGTGGCTTCCGGAGTTAGCATTTCGCGCAGGGCCTCTCGATTTTCAGGGGTAGGCTGGGCCCAGTATTTCTGGATGGGGTGCCACCCGTCGTGCAGACCTTCTTTGTAGGCGTTGCCGTTTTGGCTGATAAGCGCAGTGATGCGCTCGGGATGAGTCAGCGCCAGGCGAAACCCTACGGGTGCACCGTAATCAAAAACGTACAGCGCGTAGCGCGTCAGCTTCACTGCTTCCGTGAAGGCCTCGATTACTTCGGCTAAATGGTCGAAGGTGTAGGCAAAATCGGTTCGGGACGGGGCGTCGGAGAAACCGAAACCCGGCAGGTCGGGCGCAACTAGGTGGTAGCGGTCTGCGAGTAGCGGCAGCAAGTCCCGAAACATGTGCGAAGACGTAGGGAAGCCGTGCAACAGTAGGAGGGTAGGGTGCGCCGGATTTCCGGCTTCGCGGTAGAAAATATCTAGGCCATCAACGGCGATGGTGTTAAAGCGCACGGTGGTGCGTGGGAGGTGAGTAGTTTCCATGGGATTTAAGGATTAAGGATTTGTAAGTATGAAAGCGTTTCAAAAAACAGAACAGTCTGTCTACTAAAAAACTTTACAAGAGGCGCTCTGTTACACGGCGGGCGGTGGCTACGGGTGCCGGATTCCCGATTGTCTGGCTGCTAACCAAAGCCCCTTCGAAAAGCAACGCCATTTCCTCTGCCAACGCGGTATCGTTTAGTATTTCGTTGAATACCCGTCCTATTCGGACTTTGTGTTCTTGAATAAAGGCACGCACTTGCGTTTCCTCAGGTGGCAATTGCAGAAGGGCATTTTGGAAGTTGCAGCCGCGGAAGTTCTCGGTCACGAGAAAATCATGTAGCATGTCGAACACGGCTAGCACCTTGGCTTTTGGAGTGGTGCCACTGGCGGTAGCTTCGGCTACCTGTTGAAACCATTGCTGGCTCGCTTGCTGGAGGTAAGCAAGAAGAATTTCGTCTTTGGTTCGAAAATGTTGGTAGAGACTGGCTTTGGCCACATCTGCTTCAGCAATGAGTTGGTTGATGCCCGTAAGTGGGTAGCCCTGCTGATAGAAGAGCCGAGCAGCAGTTTCGAGTATCCGTTGGCGGACGTTGGCGGTGGCTTTCGTTTTCACAGGACAAATATAAATGTAAAAACTAAAAACAGACAAGTCTGTATGGTTTTAGTTTTCGTTTACTTTTTAAGTGTATTGCAATACCTACTACACCTTTCCATAGGAGGTATCGACCTGCAGGCCTCCTTGCAGAAGAACGAGTAAGGGGTGAAATCAGTCAAGTATCACAAGTGCCACATGATTTCAGCAGAACCTGTGTCGGCTATCGGAATGAGAAGAATGGGTAACGAGAGAGAAGAGCGCAAATGATATTCTAATAACAGGCTGGGTAAGCAGCCCAATTTGAAAGTCTGAATAGTTGGCATTAATCAAAACGGATGGGTTGTTTAATCAAAAGAAAATTTATTTGCTCGTTTTGATATTAAACAAACATTTTTATTGTCAATATTTGTGGATACAGACTCATATTGATTTGTTAATGCTGCGCACAAGAACTTCATGGTGTTGGTTTGTGGCTAACAATGCCCTTACACTTTTCTCTTATTTCCAGGTATTACCTCTATGCGCTCCTCCAATTACGACAAGTTTCCTTTCGTAGCGGTAACGACGGAGGCTGATGCTTGTCAGGTTGGCTGGCCGGCCATCATCGAAGCGTTGCGAACGGCGCTACAAGCTGAGTCGGCTGCCTCAGACCAACCGCTGGTGCTAGCAGTAGAATGTTACCCCGGCACCAACCTGCAGCAACTGCAACAGGAGCTAGTGCATGCCTTGCAGCCAAGTCAGTGCCTGATTGCCGACGACCTGTATTATTCCCCCACCGAAATAGATGCGCTAGTAGCCGGTCCCCTCACCGACGACCCCGTCTTCGGTCGGCTTAATGGGCTGACCATAGCTGATTTCTTCGATCCGCAGCAATTGCAAGCCGCGCAAGCGGCGTTAACTCAGGTGGCCGCCGCGCAGTTGGTAGTGATAGTGGGTACCGGGGCCACGCTGGTGTATCCTACCCCCACTGTCGTCGTGTACGCCGACCTGGCCCGCTGGGAAATCCAGCTGCGGCAGCGCCGCAGCGAAATCGCCAATCTGGGCAGCGACAATTTCACGGAGAAAGCCAGCCTCAAGTACAAGCGGGCCTATTTCGTGGACTGGCGGGCCGCTGACCGGTTGAAAAAGCAGGTATTGCCCCGCGCCGACTTCCTGCTCGACACCAACGACCCCGCCGCCCCCAAGCTTATTCGCGGTGCCGACTTGCGGGCCGGACTGGCGGCGGCTGCGCGGCGCCCGTTTCGGGTGGTGCCGTTTTTCGACCCCGGCCCCTGGGGCGGGCAGTGGCTGCGTGAAGTCTGCGATTTGCCCGACGGCCCGGCTAACTACGCGTGGGGCTTTGATTGCGTGCCCGAAGAAAACTCGCTGCTGCTGGGCTTTGGCGAAACCCGCGTGGAAATCCCGAGCATCAATCTGGTTTTTGCCCACCCCCGCGAACTGCTCGGGGAGGCCGTGCACGGGCGCTTCGGCACGGAGTTTCCTATTCGCTTCGACTTTCTTGATACCATGAGCGGTGGCAACTTGTCGTTGCAAGTGCACCCGCTTACTGAGTACGCACAGGACCACTTTGGCCTGACGTACACCCAAGACGAAAGCTACTACATGCTGGATGCCGAACCAGGAGCCGTGGTGTACTTGGGGTTAAAAGAAAACGTGGATTTCCCGGCGATGCTCGCCGACTTAGAGCGCGCCCAAAAGGACGCTACGGCACCTTTTCCCGTAACCGAGTACATCAACGAGTTTCCGGCGCGCCCACACGACCATTTTCTGATTCCGGCGGGCACCATTCACTGCTCGGGGGCGAACGGGATGGTGCTGGAAATTTCAGCCACGCCGTACATTTTCACTTTCAAGCTCTGGGATTGGGGCCGGCTGGGCCTCGACGGCCGCCCCCGGCCCATTCACTTAACCCACGGCGCGGCCAATATCCAGCCCGACCGTACTACGGCCTGGGTAGAGCAGCACCTCGTCAATCCCATAGTGCCCGTGGCCTCGGGCCCCGGCTGGCAGGAAGAGCGCACCGGTCTGCACGAGCGGGAATTCATTGAAACGCGCCGCCACTGGTTTACGGACGTAGTGCCGCACCACACCCACGGCGGCGTGCAGGTACTCAATCTGGTGCAAGGCGCGGAGGCCCTCGTCGAGAGCCCAAGCAATGCTTTCGAGCCTTTTGTGGTGCACTACGCCGAAACGTTTATCGTGCCGGCGGCCGTGGGGTCCTACACCATCCGGCCCCACGGCCCGGCAACCGGCACCGAGTGCGCCACCATGAAAGCCTACGTGCGAACCGGGGCGTAGTGAAGCGCCTAATTGCCGGGCGGCCGTGTTTCTTGGTAAAATCACCTTCAGCAACCGTTTCTTATCATGTCTGACTTATTAACTCCCGACAACGCCGCCGCGGTACGTGCGCAAACCATAGTGGAGAAGCTGCTGCATACGGGCACCGTCGCCGTCGATGAACTGGCCGCGCTCTTTGGCGTGTCGGTGGCTACCGTGCGGCGCGACCTGATGGAGCTAGAGCAGCGGGGTTGGCTGCGACGCACCCACGGCGGGGCCGTGCCGCGGGAGCCCCTGCTTTACGAGCCCTTTCGTTACGATTCCAGCTTTCACGAGCAAATCGACCGCAACCTAGCCGAGAAGCGGCGCATTGGGCTCGCCGCGGCCGCTCTTATTCAACCCGGCGAAATCATCTCGCTCACGGCTGGCACCACCACCACGCAGGTTACGCGCAGTTTGCGGCCCGGGGCCAACGTAACGGTTGTCACCAACACCGTGAACGTGGCCATGGAGCTAAGCCACCGCAACGACGTGCGCGTGTTTGTGACGGGCGGCTTTTTGACCGGCGGCTGGTTTTCGTTGGTAGGGCCGGCCACCACGCAGGCGCTCAGCCAATTCTTTGTCGATAAAATCTTTATCGGCGTCAATGGCATCGACGCCCAAAAGGGCTTGACCTCGTTGCACCCCGAGGAAGCCGCCGTAATTCAAGTGATGGTGCGGCAAGCCAAACAGCGCATTGTGGTGGCCGATCACACCAAGTTGGGTACGGTTGCTAGTTCGCTGATCTGTCCTATTACTGATATACACCAGCTCATCACCGACACGGGCGCCAGTGAAGCCCAACTAGCTCCTTTTCGGGAACTCGGAATAGAAGTGCTGCTGGCCTGACGCCCCTGGCGTAGCAACTCAGCTACTTGGCTTGCCAGCAGCCAGGGAAGACGGGGTGCGCCCGAACAACCCGCAAGCCTAGCACCAGTCTACTGCTTTCACCTTGATTCTCACCGCCTTTACTGCCCACCCACTATGCCTCTTTCAGCTGCTCCCGGTTCTCTGCTTCGCGCATCCGCTGCTGGCCCGCACCCGCCCGGGCCGGGCCGGCCGGGAGTGCGAGTTACGTGTACTTGATTGCCACCGTGGCGGCGCTGGGCGGGTTGCTCTTCGGTTTCGACACGGCCATCATCAACGGTGCCTTGATTTTCTTGAAAAAGGACTTCAACCTGAACGACTCGCAAACCGAGTGGGCGGCTAGCAGCATCCTGTTTGGGGCGGTAATCGGGGCGGCCCTTGCCGGCTGGCTCACCGACCGGTACGGGCGGCGCCGCTTGCTGTTTGGGGCGGCGGCGCTGTTCACACTTTCGGCTTTGGCGGCGGCGGTGCCGCGCACGCTCACCGAGTTTGTGGTAGCGCGGGTTGCGGGGGGCCTGGCTATTGGGGTGGCCTCGTTGCTGGTGCCGCTCTACATTGCCGAAATTGCGCCAGCCCGCATCCGTGGGCAACTCGTGACGCTCAACCAATTGGCTATCGTCACGGGCATCTTGTTGGCTTACGTAGCCAGCTACTTTCTCGCGGATTTGGGCATGGCCTCGTGGCGGTGGATGTTTGCGTCGGCGGCCCTGCCTTCGGTGTTGTTTATGCTTACGCTGCTGCTCGTGCCCGAAAGCCCCCGCTGGCTGCTGGGTCGGGGCCGCGAAGTGGAAGCTCTGAACACTCTAACCCGCCTCAACGGCCCGGTGGCCGCGGCCACGGAGGCGGCCGAGATTCAGGCTGCTTTAGCGGCCGAGCGCGGCGAGGAAGCCAATCTGTACCAGCCGCGCCTGCGCCGGCCGCTGCGGATTGCGGTGGTGTTGGCAGTGCTCCAGCAAATCACGGGCATCAATACTATTCTCTACTACGGCTCGATTATTTTCACCGAGCACAGCGGGCAAAGCGCTTCGTCGGCTATTGGTGCCAATGCGCTTATTGGGGGCATCAACTTCGCCGGCACCATCGTGGCCTTGTTTGTTATCGACCGGGTAGGGCGCAAGCCGCTACTGCTGTTTGCGTCGGGCGGCATGGCGCTAACCCTGGGCGCCCTGGTTGTGGCGTTGCAACTGCACGCGCCGGGGCCGTGGTTGCTCGGGCTCATCATGCTTTACGTGGCGTGTTTCGCGGTAGGGTTGGGTCCGGGCGTGTGGGTGGTTATCACCGAGATTTTCCCGAACGCCGTGCGCGGCCGGGCTGCTTCGCTGGCCACGGTTGCCCTCTGGGTAGCCTGTACCCTTATTTCGTTCACGTTTTTGTCGTTGGTGAAAGCTGCGGGCCTAACCGGCGCTTTCGGGCTCTACGCGGTGCTTTCGGCCTTCACTTTCGGCTTTGTGTGGCGGGCCGTGCCCGAAACCAAAGGCCGGAGCCTAGAAGAAATTGAGCGCGGCTGGCAGTAGCCAAGCAGCTTTCCCTTGTGTGTCGCGCTACGTCATCCTATTCCTTCCTCTTACTTATGAAGCTGTCTTTTCCTGCCGGCGTTTTATCCTTAGTGCTGCTACTGAACACGAGCGGAACCCACGCGCAGAACGTACTCAAGTACGTGAACCCCAACATCGGTACGGCGCACAGCCGCTGGTTCTTCTACACCCCGGCGGCCGTGCCCTACGGCATGGCCAAGCTGGCGCCCTCCACCAACGGCCACTACGGCAACGCCTCGGGCTGGGAAGCCGTGGGCTACGACACCCGGCAGAATTCTATTGAGGGGTTTGTGCACTTTCACGAGTGGCAGGCAGGCGGCGTGAGCTTTATGCCCACCACGGGCGAGTTGCGCGTAAAGCCCGGCGACTTGGAAGGGCCGGCTACCGGCTACCGCTCGCGCTTCGACCGCAAAAACCAGGTGGCCGAACCCGGCTACTACCGCGTGCTGCTCGACGACTACAACATCACGGCTGAGCTGACGGCCACCAAGCGGGTGGGTTTTCACCGCTACACCTTTCCCAAAAACAACCAGGCGCACCTCATCCTCGACATCGGCAACAAACAAGGTGAGAGCGGGGAAGTGACGGATGCCAGCATCCGAATGGTGGACGCCACGCACGTGGAAGGCTTCGTGAGTACGTACCCCAAGTACGTGCAAACCTACGACCCGGCAGGCAAGGTGAACATGTACTTCTACGGGGAAATCAGCAAGCAGCCAGCTAGTGTGGGCGCTTTTACGGCCGCCGGCACGCAGGCAAACCAGAACTCGGCCACGGGCAAGGGCGCGGGCTTGGTGCTCAACTACCAAACCAGCGAGCAGGAAAAGATTGAAATGAAAGTGGGCCTTTCGTACACGTCCATTGCCAATGCGAAAGCCAATTTGCTGGCCGAGGCCGGGAGCTTGACCTTCGACCAAGCCCGCGCCGCCGCGCAGGCCACCTGGCAGCGAGAGCTAGGTAAACTAGCGGTGGAAGGCCCCGACGAGCAAAACAAAACCAAGTTTTACACCGGCCTGTTTCACGCCCTGCTGGGGCGCGGCATTGCCAGCGACGTGAATGGCGACTACCCCAAGCATGGCGGCCAAGTAGGAAAGTTGGTGGCCAGCGGCCCCGGCCCCAAGCCCGAGTTCATCAACACCGATGCCATCTGGGGCGGCTACTGGAATATTACGCAGCTCTGGGCCTTGTCGTACCCCGAGTGGTACGGCAACTACGTGAACACCCAACTGCAAGTGTACCGCGACAAAGGCTGGTTCGGCGATGGGTTGGTGAACAGCGAGTTTGTATCGGGGGTAGGCACCAATTTCGTGGGGCTGGCCGTGGCGGCGGCCTACCAGGCCGGCATCCGCAACTACGACGTGAACCTGGCCTACCAAGCCGTGCGCGCCAACGAATTGAACTGGCGCAACCGCCCGTTTGGCTCGGGCAAGATGGACGTGAAAGCGTTTACGCAGTACGGCTACGTGCCCTTCAAGGAAAATTACAAGCAGGACCAGGGCGTTTGGTATAAGAGTGATTCCACGGGCTCGTATTTCTCTAATTCGCACACGCTCGAGTACAGCTACAGTGCATTCGCCGCCGCTCAAATGGCGAAATCGTTGGGCAAGAAGGCCGACTACGAGCAGCTCATTAAGCTCTCCAACGGCTGGAAAAAGATTCTGAATCCGCAGAACAAGCTCATGCGGCCCAAGCTGGCCGATGGCAGCTTCGTGAACAATTTCAACCCGTATGAGCCGTGGCGCGGCTTCCAGGAAGGCAACGCCATGCAGTACACCTTCTACGTGCCGCAAAACCCCGCCGAGCTTGTTGCGGCGCTGGGCCGCGACAAGTTCAACAACCGCCTCGACAGCCTCTTCACCGCCTCGGCCAAAACCGGCTTTGGGGGCGGCAAAGAAATAGATGCTTTTGCCGGCATCAAGGCCATTTACAACCACGGCAACCAACCCTGCCTGCACATCAGCTGGCTGTTCAACTTTTCCGGTCAGCCCTGGCTGACGCAGAAATGGACCCGCCAGATTTGCGACGAATTTTACGGCACCGAGCCCATTCATGGCTACGGCTATGGGCAAGACGAAGACCAGGGCCAGCTAGGTTCGTGGTACGTTATCAGCGCGCTGGGCTTGTTCGACGTGAAAGGCTTCACCGATGCGCGTCCCATTGTTGAGCTAGGTAGTCCTCTTTTCAGCAAGGCTACCATTCAATTGGGCAACCAGAAAAAGCTGGTAATCGAAGCCAAAAACACCGCCAAAGCAAACGTGTACGTGCAGAGCGCGGAGCTGAACGGCAAGCCGCTAACCAACTGCTGGCTGTACCGCGACGAGCTCATGCAAGGAGGCAAATTGGTGTTTACCATGGGCAGCCAGCCCAACAAAACCTGGGGCACGAAGACCCCACCGCCTTCGGTGCAATAGTGTAAACTCACAGGCAAAGACTTGCTGGATAACAAATAGATGCGGTATTGGTAGGCATACTAAATAGAGCAGTAAGCCTCCTCGCATCGTCCACCGCGGGAGTTCAGGTTTATGGTCTGATGAGTTGTTGGAAAGAGAAGTCGGGTTGCCGCATCACTAGTTCGTTGTCAGCTGATTCCCGTTGTGCTGCTCTGGCGTACACAAGCATCTTTTGTTCGTAGTCGGCAATAGCCGCTGATATGCTGTGGTACTTTCCGTTCGTGAGGTTATCAGTTAAAATCAACGTGTCTATTAGTCCGGTGTTGACACCCTGACCGGCGAAGGGCGGCATTAGATGGGCAGCGTCTCCAATAAGCGTTATGGGCAGCAGACGAGCCTGTTTCCAGGGCTTTTCCAACGGCAACTTTCTTGTCGGCAACCCCAAAAAGCGGATGTTGAATTAAACAGATGTTTGTAGAGCTCGTCCCAAGCAGCGAACCTACTGCTGAGGAACGATTTAATGCCAGCGGTATTCTGGAAGGTTAACGTATCGGGCTCACCCCATTCTGCTGGCTGGCTGAAAACCACGTTGTAAGTCAGCACGCCGTTGTTGCTAGGATTTGCCACTAGCATATTGCCGTTGTAGGCAGTCATTAGGATGGTATCGTTGCACAGGCGATAGAACTCCGGGCAATTTACCTGCGGGTTAGCTACCTCGCCTTGGATAATAAAAGTGCCGGTATTCTCGACTGCGGCGTCTGTGATATAGCTTCTTGCCTGGGACATTCCACCATTCGCTACAATCACCACATCGGCGGTTGCCGTCGTCTGATTTTCAAAGTGCAATTGCCATCTTCCGTTGCGTTCTTCCAAGCCGGTCCATTTTCGGTCCCAAACAACGGTATCGATGGGTAAGCTAGCCAGCAAGAGCGTTCTTAAATCGTTTCTATTTATCTCTGGATTCTCGGGTGCTGGTTCCTTGGTGAACAACACGGTACCTTGATGATCAGCAATAGTTCTGCCGATGGGAGTTGCCCTGGCAAAATAGGTTTCCAGCAATCTGGCCTTTTGCAGGGCTTTTTGTCCTGACTCTTTATGTAGATCGAGGGTACCTCCCCAAATCCTGGCTTGAGCGTCTTGGTCTCGTTCGTAAACCCTTACTGCGATGCCTTCTTGCTGCAGTAATTTGGCCATGGTCAGCCCAACGGGTCCCGCGCCGAGAATGGCTACTTGCTTGTTCTGTAGTAACATGATGTTGCATTGCTGATGATTGCAACACAAAATTCCGCCTCAAGCTTGTGCTAGGCTTGTACAAACGCGACAAAACCGGGATGTAGCGCCTATTTTCTGCTTTTGGCTTTGCGCGCGAAAGCCGCGGGCGTGGTGCCGCTGTAGCGCTTGAATTCCCGGCTCAGGTGGGCTTGATCAGCATACCCTAGCTCCTGCGCCAGGCCGGCTAAGTTAACATCCGGGTGCTGCCATAAGTGGTTGCGTACTTGCTCGAAGCGCATCAGGGAGGATACGTCTTTTACTGTATGCCCCGCCGCTTGCTTAAACCTTCGCTCTAGGGTCCGAACCGTGGCATGCGCGGTGGCTGCCACTTTACTAACTGGGAGAGTGCCGTTGGCTTCCCGCATTGCCCCACCCGCTTGAACTAGCAGCTTGTCACTAGCCATCCATGCCCGAGCAGTCAGGAAGTACTGTTGTACTTGTACCAGCGCCTCCGCTACGTTGCCTGCTCGAATTTCCCTCACTAGCGAGGCTTGCAGCTGGGCAAGAGGATGCGCAATAAGCGGTACGTCCTCAACTGCGCACTGCACTTAGTTACGTACGGGCAACTCTACCAAAATAAGGCACGATGGTTTCTTGTTTTCTTACACACTCAAGTGTTCGTCTCTTAACTTTTATGCAAGACGACAGAGGCTAGCTAGTCAATCCTTGCTTCTTGCTTTTCCGGTAGTCGGAGGGCAGGATGCTGAATTTGGCTTTAAACGACTTGGTGAAGTAATGAGGGGTGGCAAACCCGGCCCGGTACGCAACCTCCGAGATGGTAAGGTCACTTTCCTGCAGCAGCACGGCTGCCCGGTCCAGCTTAAAGGAGCGAATAAACTCGACGGGTGGCATGCCCGTCAACTCCAGGATTTTATTGTACATCGAGCCCCGGCTCATGCCGAAATGGTCACTCAAGTCTTCCACCGAGAAGTTGGTGTTCTTCAGGTTTTTCTCGATGTAGAGAACCACATTGTTGAGAAACTTCTCACTGCTCGACTCGATTTCCACCGGACTCGGGACCACTTGGAGTTGTTTGGTGTAGGTGGTTTTCAGCGCCCGATTCAGCTCCAGCAAATTCTTAATTCTAACGTGCAGAATCTCGAAGTTGAACGGCTTGGTTAAGTAGTCGTTGGCCCCGGATTCGAGCCCCCGCAACTGCTCGCCATCTTGCGTCAGTCCCGTTAGCAGGATGATGGGAATATGGCTGGTTCGCTTATCCGACTTTAGCTTACGGCTCAATGCCACCCCATCCATGTAGGGCATGGTAATATCACTAACGATCAGGTCGGGGTGGCAGGACAGGGCTTTGTACCAGCCGTCTTTGCCGTTTATTACATCGGTGATTTTGTAATTGTCTTTAAGATTGTCTTTCAGATAGTACCGGAAATCATCGTCGTCTTCTACCAGTAGCAAGTGGGGTAGTTCTTCCCCTTTGTGCTTTTTCACTGGCCGGCCGGGCTTTTTACTTTCTGTTATTGAAGCCGCCTCGGCCGGTAGTTCAGTTTCCTGCTCAACCACTGGGGCAAACGTTGCGAGCGGCAGCTCCACAGTGAAGGAGGTGCCCTGGCTCAGTTCACTGGCCACGGCAATTGTGCCACCGTGCAGTTCGGCAAACTCTTTGGTGATGGAGAGGCCGATGCCGCTGCTTTGGTTTAATACCGAACCGAGTTCGTGCCCTTGAAAAAAGCGCTCGAAGATGAGATTCTGCTCGCTAGGGGAAATCCCGATGCCGGTGTCGGCAACTTCAATCCGGATGGTTGTTTCCGGTGTGGCCGCCGGCGCCGGGAGGGCCGAGAGTTCCACGCGGACGCTGCCGCCCTCGGGCGTGAACTTGAACGCATTGGAAAGCAGGTTAACCAGTATACGCTCTACCTTGTCGTAGTCGAACAACACAAACAGTTGCTCGGAGGGGAGGCGCAGCGACAACTTGATTTTCTTGATTTCGGCCAGATCCTGAAACGAGTTGGTTACTTCCCGCACGAAAGACGAAATTTCTCCCTCCGATAAATTCAGTTGAAGTTCGTGTTCTTCCAGCTTGCGAAAATCCAGCAGCTGGTTAACCAGATGCAAGAGTCGCTGCGCATTGCGCTGGATTACTTGCAGCTGGCCGGCGCTCTGCGGGTCTTTTTGCTGGGCCATCAACTTGTTGGCCGGCGCTAGAATTAGTGAGATGGGCGTGCGGAATTCGTGACTTAGGTTAGTTAAGAACTTGATTTTCAACGAGTCCAATTCCCGAACCCGTTCGGCCTGTTTGCGTTCTTGCTCTTGCTCGAACTCCTTTTTCAACTGCTTGATGCCCCGGTAGCGAATGTAAAGCAGGGTACAACCAAACAGGGCCACGTACAACACGTAAGCATAGTAAGTTCGCCAGAAAGGAGGATGAATGACGATCTTGATGGAAGTACCGGCCGGGTTCCAGATGCCGTCGTTATTGCTGGCTTTCACTTGAAACTCGTATTCCCCCGGGTCCAGGTTGGTGTAGTAGGCTGTGGTGGTAGAACCCACGTAATTCCACCCCTGGTCAAAGCCTTTTAGCTGGTAGGCGTAGTGGTTTTGCTGGGGCAAGGTGTAATCCAGTGCCGTGTAGTGAATAGAGAAGTTCTGCTTGTAATCTAAATCGATTGCCTTGGCAACGGCAATGGCTTGATGCAGGGGGACTGAAGACCGGCAACAACCGATTTGTTGTCGACTTTCAAATCGGTTAGCAGCACCGGTGGAATATTGCGGTTAACTTTTATGTGGGCGGGATTGAAGTAATTAAAGCCTTCAAGCCCTCCGAAAAACAGGGAGCCGTTTGCCGATTTAATGCCGGAGTTGTTTAGAAAGGCCTTGCCTTGCAAGCCGTTATCCGGGGAATAGTTGGTGAAATTATTGTGCGCGGTGTTGAGTCGACTGACACCCTGATTGGTGCTGATCCAGACGTGACCTTCTTGGTCTTCTAAAATTTTATGGATGAACCCGTCCAGCAAACCTTTTTGCTTGGGAAACGCCGTTAGCTTACTGGAACGCGTATCGAACTGGTACAACCCGTCGCCGGCGGTTCCAATCCACATAACGCCGCGGTGGTCGCGCCCAAACGTGTTAATTCGATCCAAGGCCAGCCCGGTCCGCGCCGTGTTGTACACCGTAAATTGCTGGTCGACGGGGTGATACACGGCAATGCCGCTGCCCGCCGAGCCAATCCAGATGTTGCCGTTCGAGTCTTCCTCGATAGCTCGGATATAGTTGTTGATAGGCAGAAGCTTGTCCTCGGCCGTTTTAGGTCGGGCAGTGAATTTGCTGATCCTTTTCGTGTTAGGATCATACACGTTCACCCCACCCCCGTTGGTGCCGATCCAAATCGTGCCGTTATGGTCTTCCTTAAGGCAAAAAATATCGTCGCTGTTTAGCTGCGAGGCGCCCCGCTTGGCCAGCAGCTGCTCGTAGCTACCCGTGCGGGTATTGTAAATGAACAGGCCGTGTCCGAAGGTTCCGATCCAGAGCTGGTCGTGCCGATCTAGCAGCATGCTCAGGATGGGTAGCCCGGCCAGATTAATTCGCTCGCGGCTCTTGATATCCACGTGGCGGAACAAGCGGGTTTTCAAGTTGTATACGTTCAGGCCGCCCCCGTCGGTGCCCACAAAGATTTCGCCGTTGCGGTTTTCGGCAAAAGCCGTTACAGCGGGCGAGTTGAGGCCGAACGGATCCAACTCACTGCTGCGCTCAACGTTGAATAAAGTAAGGTTTTGATCGTATTTGCTGATTCCGCCCTGGTAGGTGCCGATCCAATGAATACCCTGGCGGTCGATTAGCAGACTGCGGACCGATTTGCTGTTCAAGCTGTAGGGGTCCCGGCTGTTGTGCGCCTGGCGCGAAACCATTCCCGACTGCACATCCATAATATCGAGGCCCCCTTCAGTGCCCAGCCAGATGGTGCCGTCCTGGTCCGCCGCAATGGTATAAATAATATTGCTGCCGATGGTATGCGGGTCGCGGTAATTAAATTTAAAGTTGGTAAAACTCGCCTCGTCGTCAGCTAGTTGGCTAAGCCCATTGCTGGTCCCAATCCATAACCGACCGCGCTGATCTTCGGCAATTGTGTTGACAGTGTCACCAACCAAGCTGCGCGGCCGGGCTTGCTCCCGTCTGAAAGACCGGATGGGAGTACCGGCTGAGCTGTAGCAGTACAAGCCGCGTTCGGTGCCGATCCAGATCCGGTGCCGACGATCTTTGTAGACGCACCACGGGTTCAACGTACTTGCCTGGTCAGGGGGTAGTAGAGAAACCCGCGTGATTTTGTTGGTTTGCGGCGCTAGGATTTGCACGCCGGCAATGGAGGCCACCCAGATATTGCCAGCGGCATCACTGCACAACGATTTAATGTATTTGTTGTCGAGCGGGGCAGCTTGGTAGGGCGTGAACACATCCAAGCTGCGGTTATAGGTGAAGAGCCCGCCCCCCATGCTACCAACCCATATTCGGCCCGTTTGATCTTCGTGCAGGGCCGTTACGTCGTTGCTCTGAACGCTACCTACTGCGGGCGCCTTCAGTTGATACGTTCTAAAGCTTTGACCGTCATATTTTTTGAGGCCGCCATCAGTGGCCAGCCAAAGTAGCCCGTACCGGTCTTTGAGAATAACATTAACTGTATTGGAAGTTAACCCGTCCTTAGCGGTTAACGCCGTGAACTTGATATCGCGCGTCTGAGCGGAAGAGGTCTTTCCTACCAGCAGAAACACCCCAACCATCAAAAGCAGGA
The DNA here is from genome assembly GCF_022921055.1 of Hymenobacter volaticus. Taxonomy (GTDB): domain Bacteria; phylum Bacteroidota; class Bacteroidia; order Cytophagales; family Hymenobacteraceae; genus Hymenobacter; species Hymenobacter volaticus. Next base: position 199,771 of record NZ_CP095063.1, read on the forward strand.
AGGTGCGGATGTTGACTTCGTAGCGGGGATAATAAAGTTTCCTGCTCATGGTGGGGGTGAGGGTACTACAGCGCTTTTGCCTTACTGGGCCAGGTAATTTGAGCTAGGCTTGGAAGGCCTATAAGTGCCCTTCGCTGCGCGACGGCCAATCCCGTGATACCTAGTTTGATCCAGGAAGGAAGTGGCAAGAAAAGAAACTGGCCACACCTCTTAGTAAAGGCGAGAACGATAAATTTTGCTTCCGGTGGCGAATATGGGTTAGCTCAAGGGAGGAAAGCAATCTAACCTTTCCAAACATAAGCAACTAAAGATATCTCCCTAAGCTTTGGGTTGTGAAGCGGTGGCAAGTAATGAGCATCGTGAAATTAGCTGACAGGTAACCCAAGGTATTTAAAGCGAAATGAAAAGACCGAGGTGAGTCTACACCTCCTTGATTTCCCCTTGCTGGTTGTTCTAATTTAACCTCTGCTGCCCAGTAGTTCTGGCAATCAAGAATTCACACTTACTGGCTCATTGTGGTATGTAATGCTTGCTCTAGCCCCAACAAATCTTCGTGAAGGCAAGACCAGTTAAGAGGCCAACAAATGTGCAACAAACTAACACACAAGTTTGATAAAAAGCCTTTTCAGCCTAGCTAAGTGCATTTTCATGGATTGTAACACTAGGAAATATTTCTACATCTGTTGTAAGAATATAAGAATGTTTGCGCTTGGACTGGGAATACCTTTGACACCACCCCACCAAATGTTTAGCACTTAATCTCTTTTGTTTTTCACTGCGCCAACTTCTAAGTCATATACTCTTACTGCTTCAAGAGGAAGGTTGAATAGTAGCCTCGTTTTCTAAAAGAAGTAGGGGCCATGCCCGATAAGAGTAAAACAACCAGTCTCAGATAACGGGTCAGTACTCCGCCACACTTATCACTATCACTCCTAAAAGCTGCTCTCTGTTAGCTGTCTAATACTAATTGAGCAGCATAAGATCTAGACCACTTGAGCAGTTTGACTACACAGTTTCTACACAATCGATTAACCTAATAACAGCTCGCCTTAGCGCAGACACTCTAGGCAACTGTTCCAGCTTTCTAGTACGCTGCCTTTTGCAAATCGGTAGGAAAGAAGCGTTTGTAAGGGCGCTCTAAGCATACCTCATAGGTAACAACAAGGCAGGGTATCAGCAGCACTTGTGCTTCGGCTTTTACATAAAGTGTCAGGCAATGTCATGCTGCACCAATCATCTACTGGCGGGCCTACACGGCTTCAACCTGCACAGTTTTCAGAGTACGCATTCATACCCAATCAAATTCCTACACTCTATGTGCACACCACTACGAAACACGGCCTTGGGCCTGAGCTTGCCGCTCTTTGCGGCTGTAGGGCTGTCAAGTGCCAGCCTATTCTTACCAACCACGCAAGTGATGGCGCAAGCTGCGCAAACGATTGCCGGCCGGGTTGTCAGCGCTGAAGGTGGCGAAGGCTTGCCTGGTGTTACCGTCCTGCAAAAAGGCACAACCAATGGCGTTTCAACTAATGCTGACGGCGGATATACGCTATCGGCCCCTGTTGGAAGCACGCTGGTGTTTAGTGCTATTGGTTTCGTTAGCCAAGAGGCGGTAGTTTCTGGAACCACGGTAAACGTCACGCTGGCTACCAATACCAAGGCTCTGGACGAGGTAGTAGTTGTAGGGTATGGCACGCAAAGAGCAGAAGCGGTAACGGGTTCGGTGGCTTCTATCAATGGAGAAACCCTGCGCGAAGTGCCTGCTGCTAACATTTCACAGGCGTTGCAAGGCCGGTTGCCCGGTGTGCAATTTTCGCAAACTTCCTCCCAGCCGGGCGCTGCCACGCAGATTCGGATCCGTGGGGTACGGTCACTCACTGCCAGCAATGATCCGCTGATCGTACTGGATGGTATTCCTTTCCCGGGCTCTATCGGCGACATCAACCCCAACGACATTCAGAGTGTTGACGTTCTGAAAGATGCCTCGGCCACAGCTATTTATGGGTCTCGCGGGGCAAACGGAGTTGTTTTGGTAACCACCAAAAGCGGGAAAGTAGGTCAGAAACCGCAAATAACCTATGACGGGTTCGTTGGTGCGAAGACACTCTTCTCCCGCTACCCCATGATGAATGGGGCCGAATTTGTTGAGCTTCGAAAGGCAGCAGGCCTGTACGCAACCAACGGCGTTCCGCAGTTTGGCTTGGATGAGTCGCCTGACGTGAATACTGATTGGCAGGATAATCTCTACAAAACGGGTATACAGGTAAACCAGAACATAGGGGTTTCCGGCGGCACGCAGAACGGGCGTTATAATTTCAACGCGGGGTATTACCAGGAAGAAGGTGTCATTCCAACCCAGCAGTACACCCGTTATACCGTGCGCGGAACGCTCGACCAAGGTGTTGGCAAGTACGTCCGTTTGGGTTTCACGGCGAACAACAGCTATAGCTTAACCGAAGGCGGCAACGTAGGCATATACGGCACTTTGGCTGCAACACCCATTTCCAATCCGTACAACGCGGATGGCTCTTTGAAAAGAGTTGTCAGCATGGTACAGGATAATCAGTGGGTATACAATAGGGATGTCGTAGAGGCTAACAAGGATAACTGGTTAAGCCAATCGAGAAGCTTTGCCAGCTACAACTCTATCTTCGGAGAGTTTAAGATTCCGGGAGTAGAAGGATTGAAGTATCGCCTTAATCTGGGCGTAAATTACCGGCAGAGCCAGGGTGGCTCCTACACTGGCCAGGGCATCGGCTCTGATAATCCCACTAACGTTTCTACGGGCTCGGTTAGCAACTCCGTTACAACCGATTATACCGTTGAAAACATCCTGTCGTACGACCGCACTTTTGCCGGGAAGCATAATATAAATGCAATAGCCCTGTACTCGGCTTCCAATAACGTATTCAACCGGTCGCAGATTAATGCCCGGGATATTCCTTCCGACGCCTTCCAGTTCTACAACCTATCATTGGCCGCCGGCGAAATCTCCCTACCCAATAATGGCGAACAAGGGTATACCAAATTTGGTCTGTTGTCCTACATGGGCCGCGTGATGTACTCCTACGACGATCGGTACCTGCTGTCAGCTACGGTTCGTTCGGACGGCTCTTCGCGACTTTCGCCGGGCTACCAATGGAATACTTACCCCGCCGTATCGGTTGGCTGGAACGTAGCTAAAGAATCGTTCATGCAAGGTGTTTCGGCCGTGAACATGCTGAAGTTCCGGGCTGGCTACGGCATCACGTCGAATCAATCTGTTAACCCGTACGCTACCCTGGGCCGTTTAACGACCCGGCCCTACAACTTTGGCCCGACTGGCTACCAGACCGGCTTGTATGTGAGCGAGCTGCCTAACCCAAAATTGGGTTGGGAATACTCGAAAACCTGGAACTACGGGGTGGATTTTGCGGTCCTGAACAACCGTCTTTCCGGTACGGTTGAATACTACGTTACCAAAACCGAAAACCTGCTGCTCAGCGTAGGCTTGCCAGCCACTTCAGGCGTAGGGAGCTATACGGCCAACGTTGGCTCTACCCAGAACAAAGGCATTGAGCTTTCGTTGAACGGGATAATCCTGGACAATCTCAACGGCTGGACTTGGGAAGCGGGCGTTAACATGTACGCCAACCGCAACAAGATTACGTCGCTCGCAGGGAACCAGCCCAGGGATGAAAACAACTGGTGGTTCGTTGGCAAACCGATCAACGTAGTTTTTGACTACGAGAAAGTAGGGTTGTGGCAGCAAGACGAACCGTACCTGGACATTCTAGAGGTCGGCGGTCAACCAGGCATGATCAAGGTAAAATACACCGGCGACTACAATGCAGATGGTACCCCTACCCGAGCCATTGGCGCAGCAGACCGGCAAATTCTGGATACCAACCCCAACTTTCAAGGCGGGTTCAATACTCGGGTTGCGTATAAAGGATTTGATTTGAGTGTAGTAGGCATCTTCCAAGAAGGCGGCTTGCTCAACAGCACCATCTACGGCTCGGCCGGCTACCTCAACATGCTGTCCGGTCGTCGCAACAACGTGAAGGTGGATTACTGGACTCCTACTAACACGGATGCCAAATATCCTAATCCAGCTGGTCCCAGAAGCAGCGACAATCCGAAGTATGGCAGCACGCTTGGGTACTTCGATGCTTCGTATATGAAGATACGCACTATCACCCTCGGCTATAACTTCGACAATATCACGTGGCTGAAAAGTAAGGGCGTGAGCAGAATGCGTCTCTACGCGACGGCTCAGAACCCGTTTGTGTTCTTCTCGCCTTACAAGAAAGAGTCGGGCATGGATCCGGAAACCAACTCGCGCGGCAACGAGAATGCGGCCGTAGCATATGGCGCCAACCTCAGCCGCATCCTGACGCTGGGTACTAATGCCCCAGCCACCCGCACGTATCTCGCAGGCTTCACCCTTACCTTCTAAGGAAATCAGACATGAAACGTTTTAATAAAATATTCTTAATTGGGTCGGCGGTAATCTTGATGGCCGCGCCTGGATGCACGGATCTGCTGGAGGAACAGCCCAGAAGTTTTTACGAGCCAGGCTTTTTTCAAACCGAAAGAGGCGTTAGCGGAGGGTTAACAGCCATGTATGCGCACCTGCGCTACATCTACGGAGAGGCGTACTATTATAACACCACCGAGACCGGGACAGACGAAGTAACCTACGGCCAAAGCGCCGACGAGAACTTCCTGGCCGCAGACCTCTCAGGCAGAGCGGCGCTTAACGGCAACAACAGCCGCGCCGATAGAGTGTGGTTCGCAGCGTTCCCCAACATCAATACGGCTAGTGGCGTTATTAAAAATGCCTCTGCCGTGGGTACCGTTTCGCCGGCCTTAGTTGCTGAAGCACGGTTCTTCCGGGCCTTTGATTACTTCTTGTTGGTCCAAACCTTTGGGGGCGTGCCGCTGGATTTGGGGTCTGGAGAACTGGAATTCAATACCACCCCGATTAGAACTTCGGTACGCAACACGGTACCCGAAGTGTATACCAAAGCCGTTTTCCCGGATCTGCTAATCGCAATCAACGATTTGCCGGCGATTCCGCGCGTTACCGGTGGTGTCACCCAAACGCTTGCCCGCTTGTATCTGGCAAAAGCCTACCTAACCTATGCGTGGTGGCTTGAAAACCCGAATAACATTCCTACCTATCCAGCAGCGCAACGCACAGATCCGGACGGACATGATGCCAAATGGTATTTTCAGAAGGCGTATGACATAGCAGCTGATGGTATCGACAATCCGGGGCAGTACCGCTTGCAGCCCACGTACTACGATGTGAACGTAGGTACGAACGACCGCAACGCGGAAACGATGTTGTACGCTGACCATACCGAATCCAGCCAGTTCTATAACGCAGGTGACTTGAGCAATGGTAGTGCCGGTGCCCCTGATAACTTCGCTGGCTGGATGCTGACCTGGAACTATCCCTCTATCAGGAGCTTCAAAACAGCAGGAGCCAGCGGAACAGGTAATGCCTCTTCCGTGCAGCGGGAAGCAGTGCAGCCGTTGGGTCGCCCTTGGGTACGTATGGCTCCTACCATCGGCGCCATCACCACCACGTTTGCCGACAAAACCAACGATTCTCGCTACGATGGTACCTTTACCACGGTGTACCGCGGCAACTGGCTTAGAGGAACAGGCGTTCCGGAGACGACTTTGTACAACGCCAATAACCTGCCAGTTAGCATGGGTGATCCTATCCTGACGTTCCTGAACTCAGAGCCGGCTACTGCCATTACGTACCCCAGCGGGGGAGGCGCAAGTGGCGTAGGCGCAGGCGTACTGCCTGGCAGAGCGGATTGGGTAATTGGGCCGAATGGCATCAGCAGAATTGCTTATCCAGGACTGTGGAAACTTGGCCCTTACCGTACGGATAATGGTACGGGCTTAGGCTCTCCCAATGCTGGCAGCACACGCCCGTACTACATCGCCAAATTCTCTGAGCTATACTTTGTAGCGGCGGAAGCAGCCGTAAAAGGAGCAACCACCAAAGCAGGCAAAAGCGCACGGGAACTGATTAACGTTATTCGGGCCCGGGCCGGTAAATGGCGCTTTGACAACAGCGGAAATGTGGCCAAAACACAGGATAACAGCGCGGCTATGGTGGCGGCCACTCCGGGCACGATAGATATCAACTACATCTTGGCGGAACGTTCGCGCGAGTACTTCGGTGAAGGGTACCGCTGGTATGATCTGGTGCGCACCCAAAAGTGGAATGAGTTGGCTGGAACCTACCGTATTGGCGGCAACAACTTCGGCGACCATACGCCTGCTACCGTAACGCGTACCATTCAGCCGTATCATTACTTGCGTCCCATTCCGCAGGCCCAGCTTGATGCAATGGACGTACCCGCAGATGTGAAAGCCACTTATCAAAACCCAGGCTACCAATAGCCTGATGAAAAGAGGGTAAAACCCTATTCAAGCTTACACTAAACAATACAAACCGACTCGGCTGGTCTTTTGAAGGGCGTGGGAACCCTATGGGAAAGATCAGCCGGGAAGGTTTAACCTGGTGCAAGGAATACCCACTAGGGTAGGTCCCAGATAAAAACTAACCCGGCCGGTCCTTGAAAGGGCGTGGGAACCCTATGGGGGGACCGGTCGGGAAGGTTTTTTTATTATGGGATCAAAGTTCCCGGTCGCTCCGGTACGTAGCAGTACCACTTGGCAGCAGCACGAATGCCTTGAGGGTGACTCAACGAAACGGTTGGCCACTAAAAGCTTCACTGCGCAGCAATGACAACCACCAGCATCAGAAATTCCCCCTCGACCTTGAAAAAGCAATTTGTATACACGGTGCTCGCCCTCGCCGCGACTGGAACGGCGATGAACTTCGTGCCGAAGCCGGAACCCACGCTGAAAGAAGCGTTCAAAAAAGACTTTTACGTGGGGGCGGCCCTCAACTACAAGCAAAGCAGTGGGCAGGACGCGAAATCAGTTGCCCTGATTACGCAGCAGTTCAACACTATCAGCCCCGAGAACCTGCTCAAGTGGGGACCGGTGCACCCGCGCCCAGACTCCTACAACTTCAAACCCGCCGACGACTACGTGGCCTTCGGGCAGCAGCACAAGATGTTCATTGTCGGGCACACGCTGCTCTGGCACCAGCAAACGCCCAAGTGGGTATTCGAAGACGAAAGCGGCCAGCCCGTTAGCCGCGAGGTACTGCTCAAGCGCCTGCAAGACCATATCAACACAGTCGTGGGCCGCTACAAGGGCAAGATTGGCGGGTGGGACGTGGTTAACGAAGCCATCGACGACCAGCAGGGCGAGCTGCGCAAAACCAAGTGGCTGGAGATTTTGGGAGAAGACTTCGCGGTGAAAGCCTTCGAGTATGCCCACGCGGCAGACCCCAAAGCCGAACTCTACTACAACGACTACAGCCTCTACCGCCCCGAAAAGCGCGAGGGCGTTATTAAGCTCGTGAAAAACTTGCAAGCCAAAGGTATCAAAGTCACCGCCATCGGCATGCAGGGCCACTACGGGTTGACGCGGCCGAGCATCGAGCAGGTGGAAGCCAGCATCGTGGCTTTCTCGAAACTCGGTGTACACGTCAACTTCACGGAGCTCGACATTGATGTGCTGCCCAACCCTAGCCGCCGGCAGGGCGCGGATATTGCCGAAACCTTTAGTGCCGATGCCAAATACAACGTGTATCCTACCGGCCTACCCGATTCGGTGCAGCAAAAGTTGACCAAGCGCTACGCCGACTTGTTTGCCCTGTTTCACAAGCACCGCGACGTTATCGACCGCATCACGCTGTGGGGCGTAACCGACGCGGATTCCTGGCTCAACGACTGGCCCATCAAGGGCCGTACGAGCTACCCGTTGCTTTTCGGTCGCGACTACCAGCCCAAACCCGCCTTGCAGGCGGTGGTGCAAACCGCCAAGTAGGGGATGGTTTAGTAGCGGAAGCGTTCAAGGTGCCACTGAAAATAAACGGCCACCGCGCACCAGTTTTTTCGACCTTGAGCGGGTGGTACACCTTTAGATGCTGTTAATGAAAGGAAAATTTCTGCTTATATCTATTTGGCTGGCGCCCGCCCTGAGTGTAGGGCAGGCAGTGAAACTGCAAAGCTTTCCCGTGTCGGCGGTGCGCCTCTCGGCCAGTCCTTTTCAAGTAGCTCAACAAACCGACCTGAACTACCTGCTGGCACTCAACCCCGACCGCCTGCTGGCGCCTTACCTAGCCGCCGCGGGCTTGCCGGCCAAAGCCGAAAACTACGGCAACTGGGAAAACACCGGTCTGGATGGGCACATGGGGGGCACTACCTCTCGGCCCTGGCCTATATGCAGGCCGCGACCGGCAATGAGCAGGTACAGCAGCAACTCACGTACGTAATCGACCAGCTGGAAAGCTGCCAACAGAAAAGCGGAAACGGGTACTTGGGCGGCGTGCCGGGCGGCCCGGCGATGTGGGAGCAGGTGAAAGCCGGCAACATCAAGGCCAACAGTTTCGGGCTCAACCAAAAGTGGGTGCCCCTTTACAACCTGCACAAAACCTACGCCGGCCTGCGCGACGCCTACGTGGTGGCGGGCAACGCGAAAGCCCGCGGCATGCTTGTTAAGCTAACGGACTGGTTTGTGGACTTGACGGCCAACCTGTCCGACGCGCAGCTGCAAGACATGATGCGCAGCGAGCACGGCGGCCTAAACGAAATATTTGCCGACGTAGCCACCATCACCGGCGAGCGGAAATACCTGACGCTGGCCCAACGCTTCTCGCACCGGGCGGTGCTGGAACCCCTGCTCTCCGGCCAGGACGCACTCAACGGCATGCACGCCAACACCCAGATTCCGAAGGTTATCGGTTTCGAGCGGGTGGCCGGGGCGGGCGGCGACCCTGCCTGGGCGGGCGCGGCAGCTTTCTTCTGGAAGACGGTGGTGGAAAACCGGACGGTTTCCATTGGGGGCAACAGCGTGAGCGAGCACTTCAACCCGGCCAATAACTTCGCTTCCATGCTGGAAAGCCCGGAGGGGCCGGAGACGTGCAACACCTACAACATGCTCAAGCTCAGCAAGGACTTGTACCTGACCAGTGGCTCCACCAAGTACCTGGACTACTACGAGCGGGCGACCTACAACCATATTCTTTCCTCGCAGCACCCGGGGCAAGGGGGCTTTGTGTATTTCACGCCCATGCGCCCCCGGCACTACCGTGTGTATTCGCAGCCGCAGGAAGGCTTCTGGTGCTGCGTGGGCTCGGGCCTGGAAAACCACGGCAAATACGGCGAGCTGGTGTACGCGCACCGCGGGCCGCAGGAACTGCTGGTGAATCTGTTCATCCCCTCCACGCTCACTTGGGTTGAGCAGGGACTAACCTTAACCCAGCAGACGACTTTCCCGCAGGAGGAACGCACGCAGTTGAAGCTAAGCCTGAAAAAGCCCCGCACTTTTGCGCTCAGCATCCGGCAGCCGCGCTGGATGCCCGCGGGCCAGCTGCAGGTGCAAGTCAACGGCCAGCCGGTAACTACCAGCGCCGCCTCGCCGGGCTACGTCACGCTGACGCGCAAGTGGCGCTCGGGCGATGTGATAACCGTGGCGTTGCCCATGACCACCACGGCCGAATACCTGCCCGACAATTCCTCGTGGGTGTCGTTTGTGCACGGCCCAGTGGTGCTGGCCGCCGTAACGGACACCACCGATTTGACGGTCCTGCGGGCCAACGGCGCCCGCATGGCCCACGTGGCCAGCGGCCGGCTCTACCCGGTGGAGGAAGCGCCCGTGCTCGTTTCCACCAACCCGAACGTGGCCGAGGGCATCAAGCCCGTGGCGGGTCAGCCGCTCACCTTCACGGCCGCCAGTTTGATTGACTCCGACAAGTACCGCAACGTGCAGCTGGTGCCGTTCTACCAGATTCACGACGCGCGCTACATGGTGTACTGGCCCGTAACCACGCCCGCGGGCCTGGTGGCCCGCAAAGAAGAGTTGCGGCGCAAAGACGAGGAAAAGCGGGCCCTCGAAGCCCGCACCGTGGACCAAGTAACGCCCGGCGAGCAGCAACCGGAGTCCGACCACGGCTTTCAGGGCGAGCAAACCGAAACGGGCACCTTCCGCAACCGGCACTGGCGAAACGCCACCGGTTGGTTCAGCTACACTCTGCGCAACCCGAAACGGGCTGCTCGCACGCTGCGGGTAACCTACGCGGGCGGCGACAAGAACCGGCAGTTTAGCATCTTGGTAAACGGGGTGCCCCTGGCAAAAGTGCGATTGGAAGGCAATGCGCAGGGCAACTTCTACGACGTGGACTATGCGCTGCCGGAAGCACTACGCAAACCGAATGCACCCACCGAGCTAACCGTGAAGTTCCAGGCCGAAGCTTCCTCAACGGCAGGAAGCGTGTACGATGTGCGCCTGCTACAGTAAGCTTGCTGGCCTCTGGCGTTAGGTCGCCGCCCGGTTAAGTTCAATCGGGTTTGCGGCGGCCGGGGTTGATACCCGCTAGCCCCAAAGAATTCAATTACCTCATCAATAGCCCCTCACTCTAGTAGCATGAAATTTAAGCGTTTGGGAATACACATAGCAGTTGTTGCAGCATCCTTGCTGCTGCCTACTGTTGAGCTGTCCGCACAATCAATTGAGTTGATAAACCCCATCATGACGGGCTTTTACCCGGACCCTAGCATCGTGAAAGTGGGCCCGGATTATTACCTGGTGAATTCCACGTTTTCCTACTTTCCCGGCATCCCGGTAATGCACAGCAAGGATTTGAAAAACTGGAAGCAGGTGGGCAACGTCATCAGCCGGCCTTCGCAAATGAATTTCCTCGGCGACCGGATGACGCGGGGCTTGTTTGCGCCGGCCATTGAGTATCACAACGGCACGTACTACGTCACCTGCACCCTCATCGACCACAAAGGCAACTTCGTGGTGACAGCTAAAAACCCCGCCGGCCCCTGGAGCGACCCGACTTTCTTGCCCGAAGTAAAGGGCATCGATCCCTCGCTGTATTTCGAGGGCGACAAGGCCTACGTTATCTACAACAGCGACCCGCCCGACAATAAGCCGCTCTACGACGGCCACCGCTCCATCAAGATGATCGAGCTGAATCCGCAAACGCTGCAAACCGTGGGCGAGGCCAAAATTGTAGTGAACGGCGGCGTGGACCTCAGCAAAAAGCCGGTCTGGATTGAAGGGCCGCACCTGATGAAGCGGGGCGACTGGTACTACCTCTACGCGGCCGAAGGCGGCACGTCGGTCAACCACACCGAAGTGGTATTCCGCAGCAAATCGGCGCTGGGGCCATTTGTGCCCTACGAAAAGAACCCCATCCTCTCGCAGCGCGAACTGCCCAAAGACCGCAAAGACCCCATCACCTCGGCCGGGCACGCGCAGTTCGTGGAAGGACCTGATGGCAAGACCTACGCCATTTTCCTGGCCGTGCGGCCCTACGATGGCAACTTCTACAACACCGGCCGCGAAACCTTCATCGTGCCCGTGGAGTGGAAAGATGATTGGCCTGTAACGGTGCCTGGCCCCAACGGCGTGCAATACAGCTACAAAGCCAGTTTCCCGGAAGTGAAGCAGCCCGGCGCCCGGCCCCAGAGCGGCAATTTTGGCTACACGCTCACCTTTGAAAAGCAGCTCGACCCGGCCTTGCTGTTTCTGCGCACGGTGGACAGCAGCAGCTTTTCGCTCGGCAATGTCAAGGGCCTGACCCTGAAGCTCAAGCCCGAAACGGTAGCCGAAACCGGCAACCCTTCCTTTATTGGCAAGCGCCAGCAGCACCTGAACTGCACCACCGAAACCGAGCTGACGTTCTCGCCGAAAACGGCCAATGAAAAAGCGGGCCTGGTTATCTTCCAGGACGAGAAGCATTTCTACTACCTCTGCAAGTCGGTTGACAACGGCAAGCCGCTGCTGCAACTCTTCAAAAGCAAGCCCGATGATGCCAAGCAGCCGGAGCTGCTGGCGCAGGCACCGCTTAAGTCGGCTACGGCCAGCGTGCAGCTGCGCATCCAGGCCCTCGGCGACGCCTACAACTTCCATTTCTCGGAGAACGGCAAAACCTGGACGGTACTCAAAGACAAGGTCGATGGCAAGTTCCTGAGCACGCAAGTGGCCGGCGGCTTCATCGGCTGCTTGTTCGGCATGTACGCCACGTCCTCGGGGCAGCCCACTACCAACACGGCTGCCTTCAAGTGGCTGAAGTACGAGGGCAACGACCCCATGTACAAGAAATAATGCTTGAAAAGCTGGCGGCCGGGTACCCACCGCCAGCTTTTCCTTGCCCTATACTGCCTCATATTTCCCAGCCTAGATGCTGGTAGTGTCGCGCATTCCTGGCCTGCTATGAAGAAGTTCTCTTGTGTATTTGCCTTAGCGGCAACTGCGGCCCTGGCAACCCCCGCGGCCGCCCAGACCGCGGCCGCGGGCAAACCCATCAGTCCCGATTTGTTCGGCATCTTCTTCGAAGACATCAACTACGCGGCCGACGGGGGCCTCTACGCCGAGTTGGTGCAAAACCGCTCGTTCGAGTACGCCCCCGGCGACCACGAAGGCTGGAACCCGCTCACTAGCTGGGAGTTTCTCCGGGAAGGCTTCGCCACGGCTAGCCTATCGGTGGAAAGCGCGACACCTCTGCACGCCAATAACCCACACTACGTGCAGCTGCGGGTGGAAACGCCGTTTCAGAAAGGAGCCGGGCTTAAAAACACAGGCTTCGACGGCATTCCGCTGAAGGCCGGGGAGAAGTACGATTTTTCGGTATGGGCGCGCCTGAAATCACCGGCGGCCGTGCCCCTGCTGGTGCAGCTGCGCGACCCCAAGGGCACAGTGCTAACCGAAACCCCGTTGTCGGCCCAGGCCGGCGAGTGGCAGCAGCTCCGCGCCACCCTTACCCCGCGCACCACGGAGGCGGCCGCTAGCCTGGTGGTACTGGCCACCGGCAAGGGCGTGGTCGATTTAGACATGCTCTCGTTGTTTCCGCAAAAAACGTTTCGCAACCGCCCCAACGGCTTGCGCGCCGATTTGGCGCAAGCCATTGCCGACCTCCACCCGAAGTTTGTTCGCTTTCCGGGGGGCTGCCTGGCCCACGGCGACGGGCTGGACAACCTCTACGACTGGAAAAAAACCGTGGGGCCCCTGGAGCAGCGCAAGGGCCAGCGCAACATCTGGAACTACCACCAAACGGCGGGCCTCGGCTACTTCGAGTACTTTCAGTTCTGCGAAGACATCGGGGCCAAACCGCTGCCCGTGGTGGCCGCGGGCGTGAGCTGCCAGAACTCGGGCGGCACCTGGAAGATTGGGGGCACCGGCCAGCAGTGCGTGCCCCTAGCCGACATGCAGGCCTACACCCAAGATGTGCTGGACCTAGTGGAATACGCCAACGGCCCGATTAGCTCACCCTGGGGTGCCAAGCGGGCCGCCGCGGGCCACCCCAAGCCGTTTGGGCTCACCTACGTCGGCATCGGCAACGAAGACAAGCAGACGCCCGAGTTTCGGGAGCGGTTCAAAATGCTCTACGACGCCATGCGCCGGCAACACCCCGAAATCACTGTTATTGGCACGGTCGGGCCCGGCCCGAAAGGCGAGGACTACGACCAGGGCTGGGCGTTTGCCAACCAACTGAACGTGCCCATGGTAGACGAGCACTACTACGAAACGCCCCGGTGGTTTATGAGCAACAACCAGCGCTACGACGGCTACGACCGCAGCAAAGCCAAGGTGTACGTGGGCGAATATGCTTCCTGGGGCAACACGCTGTACCACGCCCTGGCCGAAGCCGCCTACATGACGGCGCTGGAGCGCAACGGCGACGTGGTCCAGTTGGCTTCCTACGCCCCGCTGCTGGCCAAAGAAGGCCATACTCAGTGGAAAACCGATTTGATTTACTTCACCAACACCACCGTAGCCCCTCGGTCAACTACTACGTGCAGCAGCTCTTCGGCCAGAATCAAGGCGACACCTACCACGCCGGGGTTGTAACCCCGCCCCCGGGGCCACCGCCGACACCACCGCGGCGGCTTCATGCGTGCGCGACACCAAATCTGGCGACGTTATTTTAAAATTGGTGAATACGGGGGCTACGCCCCAGCTTTTCACCGTTGATTTAACGCGCTTTGCCGGACTGAAAACCGCCGCCACCCGCACGGTTTTTACGGGCCCGAAAGATGCCCTTAACTCGTTCGCTAGCCCGCAAACCGTCACCCCAAAGGTAGCTCCCTACAAAGCTGCCAAGCGCTTCACTTACGCTGCCGAGCCGTATTCTCTCACTGTGCTTCGGGTTCCAGGCAAGCGGTAGCGCCACCAGGCTGCCGCGGTATTCCCACTCTCTCCTTACCATGCATTTGTCTTTGTTTTTTGGCGCGTTTATGCTCGCAACCGCCACTGCCCAAGCCGCCAACCCCGTACTCGTCAGCAGCCCCGATGGGGTAGTGCAGGTAAGCGTGGACGTCACCCCCCAGGGCCAACCCACCTACGCCGTGCGTTACCGCGCCGCTGAACTGCTGCGCCCCTCGCGCCTGGGTCTGCAACTGGCTAGCGCTGACCTTACGCAGGGCCTCAAGCTCACCAAAGCCGACAAGGTGGAAGCCGTTACCGACAACTACCAGCTGGCCACCGACAAGCGCGCCGATTGCCGCTACCGGGCCAACCGCCGGGTGTTGCACTTCGCGAGCAAGGCGGGGGCGCCCACGCTGAGCGTGGTGTTTCAGGTGTCCAACGACGGGGTGGCGTTTCAGTACCTTATCGAAGGCAAAAGCGCCGACGTGCAGCGCATTACAACGGAAGCTACCACGTTTCACTTGCCGGCGGGGGCCAAGGGCTGGCTGCACCCGCACGCCGTAGCCCAGACCGGCTTTGCCAATACTCAGCCCTCCTACGAAGAGAACTACCAGCGCGGCATTGCGGCTGGCACGCCGTCCACGCTCGGGCAAGGCTGGTCGTATCCGGCTTTGTTTGAAACCGGTGGGCGCTGGGTGCTGCTCACCGAGGCGGGCATGGACCGCACCTACTGCGGCACCCACTTGGCGCACCAGTCGCCCGATGCCGAGTACGCGGTAGCCTTTCCGCAGGCCCCGGAAAAAACCACTCCCGACGCTGCGCTGCTACCCGAAAGCCGCCTGCCTTGGCGCTCACCTTGGCGCGTTATCGTGGTGGGTAATTCGCTGGCGCCCATCGTGGAATCAACCCTGACCACCGACCTGAGCGCGCCCGCTAAAACGCCCGCGCTACCCGAGGCGCCCGGTAAGTCGTCGTGGTCGTGGGTGTTACTCGGCGACAAGAACACAACGTACGACGTGCAGCGCCGGTTTATCGACTACTCGGCCTCCATGGGCTGGCGCTACTGCTTGGTGGATGCGCTGTGGGACAAGCAAATCGGCTACGAGAAAACTGCCGAGCTGGCGCAGTACGCCCGCTCGAAAAACGTGGCATTGCTGGTGTGGTATAACTCCAACGGCAGCTGGAACGAAGCGCCCCAAACGCCCACCAAGTTGCTGTTTGACGCCGAAAGCCGGCGCAAGGAATTTGCCCGCATCAAGCAGATGGGCGTGGCGGGCGTGAAAATCGACTTTTTCGGGGGCGACGGGCAGTCGTTTATGAACTACTACCAGGATTTGCTGACCGATGCCGCCCAAGCCGGGTTGCTGGTAAACTTCCACGGCGCCACCATCCCGCGCGGCTGGAACCGCACATACCCAAACCTGATGACCATGGAGGCCGTGAAGGGCTTCGAGTTCCTGACCTTCGACCAGCGCAACACCGACCAGGAAGCCACCCACTGTGCCACGCTGGTCTTCACCCGCAACGCGGTGGGGCCGATGGACTTCACGCCCATGGCGTTTTCGGAAATCAACGGCAAGCAGCGCCGCACCAGCAACGCCTTCGAGCTGGCCTTGTCGGTGGTGTTTCAGTCGGGTATTCAGCACTACGCCGAGGTGCCCGAGGGCATGGCCGCGCAGCCCGCTTACGTGCAGGACTTCGTGAAGAAGCTGCCGCCGCGTTGGGCTGATGTGAAGCTGCTCGATGGCTTCCCTGGCGAGTACGCAGTATTGGCCCGCCAAGCACTCGACGGCAAGTGGTACGTGGCCGGCATCAACGCCACCGATGCCCCCAAAACCATGCAACTCGACCTAGGAAAGCTAGGCTTGAAACAGGGTACCCTCATCACCGACGGCGACACCAACCGCAGCTTCAGCACCCGCGCAGTGAGCGGCACTACGCTAAGCGTGACGCTGCCAGCCCGCGGCGGCTTTGTGGTGCAGCCCTAGGGTTCTCACTCTCACTGCTAAACAATCCTTCACTCGCCCACCTTCCACATGCGTTACTGTCTGGCTAAAGCTTTATTCCTACTGGTTTGCTGGACGAGCACCGTGGCCACCTACGGCGCAAAGAAACCTGCTTCAACGCCCCTGCGGCTGTGGTACGACCGGCCCGCGGCCAACTGGAACGAGGCGCTGCCCTTGGCAACGGCCGCTTGGGGGCCATGGTATTTGGCGCACCGGAACGGGAGCGGCTCCAACTGAACGAGGAAACCATTTGGGCGGGCGGGCCCAACAACAACGTGAAGCCCGACGCCCTGCCGGTGGTGCAACAGTTGCGTACGCAACTGCTAACCGGGCAGCTAGTGGAAGCCCAAGCCTTGGCGCAAACCCGAATGCAGCCCGCCGGCAACAGCGGCATGCCCTACCAAATGGCCGCCAACGTGTACCTGCGTTTTCCCGGCCACGAGCAGGCCACCAACTACCAGCGCGACCTGGACATCAGCAGCGCCGTGGCTTCGGTTAGCTACCAAGTGGGGAACGTGCGTTACCGGCGCGAGGTATTCAGTTCTTTACCTGACCAAGTAATTATTGTGCGCCTCACGGCCAGCCAGCCCGGCAAGATTAGCTGCCAGCTGGGCGCCGAAAGCCTGATGGAGCACACCGTGCACGCGGAAAACAATCAGCTGGTACTCGATGGCCGCGGCAGTGAGCACGAGGGCCAGCCCGGCCAGGTTCGCTTTCAGCTGCGGGGTCAAGTTGTAACCGACGGCGGCACCGTGCAAACCACCGACGCGGGCATCCGCATCGACAACGCCACCAGCGCCACGCTCTACTTCTCGATTGGCACTAACTTCGTCAACTACCACGACGTGAGCGGCAACGCCGCGGCCAAGGCCACGGCCTACCTAACCCCGGCCGTCGGCAAGAAGTACGAAACGGCCCGGGCGGCGCACACGGCCGCCTACCAGCGCTACTTCAACCGCGTGAGTTTGAACCTGGGCGTTACGCCTGCCGCCGAGCTGCCCACCAATAAGCGCCTCGAAAACTTTGCTAACGGCCAGGACCCGGCCCTGGCGGCGCTGTATTTTCAGTACGGCCGCTATTTGCTTATTAGCTGCTCGCAGCCGGGCGGGCAGCCGGCCAATCTGCAAGGCATCTGGAACGACCAGCTCAAGGGCCCCTGGGACAGCAAGTACACGGTGAACATCAACACCGAAATGAACTACTGGCCGGCCGAAGTCACCAACCTGACCGAGCTGCACGAGCCGCTGTTTGCCATGCTCAAAGACTTGAGCGTAACCGGCCAGCAGAGTGCTCGCCAGATGTACGGGGCCCGGGGCTGGATGCTGCACCACAACACCGATATCTGGCGCATTACGGGGCAGGTCGATCCGCCGCAGTACGGCCTCTGGCCCATGGGCGGGGCCTGGCTCGCGCAGCACCTCTGGGACCATTACCTGTTCACCGGCGACGAGAAGTTTCTGCGCCAGTACTACCCCGTGCTCAAGGGCGCCGCCACCTATTTAGTGGATGCCTTGCAGCCCGAGCCCACCCACCAGTGGCTGGTGGTAGTCCCGTCGGTGTCGCCGGAAAACACGTACGCGCTCAACGGCAAGCGCATTGCCATCGTGGCGGGCACCACCATGGACAACCAGCTGGTGTTCGACCTGTTCTCGAAAACCATTCGGGCCGCCGAGCGGCTCGGGCTCGACCGGCCGTTTGTCGATACGCTGCGCACCCTGCGTGAACAACTGCCCCCATGCAGATTGGGCAGCACGGGCAGGTGCAGGAATGGGTGCAGGACGTGGACGACCCTCAGGACAAGCACCGCCATATTTCGCACCTGTACGGACTGTACCCGAGCGGGCAGATTTCGCCGTACCGCACGCCCGCTTTGTTCGAGGCGGCTCGCACCACCCTCACCCAGCGCGGCGACGTGTCCACGGGCTGGTCGATGGGCTGGAAAGTGAATTTCTGGGCCCGCATGCAGGACGGCAACCACGCCTATCAGCTGCTCACCGAGCAACTGCATTTGCGCTCCGGCGCGGGCGGCAACTCCGGCGAGGGCGGCGGCACTTACCCCAACCTGCTCGATGCGCACCCGCCGTTCCAGATCGACGGCAACTTTGGCTGTACCGCGGGCCTGGCCGAACTGCTGGTACAAAGCCACGACGGCGTTATCGACCTGCTGCCCGCCCTGCCCGCCGCCTGGCCCACGGGCGCAGTGACCGGGCTGGTGGCCCGCGGCGGCTACGTGGTAGACCTAGCCTGGAACCAAGGCAAAATCACGCGCGTGCGCATCAGCTCGCGGCTCGGGGGAAACTGCCGGGTGCGAGTGCACAGCCCCGTGGTGGCCGCCGGCCGCCTCAAGCTGCGCCCGGCCCAGGGCGACAATAGTAACCCGTTTTATGAAACCTCAGTGGTAAAACCTCCGCTGGTATCCGCCCAAACGACGGCTAAGCAGCCCGCGCTGGCGCCGTCGGTGGTGTATGACTTCCCGACCCAAGCCGGCCAGGCCTATGAATTGAAGGCCCAATAATTTCTGCGCTTTCCCACGCTTGCTTCTCTGTCTCCCAAGATCAACCACATGAAAAACAGCTTTTTCGCCCTGCTCGTAGCGCTGGCCGCTTTAGGAACTGGCACCGAACTGCGGGCGCAAAACCCCATTATCAAGGACGTATTCACGGCCGACCCGGCCCCGCTGGTGTACCGCGATACGCTGTTTCTGTACACCGGCCACGATACAGCTTCGGTGCAGGAAACCAACTACAAGATGCCCGACTGGCGCATCTATTCCACTACCGACATGGTGCACTGGAAAGACTACGGTACGCGCCTCTCGCCCAAGACTTTCGCCTGGGCTACCGGCGACGCTTACGCGGCGCAGTGCGTGTACCACAAGGGTAAGTTTTATTGGTTTGTGTCCACCTTCCATAAGAAAGACGACAACAGCCAGGGCGGCTCCGCTATCGGGGTGGCCGTGTCGGACCGGCCCACCGGCCCGTTCAAGGACGCTATTGGCAAGGCGCTTATTGTCAATGAGATGACTAAAGACAAGCCGCATGCCTGGGACGACATCGACCCGACGGTTTTCGTGGACGACGACAAGCAAGTGTATATGTACTGGGGCAACGGCAGCTGCAAGTGGGTGAAGCTCAAAGACAACATGACCGAGCTGGCCGGCCCCATCAACACGTTCACGCCGAAAAACTACATCGAAGGCCCCTGGCTTTACAAGCGTAAAAAGCTCTACTACCTCGTGTACGCCAGCGCCGGCACCAAGCCAGAAATGATAGAATACTGCACGGCCCCCAGCGCCGCTGGGCCGTGGACCTACCGGGGCATCATTCAAGAGAACGTGCCCAACAGCTTTACCACCCACCCCGGCATCATCGACTACAAGGGCAAAAGCTATTTCTTCTATCACAACGGCTCCCTGCCCACCGGCGGCAGCTACCGGCGCTCCATTTGCGTGGACGACATGTACTACAATCCGGATGGCACCATCAAGCCTATTGTGCAAACCACCAAAGGGGTAGCCCCGGTGAAGTAGCCTAGTTTCCGTTAATCCGTATGACCAACTCTTTCGTGCATAACGTTGGGCGCAAAGGCAAGCTGCTAGCGGTGTTCCTGGCCTTGGGCTGGCCCTTGGCTAGCTTTGGGCAGGGCGTTCAGCGCTATACCAAGGCGGCTGACCGGGTGACAATTGCCCTAGCCGATGGGCAACTAGTACTGCGGCCTTTAGCGGAGAATGCCATTCGGGTGCAGTTCACCCAGGACCTTCGGCCAACGTTGCCCGAGCTGGTACTAACGAACTCGGCGGCGGTGCCGGCGTTCAAGGTGACGGAAACGAATACGGCGGTGCAGCTGGCCACCAAGCAAGTGAAGGTGCTGGTCGACAAGGCCACCGGCACTATGCGCTACGCTGACAGCGAGGGCCGCGTGTTTCTGCAAGAGCAGCCCACCACCCGCCTTCGGGCCGCCCCGCCCGTGCTGGGCGAAGCCAACGTGGTGGCCGAGCAACAGTTTCTTACCGCGCCGGATGAGCTGTTGCTGGGGCTGGGGCAGTTTCAGGATGGGCACTTCAACCTGAAAGGCGTAACCCGGCAACTCACGCAGGTGAACACCCAAATTGCGCTGCCTTTTCTCTATTCCAGCAAAGGCTATGGCCTGCTCTGGCACCAATACGGCCTGACCGACTTCAACCCGGCTGACACGCCCATTGCGCTGGAAAAGCAGGTACTAGCCGTGGCACAAGCTGGCCAAGCCGTGGACGCCACTACCGCCACCGGCACCCAAAAAGTAGCCCAGGACCAGGCCACCTACACCGGTACGTTCACGCTGCCTACGGCGGGGGAGTATTCCCTCATGCTCAACTTGGGGGCCATGGGCAACCGGCACTACGTGGCTATTGACGGAGTAGCGTATATCGACCATAGCAACTTCTGGCTGCCGCCCACGGCCAGTGCTAAAGTGACGCTGCCCGCGGGTGCACATGCCATTCGGGTGGTGTGCAAGGCGAATAACACGCCGCGCGTGACTTACAAGCGGGTGGACGGTCTCACTACCTTTCGCTCGCCCAACGCCCAGCTACTGGACTACGTGGTGTTCTATGGGCCGCAGGCTGAGGCCGTCATCCAGACCTACCGCCACCTGTCGGGGCAGGTGCCGCTGCTGCCGCAGTGGGCCTACGGCTTTTGGCAGTGCCGGGAGCGGTACACCTCCAGCGCGCACCTGACCGAGACGGTGCAGGAGTTTCGGCGGCGCCAGATTCCGATGGACGTGATTGTGCAGGATTGGCAGTACTGGGGCAAATACGGCTGGGGCGTCATGCAGTTCGACGAGGCCAAGTACCCCGACCCGGCCGCCCTGATGCAGAACCTGCATGCCCAGCACGCCCGCTTCAACATCTCAGTGTGGGAGAACCTGAACAAGGAATCGGCCATCGGCAAAAGCCACCTGGCCAATAACTTTTATATCCCCGACAGTCCCTGGCTGGACCTCACCAACCCTGCCGCCCGCTCGGCCCACTGGGCGGCTATGAACCAGCACCTGTTCCGCTACGGCGTGGACTCGTGGTGGCTGGATGCTACCGAGCCGGAAAACGACGCCCTGCATGGCAAAAAGCTGTTTGTGGGGCCAGGCGATTTTTACCGGCTCACGTATCCGCTCTTAGTCAACCAGGCCGTCTACGAAGGCCAGCGCGCCACCACCCAGGACAAGCGCGTGTGCATCCTCACGCGCTCAGCTTTTCTGGGGCAGCAGCGCTACGGCACCATCAACTGGTCGGGAGACATTGGCGGCACCTGGGACTCGTTTAAACGCCAGATTCCGGCCGGCCTGCACTTCACCATCACGGGCCAGCCGTACTGGACCACCGATATCGGCGGCTTCTTCCGGCCCGGCGCCGGGCAGTACACCGACCCGCAGTACAATGAGTTGCTGATGCGCTGGTACCAGTGGGGCGCCTTTACACCCGTTTTCCGGGTGCACGGCTACCAGACTGAAACTGAGCCCTGGAAAAACGGGCCGGTGGTGGAAGCCAACATCCGGCAGCTGCTCGATGTGCGTTACCGCTTTCTGCCTTACCTCTACTCCGAAGCCTGGCAGGTGCACCACAACGGCTCGACGCTGATGCGCCCGTTGGTGATGGATTTTGCGGGTGATACAGCGGCCACGCACCAAGCCTACGAGTACACGTTTGGGCCCGCTTTTCTGGTGGCGCCCGTCACTAAACCGGGCGTGACGGAGTGGCCGGTGTACTTGCCAAAGGCGGCGGGGTGGTACAACTTCTGGACCGGCCAGCGCCACGCGGGCGGGCAAACCGTGGTGACCCCGGCGCCGCTGGCTACCACTCCCGTTTTCGTGAAAGCCGGCGCCATTGTGCCCTTGGGCAAACGCCTGCAATACACCGGGCAAAAGTCGACCGACACCTTGGAAATCAGGGTGTACGCTGGGGCCGACGGCCACTTTGCTCTGTACGAGGACGAAGGTGATAGTTACCACTACGAGCAAGGCCAGCACACGCTTATCGGCTTCGCCTGGAACGAGAAACGCCAGACGCTCACCATTGGCCCACGGCAGGGCACTTACCCCGGCGCATTGTCGCGGCGGGTATTCAATCTAGTGTGGCCCAGTGAGGCCAACGGGCTGGGCGCCGCGGTTGGTACGCCCCAGAAACAAGTGGTGTACACTGGCAAACGATTGACGATTAAGCGCTAGTACTGGCTGCTTTTGGGCTTGAGATTAACGACATGAAAAAGATTTTCTTCAGCATCCTGTTAGTAAGTGCCGCCTTCCAACTGCGCGCCGAAGACGGCCACCAGCTCTGGTTGCGCCCGCACGCCGCGGTGCCGGTTACGGTGGTAGCATCCACCAAAAGCTCTGCCTTGCTTACTACAGCAAAGCAGGAGTTGCAGCAGGGCTGGCAGGGTAACGCCGGGGCCACCGTCACGCTTACCCTCAAAAAGGATAAGGCCATCAGCTACGACGGGTTTCAGCTGAGTGCGCAGGGGGTGCAGGCCGCCACCGAGCGGGGCATCCTGTACGGAGTGTACGAGCTGCTGCGGCGTCAGCAAACCGGCCAGTCGGTTGCTGATGGAGTTTCCAATCCCTCGTACGAGCTTCGTTTGCTCAACCATTGGGACAACCCCGACGGGTCGGTGGAGCGCGGGTACGCCGGCAAGTCTATCTTCTGGCGCAAGGATAGCGCGCTGGTGGTGACCAACCGCGACAAGAAACTATGGCAGGAATACGCCCGGGCTAACGCGTCCATCGGCATCAACAGCAGCGTGCTCAACAACGTGAATGCCTCACCCATGATACTCTCGGCCGAGTACCTAGGCCGGGTGAAAGCCATTGCCGACGTGCTGCGGCCCTATGGGGTAAAGACGTATCTCTCCGTGAAGTTCTCTTCGCCGGTGCTGCTAGGCGGCTTGAAAACCGCGGACCCGCTCGACCCGGCCGTTAGTAAGTGGTGGCGCGGCAAGGTGAAAGAGATTTACCAGCAGGTACCGGATTTTGGCGGCTTTCTGGTGAAAGCCAGCAGCGAAGGCCAGCCTGGCCCGCAGGACTACGGCCGCACCCACGCCGACGGGGCCAACATGCTGGCTGACGCAGTCAAGCCCTACGGGGGCCTAGTGATGTGGCGGGCCTTCGTGTACAGCCCCAACGACAAGGACCGCGCCAAGCAGGCCTACAACGAGTTTGTACCGCTGGACGGCAAATTTCGCGACAACGTCATCGTTCAGGTGAAAAACGGGCCGGTTGATTTTCAGCCGCGCGAGCCGTTCAGCCCGCTGTTTGGGGCGCTGAAAAAGACGGCCGTGATGCCGGAATTTCAGATAACTCAGGAATATCTCGGGCACGCCATTGACCTGGCGTATCTGGCGCCCATGTGGGAAGAGTGTTTGCAAAGTGACACTTACCAGGCCGGCCCCGGCAGCACGGTGGCCCGCTGCACTAATGGCAGCGTGTACCGCCAGGCGCACTCGGCTATGGCCGGCGTCTCCAACGTGGGGCTGGATACCAACTGGACCGGCCACGACTTCGCGCAGGCCAACTGGTACGCTTTCGGGCGGCTAGCCTGGAACAGCAACATGAAAAGCGCCCAAATAGCCGAGGAGTGGCTCAAGTTGACTTTCCAAAACGCAGCCGGCGGCACTCAGTCGGCTACTGCCGCGGCCGACTGGAGCGTCAAGTTCCTGACGCCCGTAACGCAGCTCATGCTAGCCAGCCGCGAGGCCATTGTGGACTACTCGATGCCGCTGGGCTTGCACCACATCATGTCGGCCACGCACAACCACTACGGCCCCGGCCCTTGGTGGGCACCGCCCCAGATGCGCGCCGACTGGACCCCGCCTTACTACCACCAGGCCGCTACCAACGGCGTAGGCTTCGACCGTACCAAGACGGGCAGCGACGCCGTGAGCCAGTACCACGAACCCCTGGCTTCGCAGTTCAACAACCCCGCCACCTGTCCCGACGAGTACCTGCTGTGGTTTCACCACCTGCCCTGGGATTTCAAGATGAAAAGCGGCCGCACGCTGTGGGACGAGCTAACCCTGCACTACGAGCACGGCGTGCAGCAAGTGCGCCAGTTCCAGCGCACCTGGGACCAAGCCCAACCCTACGTGGACGCCGAGCGGTTCGCGGTGGTGCAAAACAAGCTGCGCACCCAAAGCGGCAACGCCGTGGAGTGGAAAGATGCCTGCTTGCTGTACTTTCAGCAGTTCAGCCACCAACCCATTCCGGCCGCCGTGGAACCGCCTATGCACACGCTGGAAACCCTTATTGCCAACGACACACCGCCCCGGCCGCCGCGGCAACCCCGTCAGCCCTAGTCACTTAGCTTACTTGGTCAGCCCCGCCAGCTGCCTACGTTGCTGTTTCCTCTCCCTGCCTTTATGCGTAAGTCCTTTCTATCTGCCACTCTGCTCGTTGCGCTCAGGCTAGCCGCTTCTGCCCCGGGCAGCTATGGCCAGGCGGCCCCCAAGCTGGGCGAAAATCCTTTTCTGCGCGACGTATTTACGGCCGACCCGGCCCCGCTGGTGTACAAAGACAAGGTGTATCTCTACGTGGGCCACGACGAGGCCAAGGAGGGTCAGATGTTCAACATGAACGACTGGCGGTGCTATTCGTCCTCCGACCTGAAAAACTGGACCGCGCACGGCCCAATAATGAACGTGCGCGACTTCAAGTGGGCCACCAAGGATGCTTGGGCCTCGCAGGTGGTGGCTCGCAACGGCAAGTTTTACTTCTACGCGGCGGTGCAGGAGGGGGCCCCAGCCAATGCCAAGGCCATCGGGGTGGCTGTGTCTGATAGCCCCACTGGTCCCTTTGTAGATGCCCGCGGCTCGGCCCTTGTTTCCGATAAATCTACGCCCGGCCCCAACGGCTGGGACGACATCGACCCCACCGTATTCGTGGACGATGATGGCACGGCCTGGCTGGCCTGGGGCAATCCCAATTGCTACCTGGCTAAGCTTAAGCCGAACATGACCGAGCTGGACGGGCCCATCCAGCGCATCGAGGTACCCAACTATACCGAAGGGCCGTGGCTGCACAAGCGCGGCAGCACCTACTACCTCACCTACGCGGCCTTTGCCCACCAGGGCATGTCGGAAAAGCTTTGCTACGCCACCGCTCCCAGCGTAACCGGCCCCTGGACTTACCAGGGCATCCTCACCGACCAGGCGAAAAACAGCTACACCATTCACCCCGGCATTATCGAGTTCAAAAAGCAGTGGTACCTGTTTTACCACAACGCTACTCTTACGCTACCCACCGGCGAAAGCGGCGCCTTGGGCCGGCGCAGTGTGTGCGCCGAGTACCTCTACTACAATCCCGACGGTACCATTCAGCCCATCACCCACACGGTGGCTGGCCTGAGCGCGCCGCCCCGCAAAGGCGATAACCCCGCGCCGCCCC
The DNA here is from genome assembly GCF_022921055.1 of Hymenobacter volaticus. Classification (GTDB taxonomy): domain Bacteria; phylum Bacteroidota; class Bacteroidia; order Cytophagales; family Hymenobacteraceae; genus Hymenobacter; species Hymenobacter volaticus. The sequence continues at coordinate 225,426 of NZ_CP095063.1, forward strand.
GGCACCCGCCAGCCACCCCAGCGGCGGCCACGCCCCTTTCAGCCAGCCCCGGCGTCACTATAACCCAAAACACCCAGCCCCGACCCAGCCAGTGGCCCGGCACCCCCGTTTTCAGCACCATGCCCAACCCGGCCAACCTGGCCCTCGACAACCTCAGCTTCAATCACAACAAGGGCGTTACCAGCTTCGGCCAGACCTTCGAGGTTAAAGCCGACTGCCGACTAACGCGCCTCGACTTGTTCGGGGGTGACGGTTTCGGCACCGATGCCAAGCAGCCCGTTGCCTTGGCCCTCTACGACCTCGGGCCGGCCAATGGCCTCGCCGCCGACGCGGCTGCTTATTCAGTTGGTACTAATCTGCTCGGTGCCACCAATAGCCAAAATTTCAACTACACGCCCCAAGCCGCCGGGATACTGCAATTCGACTTTGCCGCTGCTAACCAGGTGATGCTTAAGGTCGGGCACCGCTACGCTCTGGAGCTCCAGGGTGCGGCGAAGTCGGCACCGCTGTTTTGGCGGGTGAGCCGTCAGGACACCTACGGCGGCGGTAGCGCTTACCAAGACCGGCAGCCTGTCCAGCTGAACAACAAGCGCGGCTATGATTTTGCCCTGGCCGTGTACGGCGTGGCCTTGACAAATTGATTCATGGCTTTCAACTACAAAAAATTGCTGTACCTATAAGACTTAACCGGTCACCTCCCAGCTTTCAGCCACTAGCTCCACCCAGTGAAAAACAGCTTTATGAACCCCTGCCCAGCCTGCTTGCAAAAAGTTAAACGCGCCATGTTGGTAGTGGCAGGCCTGCTCGCCGTGGGGGTGGTCCTAGCTTCGGCCAGCAACCTAGCCCGCCGAAGAAGGCGACGAGCACCGCGGCTTTTTACACAAATAAGTACCCCAACCTGCTTCGCGAAGCAGGCTACCGTCAGGCCGACATTAATAAGAAAGTGGCGCAAGCATATCATGATGTGTTTGAGGGCCCGAACAAGGTGTACTTCGCGGTGGGCGACTCCATGGCCTACGTGTCGGACGTGAAAAACGAGGATGCCCGCACCGAAGGTCTTTCCTACGGCATGATGGTGGCGGTGCAGCTCAACAAAAAGGAGGTGTTTGACCGCCTCTGGCGCTGGTCGAAGAAGTATTTGCAGCACCAAAGTGGGCCGTTGGAAGGCTATTTTGCGTGGAGCATCAATACGGCCACCATGAAGCGCAACTCGGAAGGGCCGGCTTCGGATGGCGAGCTGTACTTCGTGACCAGCCTCTTGTTTGCGTCGAACCGCTGGGGCAACACGACCGGCATCAACTACTATAAGGAAGCCCGCCGCATCCTGGATGCCTCGTGGAAAAAAAATGGCACTGGCGACGTATACAACCTCTTCAATACCAAGCACAAGCAGATAAGCTTCGTGCCGGTCGGGGACATGTATAATTGGACCGACCCCTCGTATCACGTGCCGGCTTTTCTGGAGGTGTGGGCCGAATATGCCAAGGACGGGCACGAGCAGTTTTACCGGGACTGCGCCGATACGGCGCGCGTGTTTTTGCACCGTGCCTGCGCCGCTCCTACCGGGCTCAATTATGACTACACCGAGTTTAGCGGTAAGCCCCACTCGACCCGGTGGGCGCCCGCCGCCTTTCGCTACGACTCCTGGCGCGTGCCCATGAACATTGCCATGGATTACGTGTGGTTTGGCAAGGACCGGGCTTGGCAGCAGCAATACGCGCAGCGCTTCCAGGGCTTTCTGCGCAGTAAAGGCCTCAACACCTTCGGAGACCAATTCAACGTGGACGGCTCGCGCCCCGATTTTATTCTGCCGGCCGGCAAGGTGAAGAAGTTGCGCCACTCCTTGGGCTTGGTGGCTACGTCGGCGTCGGCGTCGCTCATGCGCCCGGCCCCACCGCAGCTGGATTTCGTGCACGCCCTCTGGAATGCCAAGCTAGCACCCTACGACGACGGCTACTTCGACCCGTACTACGACGGCCTGCTGTACCTATTCAGCCTCATGCACCTGAGCGGCAACTACCAGGTGATAAAGCCCCAAACGCACTAATTAGCAAGGCTAACCTATGAAGAACTACTTATTGCTACTGTTGGCCGGGCTAGGTGTTTTGGGACTGCGGCCAGCGGCTTGGGCCCAGGCCCGCAACCCCATTGTGCATGCCGATGTGCCGGATCTATCCATGATTCGGGTGGGGAACACTTACTACATGAGCAGCACCACCATGCACATGAGCCCCGGGGTGCCTATCATGAAATCAACGGACCTGGTGAACTGGAAGCTGGTTAGCTACGCCTACGATACCCTGGCTAACGTGGACGCCATGACGCTAGCCAAGGGCCAGAGCACTTACGGGCGCGGCTCGTGGGCTAGCAGTTTGCGCTACCACCAGGGCACGTACTACGTCAGCACGTTTGCCCAAACCACGGGCAAAACCCATGTGTATTCCACCAAAAACATCGAAAAAGGCCCCTGGAAGGCAGTTTCTTTCCGGCCGAGCCTGCACGACCATTCTTTGTTTTTCGACGACGATGGCCGCGTGTACATGCTCTACGGCGCGGGCAAAATCCAACTGGCCGAACTCACCGCCGACGTGTCGGGGCTGAAGCCGGGAACCACGCCGCAAACCATCATCGAGAATGCCAGCGCCCCGGCCGGCTCCAATATTAACCTGCCGGCTGAGGGCTCGCAGCTTTTCAAGGTCAACGGCAAGTACTACCTGTTCAATATCACGTGGCCGCGCGGCGGGATGCGGACGGTGGTCGTGCACCGGGCCGATAAAATAACGGGTCCCTACGAGGGGCGGTTGGCTTTGCAAGACTTGGGCGTAGCTCAGGGTGGCCTAATTGATACGCCCGAGGGCAAGTGGTACTCGTATTTGTTCCGTGATTTTGGCGCAGTGGGCCGCATCCCATACCTGGTGCCAGTGCAGTGGGAAAGTGGCTGGCCGGTGCTAGGCAACCCGGTGGGCAAAGTCCCTGAAACGCTACCACTACCCGCCAACAAAAGCTTGATTCCGAGTTTAGTTGCCTCCGACGAATTTACCCGCCGGGCGGGCGAGCCAGCCCTGCCCTTGGTGTGGCAGTGGAACCACAATCCTGACAACAAATTCTGGTCGGTGAGCCAGCGCCCGGGCTACCTGCGCCTTACCACCGGGCGGGTCGATACGTCGTTTCTGCTGGCCCGCAACACGCTGACCCAACGCACCATTGGCCCAATGTGCGCCGGCACTACGGCCCTGGACGTGTCGAACCTGAAAGCGGGTGATTTTGCCGGCCTCGGGGTATTGCAGAAGCGCTATGGGTTGGTGGGCGTGCAGGCTAGCCAGGGCGCAAAAGCTATTGTGATGGTCAGCGCCGAGTCGGAAAAACCAGTAGAGTTACAGCGCTTGCCGCTGGCGCAAAACAAGGTGTACTTCAAAATCGAGTGTGATTTCCAGGACCGCAAGGACGTTGCTACCTTCTTCTACAGCCTCGATGGCAGCACATGGCAGCCCGTGGGCAAGCCCCTCAAGATGGCCTACACGCTGCCGCACTTCATGGGCTACCGCTTTAGCCTCTTCAACTACGCCACCCAAGCGGCGGGCGGCTACGCCGACTTCGATTACTTCCGCATTACCGACAAGCTGAGCAAGTAGCCGCTTTGGTGGAACACTTCACCAGAACGAGCACTCCCTATTCCCTAACCGCAAAACCCGATGCGTACGTTGAAACTTTACGGGCTGCTGGCGACCCTGACCCTGCTTGGCCTTTCGCCCGCCTACGCCCAGAACCCATTCATCACCAATCAATTCACCGCCGACCCTACGGCCCGCGTATTCGGCGACCGGGTGTACGTGTACCCTTCGCATGACATCCGGGCTACCCCAGGGCACGGGCGGGCCGGCTGGTTTGTCATGGAAGACTACCACGTCTTCTCATCCGCCAACCTCACCGACTGGATGGACCACGGCGTCATTGTCACCCAAAACAAAGTGCCGTGGGTGAAGCCCGACAGCTACAGCATGTGGGCGCCCGACTGCATTTTCCGCAACGGCAAGTACTACTTTTACTTCCCCAGCACGCCCCGCGATACGACCGTCAGCAAGGGCTTCACCATTGGAGTGGCCGTGGCCGACAAACCGACGGGTCCGTTTGTGCCGCAGCCGCTGCCCATCAAGGGCGTGCGCGGCATCGACCCCAACGTGCTTATCGACAAAGACGGCCAAGCCTACCTCTACTGGTCGCAGGGCAACATCTATGGCGCCAAGCTCAAGGACAACATGCTGGAGCTAGCCGACGAGCCCAAAACCCTCGGCGAACTACCCACCAAAGGCTTGAAGGAAGGCCCGTATGTATTTGAGCGCAAGGGTATTTACTACCTCACGTATCCGCACGTCGAAAACAAAACCGAGCGCCTCGAATACGCCACCAGCACCAGCCCGCTCGGGCCGTTTACCGTGAAGGGCGTGATTATGGACGAGTCGCCGACCGGGTGCTGGACCAATCACCACTCGTTTCTGCAATTCAAAAACCAGTGGTACCTGTTTTACCACCACAACGACTTGTCGCCGAAGTTCGACAAGAACCGTTCGGTTAGAATCGACAGCTTGTCGTTCGCCGCTGATGGCTCGATTCAAAAAGTGAAGCCCACCCTGCGCGGCGTCGGTTTGACTGATGCCCGGCAAAAAATCCAGCTGGACCGCTACAGTCGCCTCAGCGAGCGGGGCGCGGCCATTGCGTTCCTCGACACGGCCAACACGTTCCAGGGCTGGAAAACCGTCTTTGCTGGCAACTCCGGCTGGGTGCAGTACAACGGGGTAGCATTTGGCCAACAAAAGCTGAAAACCGTTTCGCTCCGGGGCGCATCCACCGCCGGGGCCACCTTACAAATCCGGTTGGATAATGCAACGGGCCCAGTGATTGCGGAAGTAGCCGTACCGAAGGGCACTTGGCACGAGGTGAAAGCTCCAATCATGGCTTTCAAGCCCGGTACGCACGCGTTGTTTGTAGCGCCAAAGTCTCAAGCGCCCGTCGAAGTGGACTGGGTGCGCTTCGAGTAAGTCCGCCCGCGGCCTCAGCATGAATTGCTGACCGCTGCTATTACCTAGCGCGGGCTTAAGCCACAAAAAATACCTTCCTTCAGGAGGCAGCTATTGTGAAAAGCTACTTGCCTCCGTCTTTCCAATTCCCATTTCTATGAAGCTTGCTACTGCTTTACTAGGTATTCTGCTGCTCACCAGCGGGGCATCGCCGTCGGCCACCACCTCGGGCCCGGTGGCTGAATTTCCGTTTCAAAACCCCGACTTGCCCATCGACCAGCGAGTCAATGACTTGGTGGGCCGCCTGACTCTGCCCGAAAAGGTGTCGCAGATGCTCAACACCTCCCCGGCCATCGACCGGCTCGGCATCCCGGCTTACAACTGGTGGAACGAGGCCTTGCACGGCGTGGCCCGTACCAGCCTGAAAACCACGGTTTTCCCGCAGGCCATTGGCATGGCCGCCACCTTCAACACCGATGCCATGCTGCAAATGGCCACCATCACCTCCGACGAGGCGCGGGCGGTGCACCAGGAGTTCGTGCGGCGCGGCGAGCGGGGCATCTACCAGGGCCTTACCTTCTGGACGCCCAACATTAACATCTTCCGCGACCCGCGCTGGGGCCGGGGGCAAGAAACCTACGGCGAGGACCCCTACCTGACTGGGCAGCTAGGCAGCGCGCTGGTGAAAGGCTTTCAGGGCGACGACCCAAAATACCTCAAGATCACGGCCTGCGCCAAGCACTTCGCCGTGCACAGCGGCCCCGAATCGTCGCGCCACGAGTTCAATGCCCAAATCAGCGACTACGATTTGTGGGACACCTACTTGCCCGCTTTCCGCGACCTGGTCGTGGACGCCAAGGTGGCCAGCGTGATGTGCGCTTACAACGCCTACGCCGGCCAGCCTTGCTGCGGCAGCGACAAGCTGATGAACGAAATTCTTTACGACAAGTGGAAGTTCAAAGGCTACGTCACCTCAGATTGCGACGGCATCAACGACTTCTGGCAGCACCACAAAACCGACCCCGACGCGGCCACGGCCGCGGCCAACGCCGTGTTGCACGGCACCGATATTGAGTGCGCGACGGGCAAGCTCTCTACCTACAACTCGCTGCTGGAAGCAGTGCAGAAAAAGCTGATTACCGAGCAACAGCTCGACGTATCGGTGAAGCGGCTCTACAAAATCCGCTTCCAACTCGGCATGTTCGACCCAGTGGAACGCGTCAAATACGCGCAGATTCCCATGAGCGTGGTGGAAAGCAAGCCCCACCAAACCCACGCCCTGAAGATGGCCCGTGAGTCGGTGGTGCTGCTCAAAAACGACAAGAACACGCTGCCGCTGCGCAAAAACCTGAAGAAAATCGCCGTGCTCGGCCCCAACGCCGACAACGAAAGCGTGCAACTCGGCAACTACAACGGCTTTCCAACCGACAATGTGACCCCACTTGAAGGCATCCGGGCCAAGGTGGGCCCAGGCACCGAGGTGGTCTACATTCAAGGCGTCGACTACGCCAGCAACGTGGTGTACGAGCCGCTCGACATCAACAAGCAATTGGCGTACAATGGCAAGCCCGGCTTCCAGGCCGAGTATTTCAAGGGCACTAATCTGGAAGGCCAGCCCGTGGTTACCCGCCAGGAAGCGGGGCTGGACCGCTACCTAGCCAACGTGAAAATGGAAGTGGCGCCCGGCCTGCCCGCCGAAAATTTCTCGGCCCGCTACCAAACCACCTTCACGCCTCTAACAACCGAGGAACTGGCCCTAGAAATTTCCGGCGACGACGGCTACCGCCTGTTCGTCAACGACAAGCAGGTGATTGATACTTGGGCCGGCCGTGGGTTCTCCACCAAGCAGCACATCCTGAACGTGACGGCCGGCCAGAAGCTGAACCTGCGGCTGGAGTACCTGCAAACCGACCGCCGCACCATCCTCAAATTCACCGGCGCGAAAGTGGTACCCATGAACGCAACCAACATTCTAGCTCGGGTGAAGGATGCCGACGCCATCGTGTTTGTGGGCGGCATCTCACCCAAGCTGGAAGGCGAGGAAATGAACGTGAAGGTGCCCGGCTTCAGCGGCGGGGACCGAACCAGCATTGCGTTGCCCCAGGTGCAAACCGACTTGCTGAAGGTGCTGCACGGCTCTGGTAAGCCGGTAATATTCACCATGATGTCGGGCAGCGCGTTGGCTACCCCTTGGGAAGCCGCTAACCTGCCGGCAATGCTTACCACCTGGTACGGTGGCCAGTCGGCCGGCACGGCCCTGGCCGACGTGCTGTTTGGCGACTACAACCCCGCCGGCCGCCTGCCGGTCACGTTCTACAAGTCGGAAACGCAGTTGCCGGCCTTCGACAACTACAGTATGGAAGGCCGTACCTACCGCTATTTCACCGGCGAGCCATTGTTTCCCTTCGGCCACGGCCTGAGCTATACCACCTTCCAGTACAGCAACTTGAAGGTGCTGTCCAAACCCGTTACCGGGCAACCCATTAGCGTGAGCGTGCAGGTGCAGAACACCGGGCAGCGCGCCGGCGACGAAGTAGTACAGCTTTATGTGCGCCATCCTGGCGCATCGGGCCGCGTGGCCCGGCACGCCCTAGAAGGTTTCCGGCGTATGAGCTTGCAAGCCGGCGAGAAAAAGACGGTCATGTTCACGTTGACGCCGCGGCAGCTTTCGCGGCTCGATGCGCAAGCCCGGCGCGTGGAGCTAGCCGAAAAAGTGCAGGTATTCGTGGGCGGCGGCCAGCCGTTGGCCACGGCCGTGAAAACCGGCCGCGTGCAGCAAGCGGAGATGGTATTAGCGGGAGCGACCAAGACGATAGAGTAATTGGCCGGTGCAGCAAGTGTAGAAAGCAAAAAGAGCGGTCGTGCTGAGCGCAGTCGAAGCATCTGGGCCGCTTCGCTGCAACGGCATTGATTACTTCTGAGCTAGGAATGCTTAGGCCGTGTTCAGCAGGACCGCTCTTTTTAAATAACAATTACAAATCACTGTCTCTAAAGGCAATACATGCTCTTTCAACTGATGAGAAAACAGTTTTCCCTGCTGGCGAGCCTCGTATTGTTGGCCGCCCATAGTGTGCTTGCCCAACCAACCGTGAAGGAGGCGCCCGCCGGGTTCGACCAGCCCAGAGCGGGCATTGCGACCGGCAAGCTCGACAGCATCAGCTACCCCTCTGCTACCGTGGGCACCGTGCGCAAAGCGCTGGTGTATACGCCGCCGGGCTACTCCAAAAACAAGAAGTACCCCGTGCTTTATTTGCTGCACGGGATTGGGGGCGACGAAAAAGAGTGGCTGAAGGGCGGCAAGCCGCAGGTGATTTTGGACAACCTGTATGCGGAGGGAAAACTGAAGCCGATGCTGGTTGTCATGCCCAATGGCCGGGCCATGAAAGACGACCGTGCGGTTGGCAATATCTACAGCCCGGAAAAGGTAGCGGCTTTTGCCAACTTTGAAAAAGACCTGCTCAGCGACCTTATTCCGTTCATTGAGAAAAAGTACAAACCCCTGACCACCCGCGAGAACCGGGCTATTGCCGGGCTTTCAATGGGCGGTGGGCAGTCCTTGGATTTTGGCTTAGGCAACCTGGATAAGTTCGCTTGGGTAGGCGGGTTTTCTTCGGCGCCCAACACCAAAAAACCCGAAGTGCTGGTGCCAGACCCCGCAAAAGCGCGCAAGCAACTCAAGTTGCTCTGGATTTCCTGTGGCGACAATGACGGCCTGCTCCCCATCAGCCAGCGCACCCACGACTACTTGTATGAGCACAACGTGCCACACATCTACTACCTCGAAGCAGGGGGCCACGACTTTAAAGTCTGGAAAAACGGGCTGTATATGTTCTCGCAGTTTCTGTTCAAGCCGGTTGATACGGCGGCGTTGCCCACCTACACCGTGCTAGGCGCGCAGGCCGCTACGAATGTGCGCAACGCGAAATACCCCCAGATTCTGCCTGACAACCGGGTGGTCTTCCGCTTGAAAGCCCCCGCCGCCAAGCAGGTGCAAGTAGATCTAGGTCGAAAATACGACATGGTCAAAGACACCAGCGGTTTCTGGACCGTCACGACGGACACGATTAGCCAGGGCTTGCATTACTACTCCCTTGTGCTCGATGGTCTACCAGTTGCCGACCCCGCCAGCGACACTTTCTACGGTATGGGACGCATGGCTAGCGGCATTGAAATCCCCTCCCGAAACGGTGGTTTTTACGCCCTGAAAGATGTGCCCCACGGGGACGTACGGCTTAAGCGCTACTATTCGGGCGTTACCAATTCTTGGCGTCAGTTTTATGTCTATACCCCAGCCGGCTACGACACCCAAACCGCAGAAAAGTATCCGGTGCTTTACTTGCTGCACGGGGGCGGCGAAGACGAAAGCGGCTGGGCAAAACAAGGCAAAACGGATTTGATTCTGGATAACCTTATCGCCGAAAAGAAAGCTAAACCCATGGTGATTGTGATGGTGGACGGCAATATGGGCGGGCCGGGTGGGCTCGCCGGCTTCTCGGAAAACACGCTGCAAACCTTTGAAAGAGAGTTAAAACAATCTGTGATTCCGTTCGTGGAAAGTAATTTTCGGGTTGCGCCCGGCGCCAACAATCGGGCTCTGGCAGGCTTGTCGATGGGCGGTCTGCAAACGCTTTACGCCGGCATCAAAAACACCGATATGTTTGCTTCCTTGGGGTATTCAGTTCGGGTTGGTTTGCCAACAATCCCAAGTTGTCCGACCCGCAGTACAACTACATGAAAACCAATGTCAGCACCGTCAATCAGAACCTAAAGCAGCTGTGGCTATCGATGGGCGGTCCGGAAGACATTGCGTATGCCAACAACAAGGTAATGCGCGCCAAATTCGATGAACTAGGTATCAAGTATTCGTACAGCGAATACCCGGGCGGGCATACCTGGCCGGTGTGGCGGCACGATTTGTATATGTTCGCTCAGGGCTTGTTCAAATAAAGAATTAGGACTTTTCAAGTAGTTCTTTTATTCAACGGGAGCTAGACTTTGGGTTTGCCGGCTAGTGAAAGGGTGCACATAACCAGGCAAATAACCGCGTCAATTAGCAGCATGTTGTTGCTGATTGACGCGGTTATTTTTTGCTGGATGAGTTATCTAGCTTGCCCACACAAACTGAGTTGGCAGTGGCCGCTATCATCGGCGAACTGCGGATAGGAGCGGTAGGACTTCAAGGTAGCTAAGGCCGTTTTCACGGAGGTTATAATTTCTCTCTTTAATGGCTCCTACATATTACTACTGTAAGCGTTGGCCCTAGAAACGCGACTTTCGCCTAGTAAACGTCAACTTCCAATCTCGCAGTTTCAAGCAAGTAAACACAATGGCTATTAGTACATTACCTACGTAATTGGTAGGTCAAGGACTTAGTTCGGTGAAAACTTAACATTGAAAAGTGCTGCTACTGATGAGCTGAAAAACAACAAGGTGTTACCTTTGCGGTCCCAAATTTCGGTCAACCTTTTGTTATGCACGCTCCAGTCTCTTCTTCGTCCAACAACTCAACCATGGAAACGCCTACCGCTAACTCACGTGACAATCTGATAGTTGCATTATTTATGAGTGGCATGGTGCTAGTAGCTGCGATTTATTTCTTGCTCAACTAGCCATTAGTCCCGTTTGGGCGTCTGCGTTGCTGCTTTCGGTTCTAGCAAAACCTACTGAGTTCAATACCAAAGGGCACTTGATCTAGATAAGAAAGCTCAAGGCAGACCCCAAAGGACTAGGTAGCGGGGCTTGCTCGAGGGCTATGGTACAACAGTCGCAGCTTAAGCGGTGGCAACGAGTTCTAGCCTCAAATAAACAGCACTGCTTTGCAGCGGAATTCGTAGTTCACTGGCCGGTGCGGTGTACACGTTGGGGCTAATCGACGTCGAGGTATTGGCTTAGTAGCAACAGCAGTAGTTGCCGGCCCTGAGCAAACTCGACTTCCTGTGCCCGTCCGGAGGGCAAGTACAAGAGCGGATCCACCAAGCGTAGTAAGTGCAGCCACTCGGCAGGCGGGATCTGGGCGAAATAGCCTTCCGGAAATACTGTGCCCCGCAGTTGGTGCAGCACCACGTCCTGTAAGGTGGGGGAGAGCAAGCAAAACCGCTGGGTGGGGGGCGGTGCAAGACAACAGGAAGGTTCTGCCAGAGGCATAGCGGGCAATAGTCTGCTTTTTAAATGAACTTTTGAGCAGAGGAACCGCAAAAGTACCTGGCCGCTACCGCTGAGTTTGTCAACAGAAAGTTATCTTTCTGTGACACCTTGGTAGCTGGCCCGGTGATACCATGCCATAGTTAGCAACCCGCTTGTTTATGCTTTTGTGAAGCCGTTCGGGTTGGCTTGCAAGCGTAGCGGCCAAGCCCGTGCTTTGCCCGGCGTACTCTTCTGAAGCAAGTAATGTGAAGGGTACGAACTCGTAAAAGAGTTCTTTCCTCGTCTATTTTACACCCACCTAAATGCCGCCATGGTAGTAGCGCAACCACGCCCGGAGTCCAGCTTGCCGTTTGCAGGAACCGGGGGTGCTTCTGACCTGCCGAACCCACGGTAGGTGATCCATGGCGAAGGTAAAAGGCGACTATTCTATAACGTTACCAGGCTTTGTACTATCATGGTTGAATTTTCCCAAAGCCTGCCCCAGCTACTAGGTTTTATCGGTATTGGTGTGCTGCTGAGTGCTACGAGTTGCCACAGTACTTCGGTGGTAGAGTCTTCGAGTTCTCGCCACCGGCGGGTGTCCACCGCCGGTGGCGTCCCGCTGCCAGTTGCCAGCCTTAGCCAAGGGGTATGGCTCAAAGGGGATCTGCATGTTCATTCCCGGCACAGCAAGGAGTCCACTAACAATCCTATTGCTAAGATCATTGCCTTTTCCAACCGAGTCGGTATGGATTACCTCTGCATAACTGACCATGACAACCATGTCGAGGGCGATGTGGCGCATCATACCTGGGCTGATCCCGAGTTCAAATCAGACTCTTTGCTGTTGCTCTACGGCGCCGAATGGACCACAACCCGCGGGCACGGCAACACCTTCGCTGCCAAACCCTATGATCATAAGCGCTTGTTCGAGGTGCGGGATCAGCGCGACGTGGTAATTGGCGACGTGAAAAACAAGCTTGGCATTCACCTCTCGGCCAATCATCCGAGTGGGAAAGACCACTTCGGCTACTCTTACGACCTGCTGGAGTCGCTGGAGGTATGGAATTCCGTGCTTTGGGCCAACAACGCCAATGCTATCATGATCTGGGATGATATGCTTTCCTCGGGCCGCAAGCTGACCGGTAGAGGCGGGAGCGATGCGCACCATGGCGTGCCGGACACCCCTGAGCAAACCACGAAAAACAGTGCCCAAGCAAAAGCTAACTACGTGGGGACCCCCACCACCTGGGTGTTCGCCACTACGCGGACCTCGCAAGCCGTGGTCGATGCCTTAACGAACGGAAGGGTATCTATCAGTGCAAATCCGTATGCCCCTCGCGTCGAGTTTTATGCCGATCTAAATCAGGATGGCACTATGGATCTGATGATGGGCGACAACACCAAGGCTACGGGCAAGCCCGTCACGTTCCGGATCAAGTTAACTGGAAATGCTATTGCCAATGAAGCCTATTCCATTCAGGTGGTGAAAAATGGCAGTCCGTTCAACACTTTCCAAGCGAGCGGCCCGACCCCTACCGCCGAGTTCACCGATACCCCCTTAAGTTCGGGCCGGACTTACTACCGGGTGGTGGTCGAGGGGCCCGCAACTTCTTACCCTCAGGTTCCTGAGTCGTCGGCGCTGATCGGGAAGATGGTAGGGCTGTCCAACCCGATCTACTTCAACTTCGACCCAAACTTTTGAGCACATCTGAGTTGCAGAAACAACTGAGCCAGAGTCATAAAAGTAAGCAGGGCGAATCAAGAACGTTAAAACGAGCGGACAGATTCTGTGCTACCTGCTTGCCTTAGCTTTCTTACTTGGGCAGCAGCGGAATGTCAGCAATAGTGTTGCCTACTTGCCGGCCGAGGGCCAGGGTTGCCTCCTGGGTGAAGCGGTAGTGAATGCCACCGTAGACGCGGGAAACTGCCGCTTCTTCCATTACGGCTGTGATTGAGGCGTAGTGCCGGGGTGCCGACCCATTCCAGGCGTAGGCGTTGTCCGTGACGGGAACGTCGCCAAACTCCCGTAGCAACACTTGCAGCACCGGCGTGTAGATGCCCGCTAGGCCCGAGGGGTATTCGGGATAAGGAGGCGTCACTAAATAGGGTAGCCACCCAGCCTCTACGTGTCGCTGGATGTAGGTAACTGGCCGCAGCAGGTTGTACTGAAATTTGCCCCGCCACATGATAATAAAGGCATCCTTGTTGGCAATCCCGGTTTTGGCATAGACAACCGCTGCGGTGCCAAGCTTGGCGCGCTGGCTTTGCAGCACGCCGGTAACAATCGAGATGAGGTGCCCAGGCCCGGGCACCCCAACGCCTACTCCGCCCACATCTGCCCAATGGTTGGCAATTGCTTTCTGCTCCGGAGTCAAGGATTTTGATATTCTATACACTTCGTGGGCGGCCGCGTAAAACGACGAGGTTGAGTCTTCGGAATAAGGTACCGCCATGGGAGGTATGGACACCGTGGCACTGGACGCCAGAAAAGGCCGAGAATTCTTCAGGAAGGGCCCGACCGGGTTGGCATTGGCGGGGGAGTGGGCACCCAGGCACCCGGAAACACCGGTAGCACGTACCCGTCGCTGGAGATGGAAAAATTATCGGTGGTAGACCAGTTGTAGATAGCCGTGGCAACCGCTTGCCCAAAGGCTTGTGAGCGCGCCACCACAGCTGCCGGGTTCTGGGCGCTAAAGCGGGCCTGATAAGCAGTTTCCAGTGAATCTAGGCGTGCCCGGTCGGCCTGAGTCAACCCTACTAGCAACTGCTTGCTCAGGCTGGCTAGGGCCGCGTTGGCACTGGCGCCCCAAACGTACCCGCGGTTGCGTTCTGGTTTGGGCATAGTAGGCATTTGGTAGAGGGTCGACGATAAGCTCACGGCACCCTTCAGGCCGGGTTGCACAGCTTCGTAGAGACCTACGCCGATGTAACCAAAGCTGCGGTTGTTGGCAATGACATTGGGTTGGGGCGAGGTGCGCAACTGAATCTGGCCGATCAACTTGTACCAGTCGTACACCACGTCGGCACTTTCTTCGTGCACCGTGGGTGGATGGTTTTCCCATTCGGGTAGCCATTCTTCACAACCGTAGAAAAGCAAACCTGCTAGGACAAGCCCAACAAGACGAGTAATTTTCTGGCGACGCGTGCAGAGTAAATTCATAGCGAAAAGAACTGCGTGGGAAAAAATCAAGCGGCAGAAAAAGTAGCCTCCTCCCCGAGGTAGGCGTTGCAAAGAGCATAAGCCAGCAGCGCTAAGCAGCCATCGGCTGAGGCAAGCTCTTCGGACCCAGGACAGCAATGAAAAAACAAGAGGCTGCGGCTAAGCGCAGCCGAGCCTATGGCCGGATCGAAACGGAAATACCATGACCGTCGTCTAGACGGTGCCCCCACCCAACGACTCTCCTTGAGGAAGCCGTTACTCAATGAAACAGTGTGATAAATATAGTAAATCTATAATATATGTTAAACGCTTTTAATTTCGCTTATCACCGAAGTGTTCTAGCGACGTTGAATTCAAATGGCTCCTAATGGAAAGCTAGGTTTTCAATGGGTTGGCAGTAGACACTAGAATGCCAAACAGAGGCGTGTATTGTTGGAATTGATAATACACAACTGATTCCTAGCTGGTCTCTGGTGAAACCAGACAAACCTCCGGCTAAGAGCAACTCAGTTTCAAGTTGAGTTTAAAGGAATTCAAGTAAACCTTGTCTTAGCAGTTGCCACACTAATTCCTGTCCCTGACTGCTCCAGGAAGGAGCAGCAATACCACGAATTAAGTTGAAGCGCGTAGCACTCAGGCGTCACTTAGGTCGAGATATCAAGCAAGTCTGTGCACGGCTTGCCCAACTGGCGCATAGTTAGGGGCGCGGGGCGGCTTTATCCACAGGAAAGTTTAGGTCTTAGCCCAATATACTATCGAGTAAGCATAGTGAAGCACCTACTATAGAACCTTGATGCCACTAACTACTTGCCAAGCAGCTAATACCTGAATCCGCTGGCACGCAAATAGCTGAAGTAGAGAATCTAGCCGAACTTCACAACTGCAATGCTTACTCCCAAATGCTGTTCGCCTCCGTTAGAATAATAGGCTTGCCATCCGTAATGACAATGGTATGCTCGTGCTGAGCCACGAAGCTGCCGTCTTTGGTAGCCAGCGTCCACCCGTCGCTGAGCTGATGGGCTATTGTGGCGCGGGTAGAAATAAACGTTTCCACTGCTACCACCGAATTTTTCTTGAAGCGCTTCAGGTTGTAGCGGTCGTAGTAGCAGGGGATTTCCTTGGGCTCCTCGTGCAGGCTCCGACCGATGCCGTGTCCTACCAGGTTCTTGATCACCCGATACCCCGCTTTTCGCGCTTCGCCCTCAATCAGCCCGCCGATATCGGCAATGCGAACACCACCACGAATGCGGCTCAGGGCCGTGCGCAAGATTTGCCGGGAGGCATCGACCAGCGGCTGGTGCTGGTGAATATCGGTGCCGAGCACGAAAGAGCCGCCGTTATCAGCCCAGTAGCCGTCCAGCTCCGCCGATACGTCGATGTTGATTAAGTCGCCTTCGTGCAGCACCTTGCTAGCCGACGGAATGCCGTGCGCCACTTCGTTGTTGACGCTGATGCACGTCCAGCCAGGAAAACCATAAGTCAGCCGCGGGGCCGACTTAGCCCCCAAGGCCGCCAGAAGACGACCACCATACTCGTCCACCTCTTGCGTGGTCATCCCCGGTTGGGCATACTCGCGCATTTGCTTGAGGGTAGTGCCAACGGCTTCGCTAATGCGTTGGAGGCCGGCTAAGTCTACGTGAGAGGTGATGGACATAGAGTACAGAAGTTTAACTCGCTAACGAAGTAGCGCTTTAACTGGTTAACCCGCAAAAAGCAGTGCCAGTTTACTTTAGTAGTTGGTTTCGGGTTAAAGCGGACAAGGTTGACGTGCTCAATCTCTCCTACTCACCAGCTCCCAAACGAAAGAGACCGGGGCAAGGTACTGCTTCCTCAACTATTTTTGCTCGCTACGCACGCTGCCGAGTAGCGTCCCATTTAAGAGCCGGGTACTAAGTGATGTTTTGATTTTATATCAGAATCAAATAGAGATTTTCTTGCGCCCTTGGGATGGATACATTGCTGCTACTCCTTCAGGACTAGTCCTCCCAGTATCCCATCTCCTTTAGTCGCTAGGCGCAAACCCTGCTTCAGGGCAGATTCCAAGACATCGTTAGAAATCTACCAACTGGCGTGAAGGAATTGCCCGGTTGAAAATACTGAAGCACTAATACGCAGAAGGCAGCGGGTTAAATCCGGCCGCACCAGCTGATTCACACTCCACATTGATTAACAGTCTTACATGCCTAATCAAAGGAGGAGCGCAGAAAAGAAAATGTATATTCAAGCACTACAGCTCAACAACACATCCTGCAACGCAACCTGGCAGCGCTAGGTAAGCATGCAGTCGGGCGCGAGGCGGCGCTTCAATTGGAGTGAAACGCCCAACAGAAGCTGATGGCCTCTTTCACATAAAACGCGACAGATGAAAGGTATTGTAAGTGCTCTGTTGGTGGTGGCTTGCTGGTTGGCTACCACCGCTGCGCCTGGGCAGCAGAAGCTGCCCGATTGGGCTATGGGCCCTTTTATTCGGCCAGCCCAAGGAAATCCGGTGCTGGAACCCAATCCGCAGAGTACGTTTCTGGATCCGATGAGTGGGCAGCAGGTAGCTTGGGAGGCCAGCGACGTATTCAACCCGGCAGCGGTCGTAAGAAACAACACCATCTATGTGCTGTACCGCTCCGAAGATAAGTCGGGCACGGGCATTGGGGAGCGAACCTCGCGGCTGGGCTTGGCCGAAAGCATCAACGGCATCCAGATGAAGCGCCAAGCAACCCCGGTCTTTTACCCGGCCGACGACAATCAAAAGGAGTTTGAGTGGCCGGGTGGCTGCGAAGATCCCCGCGTTGCCGCCACGGAAGACGGTACATACGTGATGTTGTACACGCAGTGGAACAAGAAAGTACCCCGACTGGCCGTCGCCACCTCCAAAGATTTACGTATCTGGGTTAAACACGGCCCGGCCTTTTACCAAGCCTACGGCGGCAGGTTCAAAGACATTGCCAGCAAGTCCGCTTCTATCGTAACCAAACTGGTTGACGGCAAACAGGTCATCACCAAGGTGAATGGCAAGTATCTGCTGTATTGGGGCGAGAAGTTTATGAATATCGCCACCTCCGATGATCTACTGAACTGGACGCCGATGCTGGATGAAAAAAGGAATTACGAGCGGTACTCCGGCCGCGGCTGAACTACTTCGATAGCGACCTGACCGAGTGTGGGCCGCCAGCTATCATCACCGACAAAGGCATTTTGGTTTTGTACAACGGCAAAAACAAGCCGGACGCGGGCCGCGCCGAAGCGTACACCGCCAACACCTACGCGGCGGGGCAGGTTTTATTTGATTTAGCGGATCCTACCAAAGTCCTTGCCCGGTTAGACAAGCCGTTTTTTGTGCCCACCGAGCCCTTCGAAAAAAGCGGCCAATATCCGGCCGGAACCGTGTTCGTGGAAGGTTTGGTGTATCATCAAGCCAAATGGTTTCTCTACTATGGTTGCGCCGATAGCCGGGTCGCGGTAGCCGTGTATAATCCTGGTAAGTAGGATAACTTCTCTTGACTACTATGGCCCGTACTCTAGCAAGCCGCACCCGAAATTATCGGGTTGAATGGCGGTTATTTCTTATGTTTTTCGTGCTGTCGGTGCTTTATACCGCCCGTGCTGTTAGCTACGCTTCATTTCCAAAAGAAAACCCTACATTCTTAAAGCAAAAAGAAGTTGGTAGGAGCAGCCAGGCGGACAGCAGCCAACGCCTCGAAAACCCGGTCATACCCGGCGACTTTGCCGATCCTTCTATTATCCGGCAGGGCAAGGTGTATTACGCAACGGGTACCTCGTCGGAATGGGCGCCGCATTTCCCGCTGTTTAAATCCACGGATATGCTGCACTGGCAGCAGATTGGCTACGTACTACCAAAAACGCCAGCCTGGGCCAAGGCTTCGTTCTGGGCGCCGGAGCTTTTCTACCACAACGGCACCTACTACGCGTACTATGTTGCCCGTAAAAAAAGCGACGGCCTCTCCTGCATCGGGGTGGCCACTTCCAAAGATCCGGCCGCTGGCTTCACCGACAGGGGTATCTTGCTGGCGTTTGGAAAAGAGGCCATCGACCCCTTCGTGCTGGAAGAAAACGGACAACTATACATCACCTGGAAGGCTTACGGACTGGATCAGCGGCCCATTGAAATTTTAGGCAGCCGACTTTCCGCGGATGGCTTGCACTTGGAGGGAGAGCCATTTACCCTGCTCCGGGATGAGCAGAAAAAAGGCTTGGAAGGCCAATGCTTGGTGAAGCATGGCACTTACTACTACCTGTTCTATTCCTTGGGCAACTGCTGTGGTCGGGACTGTAGCTACCAGGTGGAAGTGGCCCGGTCGGCTACCTTGCGCGGCCCTTACACCCGCTTTACCAATAACCCCATCCTAGCCGAAACCGACAACTGGAAATGCACCGGTCATGGTACGGTAGTACGCTCCGAAGAAGGCAAAGACTTTTTGCTCTACCACGCCTACAGCAAAACGGGGGACGTGTATACCGGCCGGCAAGGCATGCTAGGCGAAGTGGTTTGGGATAACCCAACGGGTTGGCCCACGATACAGCCAATGGGGAAGAAAGTGGCCTCAAGTACAAGCAAGAACCTCCGGGATGAGTTTTCAACCGCGTTGCTTTCCTACGCTTGGCAGTGGGATTTTCGCCATAGCCAGCCAACTTGGACGATAACGAAAGGGACGTTGTCGCTAGCGGGGCAAGCCGCCGTCGATAATCCGAGCGGCACGGCGTTAACTGTTCGTCCGCTCACCGACACGTACGCAATAGCGACGGAAGTAGTCGAGCGTAATGCAGCCTTGAAAGGGCTAGTGCTCTACGGTGACGCGGACCAGGCAGTGGGCATCGGGGTCCGCAATAGCGCGGTGGAAGTATGGGCGGTAAAAAACAAAAAGAGAACGGTGTTGCACGAAACGGCCGTTGGCGCGGGCCAGCCGGTGCAAGTGAAAATGGTGGTAGTGAAAGGCTATCAGTGTCGGTTTTTCTGGCGGGAAAGCGGCAAGACCTGGCGCGAGCTACCAACGGGGAGTGCGTACTACAATGCCGATTTTCTGCCCCCGTGGGACCGTTGCCCCCGGCCCGGCTTGCTGCACCAGGGTGCTGCAACCGACCCGGCTAGATTCAGCTTTTTCGAGATTCTATACCAATAGGTTTGTGGTTTCAGCAAACTATCCACGCCGGTTAGCAAAGCACCCGTAGGCCAATTCATTGCCTATTACTAGCCGTAGTGTGTCGCCGTTGTTGCTATCGACGTAACGGCTAAACTATGTTTCAACGGCTCTTCAAACGGCCCAGGATTTTGCACTAGATGACTAATGCTTGTGCAATGGCGTCTATGTCTGGATGTACTAATTTATGGTGGCGAACACATGCTAGGAGGGATTTCCGGCTACGGGGTGACGGAAATGACGGATGAGGACCCGGAGCGCGTCGCGGTGGTTCAACGTCTGACCTGGGCGTACCTGCGCAGCGCCCTCTATCCCGAAGACCCGACCTGGCCAGCCGCTTGTGCCGCGTTACAAGCTAAGCCTCAGCTATGGGGACGGGTTGATTGCAAATAAGGCGGTGTACAGTAGCTGAAACGTTGAAAACCGCCAGAAATCAAGCTGTTAGTTTGTGGCCTTCTTTTCAGGGAAGACCAGGAAAGCTGCAACATTTCATTGCCTCCCAACTTTTACTGCTATGGTCACCGCTGTCCGTTAGCTCGCTGAGCACTTTAGCGCCTGGGGTTGAAAACCTCGAGCACGTACACCTTACCCACTGTAGTGACCAAGTACGAAACGTGGTAGGGCTTCACAAAGCCGGTTGAATCCTTGATGTGGAAGCGGTGCACTACCATGGTGCCACCCACAAAAGTCGCGTTGTTTTCAGGGTTGGGGTAGGGGCCTGTTTGAAATTCCTCCGGGTGGTAAGAAACTTTCATAGCTGCCACCCGCGCTGCAATAGTGGTGCGCACCGCCTGCGTTGCCTGCTCTTCCTTTATCGTAGTGGGTATCTGCGCAAAAGCATTGCGCGATAGGAAAACACAGCAGAAGACAAGCAATAGGTTTTTCATGATGCCAGACACAACAAAAGCCTCGCCATCGTTATGTTTCAGGAATTTCTTTCGCTGCTATTACTTGAATTAGCCGTTAATTCTTGGCGACCAGAAACACAGTTAAGACATTTGATTCACCATCTATGCACCTTGGTCGGAATTTTACAAATCTCTTTGCAAAGAAACGGCCACTCTATTGGCTTATACTTTTTTTGCATATTTCCTTGGTGTTCCCAAGCGTTGCTCAGAAATTAAATATCAAAAATGATATTTTCTGGAACACCAAAGACGGTCAACCCATCTACAGTCAGGGCGGCGGTATATTCAAATTCAAAGACCCGAAATCCAGCCAGGAAAAATATTACTGGTATGGCGTTCATTATAAGGAGGCCGAAACGTACCGGGCCTCACCCAACAAAACCTTGCCCGGTCGAGCTACGAATCGGTAACCTGTTATACCTCCTCCGACTTTGTTAACTGGACGTTTGAGGGCGACGCCATGACCAAGGCCGAAGCCATGCCCGACGGCCAATTGACCTGGGTAGGCCGCCTGGGAGTAGCCTACCTGAAAGAAAGCAACCAGTATGCTATGCTTGTGCAGCATGGCGCTCAGGTGCTTGTTGCCGTCTCAAGCCAGCCGACCGGGCCCTTTACGTGGCAACAGAAAATTAGTATGCTCGAGCGAATTGGCACCACCAATACCGGCGACCAAACAGTTTTTACCGATGAGGACACCGGCAAGTCTTACCTGGTTTATTCGTATGGCCGGGGCCGCAACAAAATTTATGTTTCCGAGATTGGTCTCCGGGACGGCAAGGTAGATTTGCTTGATTGCACCAAGGTTTTCGAGGGAGCTGGTCGGGAAGGAAATTGCATGTTTAAGTACAGGGGCAAATACTATATGGCTGCCTCTAATCTTTATGGCTGGGATGCTTCGTTGGCATATTACCTGGTGGCCGACAGTATCAGAGGCCCGTATGAGCCCCGTAACGAGATGTTGGTGCTAGAGGGCAGCCGCGACGACTATGCCCACGTGACGCAAACCGGCTTTTTCTTCAACGTGAAAGGCAGCCAACAAGAAACCGTTGTTTACTGCGGCGACCGGTGGGCTGATTTTGCCGGCA
Source organism: Hymenobacter volaticus (assembly GCF_022921055.1). Lineage (GTDB taxonomy): Bacteria > Bacteroidota > Bacteroidia > Cytophagales > Hymenobacteraceae > Hymenobacter > Hymenobacter volaticus. The sequence continues at coordinate 246,870 of NZ_CP095063.1, forward strand.
ACGGGTTGGGTTACAACCAATGGTTTCCTCTCTCCTTCAACGGGGCTACGCCGTATTTTAATTCGCTCGGCTCCTGGAATCTGGATGCCAAAACCGGGGAGTGGGAAGTAGCAGCCGATAACAACTACGTGAAGAATGGCAGTTTTGAAGCCGACCGAAAACGGATGCCGAGCCAGGTTAAACCCGTACAAACGTATTTGCTCGGTTGGGAAACAACGGTACTCAAGGGCAACAAAATTTCGCTCGATACCACCTCTTCCCCTGTGCTGAATTACAACAATACCGAAGCAGACCGGAAGAGAATAATCGGCGAGAAAAGCCTCAACATGAGCGACAAAGTTGCTTTCGAGAGAAGGGTTTCGCAGGTTATCAGCTCTTCTGCCTACGTGAAACTGCCCGACGGTTTCTACACGCTCACCGCGACGATCAAGAACACTACTGGCTTCTCGCACCTGGAACTATATGCTGCAAGTGCCGGCAAGCGGAGCACGCATCAGATAAAGCGAGCTAGTCCGCAATGGACTACTATCGAACTTAAACGGGTGCCAGTTAAGAACGGCAAAGTGGAAATAGGCTTTCAGGCCGCAGGAGCTGCCAACGCTGCTTGCCAAGTAGATGATGTTTCCTTGGTAAGAGCGAAATAATAAGGCTGTATAATCGCCAATAAAGAAGCGCGGCTCGGGATATTGACCCGAGCCGCACTTTTTATTACGCTCCATTACTTTAGATATTTCTCTGCAATCTCCGGGTACACATCCAGTAATTCATTGGGCTTACCCGATCGGTCGAATATTGCTTCCCAAGTGTTTAACGGTTCCCAAATAAAGGAACCTAGGCCTTTGCCGCCTGGTACGTTGAAGGCAATATCGTTCACTTCGCGTTTGAGGTGAGTGTATTCGGCCACCATAATTTGCTTGTTGTATCTTTTTGAAAGGCTCGCAATGTTGCTTTTCAAATCACTTAAAGTTCCGTGCCATTTCGGGTAGTAGGAGAGACCGATAACGTCATAAGGCAGATTGCGCTGGCGCATAGCGTCGTAGAAAAACTTTGATTCCTCGGCTTGGCCGCCTAGTGCAACGTGCACCATAATAATTGCTTGGGGACTTACAGCTTTCACCCCTTTGAACCCAGCGTACAGCAATTGCGCCAAGCTATCCAGATTATTTACGTGTCCTTCGGGCCAGATCATGCCGTGATTAATTTCGTTGCCAATCTGTACCATTTCCGGCTCCGTCCCCTGGTTTTTTAGCTGCTGCATCACGTAGTGAGTATAGGTCTGCACCGAATCCTTCAAAGCAGAGAAATCTTTGCCGGCCCAGGCCACCGGTTTGTTTTGCTGCTGCGGGTCGGCCCAATAGTCGCTGTAATGAAAATCGAGTAACAATTTCATGCCGGCAGCCTTTACCCGTTTGGCCATTTGCTTGGTATGGGCTAAGTCACAAAAGCCGCTCTTGGGTGAATAGCCTTTGGGTTGGGCCGGGTTATTAAAAATTCGTAGCCGCACGTAGTTGAAGCCATGCTCCTTTAAGATGGCAATGGCATCTTTCTCTGTGCCTTGGTCGGTGAATTTTATGCCGCGGGCCTCCAGCTGGGGCAAAAAGGAAATATCGGCTCCCAGTATTTTATCGGTAGTGGTTATGGCCTTATAACGGTCGTTGGTTACGAGGTGGGGCTTGCCCGGCCGAATCATATGTATTTCGGTGGCACCCACGGTTAAACTATCGGCTTTCGCTTGAAATTTTATAGGAGTGCGGGTGGTACCGGCTTTTACAATAAGACGAGTTGTCCCACTTAAAGTGGTTTGCCAAGTGCTATCCGTTTTCTGCAGGCTTCGCGCTTTGATTCCATTGATGCTGACAAGATGGGCGTCACCAACAAGTTTGTAGGTAACTGGTCTCGTAACGCCAGGTACCTCGTTTCCTTTGCTGTCAATAATCTTGGCCGTTATCAATACTTCGTCTTTCCCATTGGCCAACATGGTGGTTTTATAGGGAGTTACCTGTATTTCAGTTGGCTTAGCACCCTGGGCTTGCCCATCGTTGGAAGAAACGATAAGCACCAGCCCGGTACTAGTTAGAAATTTAAAAAGATTGTTCATCGGCGCGCGCTACTTAGGGCCACTAGTAATTCCAAGGGCTGAGGCAAGCAAAGGTTAACAAAGTAGTCAACATAGCGAGACGAAGTCGTGGATAGACGTCCGTGAAGTCTCTATGATCGAAAAACGGCGCACAGTGAGCAACTGAGCATAGAGGATGGCTTGCGAAACGCAGAGCTATGCCCCAGCGGCCAGTCCGTACGTGACCCTTACTGCGAAAGTATTGCGGCACTCTTAACTTCTTGGTGTCAACCCCCTTGGTAGTAGAAGCTGCCCACCGTACGAAGGAGTGACTAAAGCAGGTCGCTCAATGAAAGCCCACTTTGCGCAGGCCTTTCTGCGGATTACCCGTGCTGCTTTGGGCCGGAAGGCACGGTAAAGATTGTGAGGTGACGCCGCACGCGTCGATTAACGTTTGGCCCTAGAAAACGGCGGACGCCCTTCGCTGGGCTAGCTCCCTTCCTCCAAAGCCAGCCGCTTAATACGTGACGTAGCGTTCCGTGAACTCACCCCCGGCGTACAGGTCGATCAACCCATAGCCGGGAGCGGTTTCGCGCAGCTTACCTTTCCACCACGCTCCGCTGACAGCCCCGTTGCAGAGATAGGTGATGTCATTGTAGACCACTTTGTCGCGCAGGTGCAGGTGCCCGCTCAAACAGAGTTTAACTTGCGGATGCTGGTAGAAAAGGTTGATTATTTTCGCCGTATCGGTGTGCATGTCGCCCCGAGCATCTGCCAGCGGTTCACGATGTCGTCCTGAATCATGAGGCTCGCGGTTAAAATTGGAATATGGGAGAGCACCAGAACCGGTGTGGTGCGGGGGGTGGCGGCAAGTTCCGCTGCCAACCAGGAGAATTGTGCCTCACCTAACTTGCCAATGTACCAGGTCTGGTCAATATCAAGATGCACGCTGTCGAGCACGATAAACTTCCAGCCACTTTGGGTGAAGCTGTAGTAGGGTTTACCTAAGTGGAGCTGATCGAGGGCGTATTGTTTGCCGTAGGTGGCTTGCCCTTGACTGTTTTCGTACCACCAGATGTCATGGTTACCCAAGCAATACTTTACCGGCACGCTGCACTCGGCCTGTTGAAGCTTACGCGTCAACTGCCACTGCTCGTTGATCGAACTCAGGTTCTCCTTGTTCATATCGAAGACAATATCGCCTCCGTTCAAAATAAGATCGACTTTGGGGGTTTGCTGCTGCACATGGTGCAGGCACTGCACGAACTTGGCCGGGGCGCCGAACTCGTCTTTGAGGTGAATATCGGTTAAATGGGCAATCCGTAACACCGGTTGCTGGGCGGCAGGGGTCGGGTTAGAATGGATAGCAGGGGCAGCTAGCATGCCTCCCAGGCTTTTCAGGGCAACTCTTCTTTCCATGAGGCAGCGGATAACTATAGGCAAATGGCCTAAGCCTTAAGCAAACATAGTCGACAAACGCTATATGGTTTGAGGCCATCGGATAAGGACATCATAAAGGCCGGTTAGTTGGTTATCTCCTTCAAGCAAGAAGATAACCAACTAATCGGCCCACACTGTCTGCCGGTAAAGTGACCAGCGTTCTGGTTTGCTAAGCTGCCGCTGCTTTGCGGCGTTCGGCTTCGGCCTTGACGGCAGCCTTAAAGCCCTCATGGCCGTGCAACTCCGTAAAGGCTTTCCAGACCGTGCCCGGGGCGTCCCCGTTACGCAAGCGAGTCAGGGCTTCGCTGAGTTGTTCGGGGGCGGCTTCGACTTCGGCCGGTGGGGCAGAGCGGCTGTTGCTTTTGCTTCGGCCGTCAATTGCTCGGATTCTTCCTCTCCGAAGAAGCCGTGTTGGTAGAGGCCCGTGAGCTTAAGCACCGCCCGGCTCAGGGCTCGCTTCTCGGCTGTCTCGGCAAAGTAGCTGTTCTTGCAGTTCTCGGGCACGGCGCTGCCGTAGGTCTCAACTGTGGCTTCGTCCATCGTGGCAACGGCTTTGATGACGGCGTACTTGGGTTCGAGCTTTAGGGCCTTGTAGCGCACCTGAATGCCATAGTGGGCTTGGACCTTCTCGATGCCGGAGCGGGTGAGGATGGTATAGTGCTGATGCTGAAACACATCTTCCTTAATCAGGCCGCACTCTTTGTAGAGGCTGTTGAGCTTGTCGGCTTTGGTGGCGGGGGCTGATTTAGCCATCGTAGTCTGGTGGGTATCGGGATAAGGAGAAGGAGCTTGCGTGGGCGCGGGGTGGCGTACTGCCTACGGGAGGCAGGTTGCGGCGTTGCCCTCCGAGCAGTAAACTAACAAAAACCAACGAGCCTGCCAGGCAGAGTAGAGGGAAACTCATTACCGCGGTAGGTTGTGCGGAAGCCCAAGACGAATACGTTTTTTATTCTAGCAGAAGCGCCGCGGGAAATAAGCTAGTATATCGCTTAGGACAACGTCGTGTGGGCGGCGTTTATCATTCGCTCATCTTGCTCCTAACCATCTCGAAAGTCAGCCAAGGCTAGCATCTCAATTCTGGTTAGCTTAGCAAGCCCACCTTGTTCTATTTTCAGACCATTCTCTTCTGCCCGTTCCATGGATACGACCCGCATGGCAAACACACTTTTTTGGTTGGTTTCACTGTTCCTTGACGCAGTAGCCCCTGCGCAGGCGCAGAAAATGGGGAAAGTCATCTGGCAAGTAGGCAAGGCCGATCAAACTGGGGCGGAGTTTGCCTTGGCACCGAACGGCTTTCGGAAATTTGTGGGCCAGGATTTTGGCTACGAAGACAAGTTTTTCTTCGTTGGTGCTTCCAAAGAGCAGCAAGACTTTCCGTATGTGTTGCCCGGCCCGGTAGACACGTGGGGCGGTACCTGGAGCACGGCTGGCTGGCGCACCAATCAAGTGAACTTGGCTTTTACGCTTAAAGAAGTGCCGGCCGCCGGCAGCTATAAGTTGGTTGTTCGCCTGGCGGATTATGCAAAAACGTTTTTGCCACTCCTCAAAGTGAGTCTCAACAGCCAAGAAAACCTGATACAACTCACCGCCGTTGGCTTCGACGTTCGCCGACAACGGCAACCCACGATGACCGAAAAACTGGTCGATACGGCCGCTATTAGCGGCCGTTTAGTTGCTGCCACCCCGAAAACCATCGAAATTCCAATTCAACCGGGAGTACTGCAAAAAGGGGGCAACTGCGTTACTATCTCGGTAACAGAAGGCTCCTGGATTCTCTTCGACCAAGTAAATCTGCTCGGTCCAGCGGGCGTGCGTGTACAAGCGCCTCAGCAGTTGTTTGTGCGCAGCGTCACCCCGGCTTCCTACGAACTGGCCGCTAACGGGCAGCGCCAGCAGCCATTGTTGGTGAGCGTAGAGCATATAAAAGGCACCCCCACCCTGAGAGTGCAACTAGATAACCAAACCATTTTCCGCGAGACGGTAGAACAAGGAGCGTACGAGTTCGAAGCGCTGATGCCAGCCGTGACGACAAGCAAACAAAGTCGTTATACCATCCGCGAAAACGGGAAGATTATCCAGGAAGGCATAGTGAACCGTGCTCCCCAGCGCGTACAAACTCTGGCCGACTACGTCGACACGCGGATGGGCACGGCCCATTCTAGGTGGATGATAGCGCCGGGGCCATGGATGCCCTTTAGCATGGTAAAAATGAGCCCCGATAACCAAAACAGTGGTTGGCAAGCCGGGTACCAGCCCACCTATGAGAGCGTGGGCACCTTCAGCCACGTCCACGAATGGACCATGGCCGGCCTCGGCATTTTTGCCACTAATGGCAAGCTTCAAACCACCATTGGCGATGAACGGCATTTGTCCGCCGGGTACCGCTCTCGGGTCAACAAAAAGACGGAACAAGCGCCGATTGGCTACTACAAGGTGGAGTTGGCCGATTATGGAATCAAGGCGGAAGTCACGGCCACCACTCGCTGTGGGTTTGAGCGGTTCACTTTTCCCACCGACCGCGACAGCGCCCGCGTATTGCTGGATTTCCATATCCCGGCTGAGTACGACTATCAACTCAAGGAAGTGAAGGTGACCAAAGTCAGCGCCTACCGCATAGAAGGTGCTATTCACCAGTTTTCGCCCGGCGTGTGGAGCAACGATGCTTCGCAGGACTACACGCTGCACTTCGTACTGGAATTTGATCAACCCATCAAACGGCTTGGCGGCTGGCTAGACGACCGGAGGCAGTACGGCGATACTTTCGCCGCGAAAGACGTGAAAGAAGCCGGCTTGTTCGCTGAATTTGATGCGGCGCAACACCCGGTGGTGCAGGTGCGGTCTGGCCTCTCGCTGGTTAGCATTGCGAATGCTCAGCAAAACCTGCAAATGGAAGTAATAAAGCCCTTTGGTTGGCGCTTCGAAGCCGTCCGCCAGCATCAACTCGATACGTGGAACGAGCTATTCAACCGCGTGCGCATCACGACCACTAATCGTCTGGAAAAGAAGCGTTTCTACAACGCCTTGTACCGGTCCATTTGCAGCCGCAACACCTGGAGCGATACCAATGGCGAGTGGCGCGGCACCGATGGTCAGGTACACCAACTACCGCACCAAGACGACGTAGCGCTCGGGTGCGATGCCTTCTGGAACACGTTCTGGAACCTGAACCAAGTGTGGAATCTAGTCACGCCGGAGTGGAGCAGCCGGTGGGTACGGTCACAATTGGCGCTTTACGATGCGTATGGTTGGCTGGCCAAGGGTCCGGCCGGCATGAATTACGTTCCGGTGATGGTGGCCGAACACGAAATTCCGCAGATGGTAGCGGCCTACCACATGGGTATCCGTGACTTTGATGCCAACAAGGTGCTGGCGGCGGCCATCAAAATGCAAACGACGCCGGCGCAGAAAGTCTTCACGGGTTTTGCGGGCAACCGGGATTTAGTTGCCTACGAGCGCTACCACTACGTGCCCGCGGACAAAGGCCGCTTTTCCAATTCTCTGGAATATTCATTTGATGATTGGACAGTAGGACAGTTAGCTAAATCGCTGAATAAACCCGACGTGTACCAGAAATTTAATGCGCGCGGGTATTGGTGGCAAAACACGATAGACAGCACCGGCTTTAGCCACTTGCGATTGAGTGATGGCAAGTGGACCACCGGATTTGACCCGTTCCGCAGCGGTGCCAACGAGGAGTACGTGGAAGGCAATGCCTGGCAATTAACGTTCTTCGTACCACAAGACGTGCGCGCGTTGATCGACAAAGTAGGCCGAAAAGCCTTTGTTGAGCGTTTGGAGTGGGGCTTCCAAGAAAGCGAGCCGTGGCGCTACAATGGCCTAAACGACCAGTACTGGAATTACCCAGTGGTGCAGGGTAATCAGCAATCCATGCACTTCGCTTTCCTATTTAACTGGGCAGGCAAACCGTGGTCCACTCAAAAATGGAGCCGTTCCATCATCGACCGGTATTATGGCTTCGGCGAGAGCAACGCGTACTTAGGCGACGAAGACCAGGGGCAAATGAGTGCGTGGCTGGTGATGGCCGCAATGGGCTTGTTTCAAACGGACGGTGGTAGCAATGCCACGCCAGGATACGAGATTGGCAGTCCGCTGTATCCTAAAGTTGAAATCGAGTTAGGTCACCGCTTTGGGCGAGGCAAGAAGTTTACCATCGAAGCGAAAGGAGTTTCCCGCCGCAACTTATACGTGCAGGCCGCTACGCTCAACGGCAAGCCATTGACCTCCTTCCAGTTTCCGGCAACTGAACTGCTACAAGGTGGCTCGCTAGTACTCACCATGGGCCCGCGGCCCAATGAGTTGTGGGGAATAGTGCCCAACAAGTAGGAGCTTTACGGAGTAGTTTACCCGTGAGAATACTCTATGAATTCCAGGCTTCGACTTGCGTTCTTTACCCCGATAATCAGACACAACGGGAGTAAATCGGGGCTGAATTCCTACCCTTGCTGGCTACGGGTTGCGGGGAGTTGCCTACTCGCTTGATTTCCAGCCTTACCGATGTTGGCAACAATTTCACTCTGCCCGGCAACAACCGTTTTCTGCTTCATTCCAAACAAAACCCGGAGCACTGCTGAGTGGTAAATTATTGCGTATAAAAGCAAGGTACCGCCAAAGGTGCCCAGCGCGATGACCAAGAAGCTAACAGCGTTGGGGACCGACCATTGCAGCACGTAGTAGCCGAGCGCAATAAGCACTGTTTGGTGCAGAATATAGAACGGGTACACGGCCTCGTTGGCGCGCTGTAGCAGGGGGGAATTGCGGTTAAGATAGCGCCGACCAAATCCAACGCAAATCAGGATCCAGCACCAGCAGTTGATGCCTTGCACGGCCCGCTTGATTGCTCCGCCCAAGAGGGGGTAGTAATAATCGTCGCCCCAATAATTAAAGCTGAAGGCGGCCAAGCCTAGTAGCAGAAATAGGTAGCGCTGCCGCTCGGCTGCCTGCCAGAAGCCCGACAAAGGACCAAGCAAATAGCCGTAGCTGAAGAGCGTGAGATAGAAGGAAAAGTTAAACCAGTCCGAAATCAAATTGCGGTTATCGGCCCAGTAAGGCCGTAAAACGAGTTGGATAAAGACGAGCGGCAGCGCGAACAGTAGCAGGCGGCCCGGTCGCTGCAGCCACTGGTTTAGGAAAGTAAGCGCGCCTTGGGCGGCCGGCTTGCGCAGCTGCAGAAACAAGGGTAAGCTCACCAGCGAGAAAACCAGTAGGTAGGCAATAAACCAAAGGTGGTTCCAAGTGAAATTGCCGTGCGGATATACCCCTTCAAAGTAATGAGGGTAAAAATCGAGCAAGGAGCTATAGGTTGCGCCTTGCGTTAGCCGCTCGTAGTACACCTGCGGCACGACCACGACCACCATCCCGAAGGCGAGCGGCAAAAGCAGGCGCAGCAGCCGCTCGCGTACAAATTGGCTTGCAGTGCGGCGGCCGAGGGCGAAGGTGACGCCGACCCCGGAAATTACAAATAGCAGGGGCATCCGCCACTGGTTCAGGAAAACCATCGGCAACACCAAACCCGCACTCTTCGTCGAACTCTGGATATGGAAGTCCCAGCCGACGAAAATCATACCTGTATGATAGAAAATCAGCAAGGAGAAGGCGAGCACCCGGAGCCAATCAAGGTCATAGCGGCGAAGGGTGGGAGGAGGGTAAGCAGGAACGGAGTACATAGTCAGTAGGGCCGTAAGTGAAACAAGGCCCAAACCTACTTGTAGCTCTTTTCTTTGGCGACACACCTTGCCAACCAGGCGGACTACCTTGCGAATCCGGACGCGGCGGCGTCTGTCATCCTGCCTTTTTATTGCGCTAAGGCGCTTTTTCGGAACTGCGACGGTGTAGTCTGAGTGCTCTTTTTGAAAGCGGCGTTGAACGCGGACTTCGAATTGAAGCCGGCCGCAAACCCGATTTCCTCTAGCTTTAGGTGCGCAGTATCGGGACTTTGGAGCTGGCGTTTCACTTCCTCGATGCGGTAAGTATTGATGAAATCAAAGAAGTTTTGTTGGCACTGCTCGTTGATAACCTGCGAGAGGTGGTGCGGGGGTAGGTGCAGGTCAGTGGCCAACTCGGCTAGTGACAAGTCGGGACGGCGGTAGGGTGTGGAAGCCGTCATCAGGGTACGGAGGCGAAGCAGAATGTCGGTGGTCGCCTCGGAACTCAAAGCGGTTTTCTCATATTTCTTGCGCGGGGCCGCGGGCTCTGTTGCTGATTCTTCGGGGGGAGCCTGCAAGGTCAGCAGCGTGGATCGACTGATGGCCCGGCCGCTCATGCCGTAAAACAGTAAAGAAATAAGCAGGGCCACCCACACATCGCCCGCATCGTTGACATCGCCGGTGGAGAAGTGATAATAGGTGGTTGTCGCCACGTACACGAGCAGCAACAGGCCAAGCCCCAGGCCTAAGCGCTTAAGCCAGCCGAGGGCGGGTGCCCCATGGGTGGGGCGGGCGGCCTGCTGTTGCTGATAAGTGAGCAACAGGCGCAACTGAAGCCCCCGTAGAGCAGGAGGTAGCCACCCAGCACAATGTAGAAAGCGGCGTAGAACTGGGTGTAAGTGGCAAACCACCAGAAGTTATGCAGCGCCTCGGGAGCGGCGGGGTGAGGTTGGTGAAACGATTCGGCGACGGTGCGCAGCTTCCAGGCATTGCTCTGGGCAAAGAAAGGCACCAAGTAGACGGTGTGCGCCACGGCGGGTAGAAATAGCAACAGGTAGCGCGGCCGCCAGCGAAATGCGGGCTTGATCAGGCTGCGGGCATAGAGGTAGAGCAGGGGCGATACCACAAAATTGAGTGGCTCGGTAAGGCTCACGAAAAAGGGCACCAACTGGATGTAGCCGGAGTAGCACAAAAGAATCTCGACAACCAGTAAGGCCAGGCAAAACACCGCTAGCCCAACAGGCGGTTGCTAAGCCGCTCTCCTTGGGACGAAAAAAAGAACATCCCACTTAAGAACAGTCCCTGCGCGGCCCCGAGGAGAATCACAATTGACCATATATTGAGAAAGGGAGACATACACCAGCAGAGCAAGAAAATCGACCGCAGGTATGCGGTCGGGCAGCAAAGAATAAACCGCGGAGGCGAGGGTCAAGCAAGCTAAATTTAAAAGTAATTCAGATTTCCCATGTCAGCTCCAGCCGATCTGCTTGCCTACTAACCACCCAGGTCGGGCGCCACTCGTCTCGCCCATAGTAGCCTAATAGCGCAAGTCAATTCTTCGTCCTCGCATGAGTAGCCTTTTCGTACTACCATTACCGGCACTCACTGACCGCTGCAAAGAAAAGCGGATAGAGACTTACCTCTTTGGCGGCAAAGGGGTTGACCATTTAGGCTTGCTCGACAGGCAACGGCTCGAAGCACAGTGAAAGCAGGCACCCCGCAGATACCAATGCCTTTGACAAATCAAATGGTAACATGCGGCAATACCCAAGCAAGAAGCCACTTAGTCTTAGGCAACGGGAAGTATTGCCTACTTCAAGGTCCGGCAACTGCGCATTATAACGAAGGCTAGCGGGCAGCTTGGTATAAGTAATCCAGCAGGCCGTGTTGAGGCTTGTCGCCGGTCAGTTCCCAAAACATGATGCCGCCGAGGTGTTTGGCGCGGACATAGTGGGTTTTCAGTTGAATGGATTTCTCGTTGTCGAAGGAGGCAAACTCCTGGCGGCGGGCACTGTAGGCGTACGGGGCCTTGGCTACGTCGTCCCAATACGAAACGAAGCCCCGTGTTGCCGACAGACTGTCGGCAAAATCCTTGTAGTTAAAGGTCTGCTTAAATTTTCCGGCTTGCTCCAGCCCCTGGTTCCGGGGCGGAACGCCGCTAAACACCCGGGCGTAAAAAGCCGCGCCAACAACAATCTTGCCCGGCGCCACACCCACCGAATCGAGGAAGCGCACGCCGTTGTCGATGGAGGGTACTTGCTGCGTAGTGGAATACAAAGGGGTGTGGTGGCCCGTGGTAGTGCTGTAGCCGTTGACTAAGTCGTAGCTCATCAGGTTGACGCGGTCAACCAAGGGCATCACGGCCGGCCACTCTACGGCGTGGCGGAGGTAGTCGGGAAAACCGCCGGCAGCGAAGCTTATTTCGTAGTTTTTGCCGAGCGTGGTGCGCAGGGATTGTACCAGCAAGGTGAAGTTGTGGCGGTCTTCGGGCGCAAAACGGTGGCCGGGTGGACCGGCAACAGCCGGGTATTCCCAATCCAAGTCAATGCCGTCGGTGTGGGTGTCAGTAAGCACTTGCTTGACGGAAGCCGCAAACTCGTTGCGCCCTTGGGCGGTAGCAAATACCTGTGAGCAGGTTTCGCAGCCGCCCCAGCCGCCCAACGAAAGCATCACTTTCAACTGGGGGTTCTGGCTCTTGAGGGCTACGAGCGCAGCCACCGTGGCTTTATCCTTGGGGTTGTCGAAGGCAAAGGCCGTGTTTTTTAGGTGCAGAAAGCTGTAGATAATGTGCGTGAGCTTGTCGGTCGGATATTGCCGAAAGCCAGTAGCATCGCCGGCGTAGTAGGCAATAATGGCCATGCGGGGCGCGGCAACAGTAGAAGCAGGACGAATGGGAAGCAAAGCCGTGCTCCCCGCCGCGACAAGCAGCAGCGCTAGGTACAGAACATTTCTCATAGAACAGGCCGCCAACAGGTACAATCAAGCTTGCCCGAAGATAGGAGGCTAGCGCTAAATAGCGGCGGGTTTAGCTATGTAGAGAATTACCCGCTTTCATTACAAAGCGCTCCACTTAGCGCCGGGCCTTCCGGGTCTGCAAAGCTTCTAATAGGGGGCGTATGCCGGCAAGCAGTCCTTGGGTCGCTGCTCCAGTGGAGTCCAAGCTGGGGTCGAGAATAGTTAAGTCCAGACCCACAACGTGGGGCGACGTCAGTAAGGGAGAAGCAGCGCCACTAGTTCCGCGTAAGACAAGCCCCGGGTTGAGGTGAGTCTACGGCAGGCATGAGCGTGCTGTCGAGTACATCCACGTCGAAATGAATCCAAAACCCATCGAGTTTAGCGGATCTGACGTGGTGAAGAAAAGCCTGTGCGCAGGCGTGTGGCCCCAATTTCCGGACGGTCGCCAAGTCGGTATAATGAATAGTCGAGGCCGCCATTGCGGCTAGGTAGGCTTCGTCTTCGTCGCGGTTGCCTACGCACCACGCGTGCTCGGCCCGCACGTAAGGACTTAGACCACCCAGATTGGTGAGTTGAGTTGGACCACGGCCCGTTACGAGAGCTAGGTCCATACCCGCGGCCCCGCCCGAGGCCGATAACCCGGGCCAAGCATAATCCGTGTGGCCATCCAGAAAGAACAGGCCGTACGTGCCAATTTGCTTTAACCCCAGCATATTCCCTATCAAGATGCTACAGTCGCCCCCAAGCACCACCGGGAAGATGCCCTCTTGCACTAGGCCCGCTACGCAGGCCGCCAACTGCAGCGAATAGTCGGCAATGGCTTTCGCGTTGCGCACCCCAGTCTCTGGGTCCAAGGAGCCCACGTAAGGGGGCGCCGGCACCGTATGAACCTGCTCCGGGCTAACAGGTCGTGGAAGCCCAATGTTTGAGCCACGCGGGCAACTGGTATACCCCCGGCACGACACCAGGCACCAGTTCTTGTAAGCCTAAATTGCTTGGCGCCTCCACTAAGTTGATTCGCAGCGGTGGCATTATAGCAGACCTGTTCATAGCGAGGGTACATAAAAGTTGATGCTTATTAATAGGCGCAGACCAGCTGTATGTATTTGTGATAACGCTTAACAAGTTGCTATCTACCAATTCTACAATTTTAGTGACGGACAACCTTTTATCAATGCCCAAATTCAGGGTCCTGAAATAGATGCCACGCTGATGAAATAAGTTAACTAGGTGAAATGACATGGCTGCGACTACGCTTCAGACGAAAGCAGTGTGCAACAAGTATTATATCGTCTTCCCGCCGTCAACTAAGCAATTCCTATTTCCCTGCTCGGTTCTAATTCGAGTCGTGATAAAGATGCTTTACCTACTGCAACTTGGCTTCGGGTAAGCACCTTTATTTAGTTGTATTCTTAGTGAATGCCGATACTTCTTCTCGTAAGTAGTTGCCAGTCGCTTGGGGTGGCGGCCTCACAACCGACAGTGCCGAGTCTCTTGAAGAAATGGGTAGGAACTAAAAAATTAATGTGCCGATACTCAACAATAAAATGCTCTGGCAGTCCGTATTTCTACTTTCTTATTGAGAAGGCCCTCAAGTTTATTTACTAGCACGAGGGACAAGCAACAGTAACTATTCTTTATTTCCAACTACCCCTTATGACTACCTTACACTGTAGCATCGCCTTGCTACTGTCGGTCCCCCTGGCAAGTGTGGCGCAGCCCGCCCCGTCCGATTCGGCCCCCGCTCCCCGCCACCTGTTCACGTTGCATACGCTCCGTATTAAATCGCCTTTTATTCCGGCGCTGGGGTATGAGGTGCCGGTGTGGTCCCGCTGGGGGTGCGCGCTAGCCTGGGTGCCACCTACAACAGTAATCGGTATCGCTCCGACTACTATGACGCCATGGGAGTTTTAATCGCGGGCACCGCCCACTACCGCTACACTACCTTGTACACGGACGCCTCGCTTAACTATTACCTGCAAGCGCGCAAGCCGACTTTCGTCGGGTGGTTTGTGGGCGTGGGCTTTATAGCAGCCTATGCCTATCGTCGGGTGACAAATGATAACCCTCAGTACCCTACGCGCACATCGCATGACGTGGCGGTGCGGCCTTTGTTGCGAGGTGGGCGGCACTGGGCGCTGGGGCAGCGCTGGCTCCTGGATACCCATGTGGCGGTGGCAATATCGAGTTATCCAACCCAGCGGATAGCTCTTAATGAGTTTATAGGCGTAGGAGCGGGCTATCGGTTTTAACTCGTGCTTATACTCTCCGCTGTGTAGGATAGTGTTCCAACAGACATCTGTATGAGGAAGGATATGGTGTGCATCTCTCTTTACTTTGTGCTCATCAGTCGTGCACGAGAAATGACTGATACGAATTAATCTGCGCCGGTTAAGAGACTTAACTAATGGCTACTGGCCGTAAACCGACTGCAAGTAGGTGCTCGGTGCGAACAACGAAAGCTTCATCTTCTCGAGAGCAGTGCTGCGGCCTGGTTTGCGACAGGCTGGGCTTACTATTTGAACCTACTGCATTACCCTCATGGAACAAGTAAAATGGTTTGAACGCGAATTCGCCCCTTTTGCCGACCCGCGCCTGCTACCATCGTTGCTGGAGCGGTTAATGGGCACTCCAGCCCGGTTAGAGGAAAAACTGGCTGGCATTGCCCCGCCGTGGCTAACCCTGCGGGTAGACGGAACGTGGACCATTCAGGAGAATGTGGGCCACTTAGCCGACCTAGAGCCGCTGTGGCTGGGCCGCTTGGAGGACATTGTCAGCGGCGCGGCCGAGCTGCGTCCCACTGATTTAACTAACCGAGCCACTACGGACGCCAATCACAACGCGACGTCCCTGCCAGCGCTGCTCTACAGCTTCCGACAGCAGCGGATGCGCACCGTGCACCGCCTGCAAGACCTGAACGGGGAAGTTCTAAACTGGTCGGCGCGGCACCCCCGCCTGCACACGCCGATGCGGCTGCCGGATTTGTTTCTGTTCGTGGCCGAACACGATGATCACCACTTAGCCCGCATCAGCGAACTGGCCCGCCGGCTGAGTGCTCTCGACTCCGAAAGTGCGGTTTAATCCCTTTGAATGCCGTTCTGGCGCAACCAACAGGTATAGCCATGCCCGTGGGTTGCGCCAAGCTTACGTTAACATAACGAATTGAACAGGGTGAAAACGACAATAAAGTCGGGCACCTTAGCACCTACTTTGCTACGTCAAGGCTACTTTCTGCCCACTCTTAGCCGCCTTATAAATCCCATCCAGCACCCGTAGGTCTTTGCGTCCTTCTTCGCCGGAAATATGGGTTGGCAATGGCTTATTGGCCAGCAGGCAGGAAGCAATGCCATCCAACTGGGCAGCTTGTTGATTGATAACTGGGAAATGAAATGCGCCCTGGCTGCTGCGACCTGTAAAAGGTCCGTAACTCAGACCCGGACTGAGTTCAAAGAATCCATTATCAGCGGAAGCAAAAAACCGGTCGATGTTGCAGGTTGCTGTCGCCGTGGAGGTGCACACGGCACCACTAGGAAAGTAGAGTTGCCAGGTGATAGACTCTTCCACTTCGGTAAACAAATTCGGCAGGGTGACGGGGCCAAACTGCGCTGTCACAGCGACCGGTTCTTCCCCGAGCACGTAGCGGCTGCTTTGCACGCAGTACACGCCTAGATTCATCAATGGGCCGCCCCGGCCAGGGCTTTTTTCAAATGCCAATCCTCGGGGATAATGTCCGCTAAGCGGTACCCCAAAGACGCCTCCATCAAACGAACTTGCCCGAATACCTTTTGCTGACCAAGCCGTTGGAGTTCAAGGTGGTTTGGTTCGTAGTGCAACCGATAGCCTACCGCTAACTGCACGCCGGCCCGCTTACAGGCGGCAATCATATCCTGGCAATCCTGCTCAGTTAAGGCCATAGGCTTCTCGACAATCACGTGCTTGCCAGCCTTGGCCGCTCGCAGCGTAAATTCCTTGTGCAGCGCATTGGGCAGGGTGATGTAGACAAGGTCAATGTTTTTATTGGCCAGGATTGTGTCAAAGTTCTGATATGAGTACACATTCTTTTCCGGGATATTATACTCGCTTTTCCAGCGGGCCGCCTTGGTTGGGGTGCCCGTGACAATGCCGGCAAGCTGGCAGTACTGGGAAACTGCGAGGCCCTCACGGATCAGGTTGGCATACCGGCCTAGCCCGCACAGAGCCACCCGAAGCTTTTTGCCGGTATACGGTACAGCTTTCGTTTGCGCGTACAATGCACTGGAAGGCAGTAGCAGCGAGGCTCCAAGGCCAAATCCAAGTTGCTCAACAAACCCACGCCGGGACACTTTTTTCATGTTAGTTGGTAAGGATAAAGAAGTGCAATGAACACATCAAATAGAAGGCAACATGCCCAAGGGCCGCGCCCTTAGCTAACGGGCGAGAGTACGGTATTCGCGTTTAGCAGTCGCTTTTTTGTGCTGATATTTATCGACAGGACCCCCAACTGTTCGATTGACTTTCTCGCCAGTCCTTACATCGTTATTGCACGTTCTCCACCTTCTGAGCGACGTTGAACTGCGCTTGAAGCCGAATATCTTCCGACGAAGCGCCGATCAGCACGGTAAAGGCGCCCGGCTCCACCACCCATTTCAAGTTGGTGTTCAGTAGCATTAGATCTTCGGCCGTTAATTCGAAAACCACTTCCTGCTGCTGCCCGACGGGCAGCGCGAGCCGCTGAAACTTCTTCAGCTGCAGGGCCGGGGTGACCACCGAGCTAACTTCATCGCGCAGGTATAGCTGCGCGACTTCGTCGCCGGCGCGGGTCCCAGTGTTTTTGACGGTGAAGCGCACTGTTACCTGCACGGCCCCGAGTGCTCGGCGGTACTAACGCGCAAGGTGGAGTACTCGAACTTGCTGTAGCTCAGGCCATGCCCGAAGCTGTAGAGCGGTTTGGCGCTGGTTTCGACGTAGTCGTGCTTGGCGGGGCGCTTGGCGTTGTAATACACTGGTAGTTGCCCGACGTGTCGGGGCACCGAGATGGGCAGGCGGCCGGCGGGGTTGTAGTCGCCGAACAGCACGTCGGCCACGGCGTGGCCGCCTTCCTGGCCGGGATACCACGCATCTAGCATAGCCGGCACGTGGGCTGCCATCCAGTTCAGGTTTAGCGGGCGGCCTTTGATAAGCACCACGACTACCGGCGTGCCGGTTGCTACTACGGCTTGGAGCAGTTCCTGCTGCTTACCGAGTAAATCGAGCGTGGCGCGGTCGTAGCCTTCGCCGCTTTCCATGTCGCTGAGAGGCTGTCCGCCTTTGGCGGCCGTGACGGTAGCTGCTCCTGTGCTCTGGTAGTCGGTTTGGAAGTCGCGGGCGCTGGAGCCGCCGAGCACCACCACGGCCACCTGCGCCCGGCGGGCCGCCGCTACGGCCTCGGCAATATTCGCATCGGTAGTATCCCGAATGGCGCAGCCTTTGGCGTAGAAAATCTGCGTAGCCGGCGACACCTGCGCGCGAATTCCTTCGAGCACTGTCACGATGTTGCTTTCGGGTTGGGGCGCGGTGTAGTCGCCGAGCTGGTTGTAGATATTGTCGGCATTCGGGCCGATGACGGCCAGGCGTTGCAGGGTTTTGGCGAGGGGCAGCAGATTTTTTTCGTTTTTCAGCAGCACAATTGATTCCTGCGCTACCTGCCGGGCCAGCTGCACATGGGCCGGGTTTCTCACCAGCTTAGTTGCTTTTTTAGGGTCCACGTAAGGATTCTCGAACAGACCTAGGTCGAACTTCACCCGCAACACTCGGCTTACGGCGCGGTCGAGCGCCTCCATGGAAACTAGCTTTTGCTGATGGGCAGCCAGCAGTGCCTTATCGTAGCCGTAGCCGCTCAAGTCGTTGTCCAGGCCGGCGTTGAGGGCCAGGGCCGCTGCCTCGGCCGGGGTAGCGGCTACGTGATGGCTGCCTACCAGCCCCGATATGCTTCCTAAATCGGATACCGTAAAGCCCTGAAAACCCCACTGCTTACGCAACACGTCCGTCAGCAACCACTCGCTGGCCGAGCAGGGCACGCCGTCGATAGAGTTGTAGGCCGTCATGACGGATAAGGCACCCGCTTTTACCGCCGCCCGAAACGGTGGCAAAAAGCTCTGGTTCAACTCGCGGTAGCCAGGGCTGATGCTGCCCCCGTTATGGCCCCCTTCCGGTACGCCGTAGGCCGTGAAATGCTTCAACGTCGACACTACATTGAGCCCGCTTTTCAGGCTAGTACCCTGGAAACCCTGCACCATCGCGGCCCCCATCTGCCCGTTGAGCACCGGGTCTTCGCCGTAGGTTTCCTCGACCCGCGACCAGCGCGGCTCGCGAGCCAAATCCAAGACCGGGCCGTAGCCGATATGAGTGCCCTGCACCCGCGCCTCGCTGGCAATAACCGAGGCCATGCGCCGGATGAGGGCGGGGTCCCAGGTACTGCTCTGCCCAATAGAGGTCGGAAATACGGTGGTGCCGATGGCCATGTGGCCGTGAGGGCACTCCTCGGCCAGCAGCAGCGGAATATGCAGCCGCGTATGCTCGACGGCGTACTTCTGTAAGGCATTGGTGGCTTCAGCCGCTTGCAAAGGATTCAGGCCAGTTTTCAAGGTCTTCTTCGTCCACGGGTCGGCGCGCAGTGTGGCCCATAAAGCGCCAATGTGGCGCTCGTCTATAGCTTTTTTGCCTGCCGCGCTGATGTCAACTCGTCGCTCGTCTTTCTGATACATTTCCCAGCCGAGCAGCGTGGAGAGCTGCCCGACCTTTTCCTCGACCGTCATGCGGGCCAGTAGGTCCTGCACCCTCGCTTCGGTGGGGCGAGGCGGTCTTGGTAGAGGGGTTTGGGCGCCTGGGCCACGGCAACGGTGAAATTGAGCCAGCAGAGCCCAAGCGCTAGATAGGTGGTCATATGAGCGAGACGTAGAAAAATGATGGTAAGCTTAGCTTACTCGGCCGTAAAGGCAAAAACCAGTGCCGGATAGGTTCCTGCTTGTTGGGTTAGGTCGGCAGGCAGCGTAAGCTTCACTTTGTCTCCTACGCGCGTCCACTGCACGGCCTTGCCCGTTTGCAGGAGTTTTAGCTGGCTGCCTTTTCGGGAAGGTTGCCGGTCCATTCCAGGGTGGCCGGCGCGGGTTGGTTTTCGGGTAGGCAGGCAATGGCGTAGCGGGTGCCCTTTTTGCCTTGGGTGAAATAGGTGCTGCCATCCTGGAAGCGGGCGGTAGCACGGGTGTTATAAATGGCCTCGCCGTTCACGTCCAGCCACTTGCCTATGGCCGCTAACCGCGTCACGGCTTCGTCGGCCAGGGTGCCGTCGGGCTTGGGGCCGACGCCGAGCAGCAAACTGCCGCCTTTGGCGACTACCTCTACGAGCGAGTGAATAATCTTGGTAGGCGACTTGTAGGTGTCGTTCGGCACGTAGCCCCAATTGTTGGCCAACGTCAGGCAGCTTTCCCAAGGGTTGGCCAGCGGCAACTCGGGTACGTGCTGCTCAGGAGTTTGGTAGTTCTCGTAGGGGCCGTGCACGGTGCGGTCGACCATGAGCAGGCCAGGCTGGGCCTGCCGGGCCATAGTAGCAATGCGCAGCATATCCACCTCCTGGCTGAACTCCGGGATGGGCGCGCCCCAAGAGCGTACTTCCGCGTTCACGGTTTCGCGGGGCCGCACCCAGCCGCCGTCGAGCCACAGAATATCCATCCGGCCGTAGTCGTGCATTAGCTCGCTTATTTGGTTGTAGGTGAAGCTCTTGTACTGCTGCCACCGCCACGGATACTTCTTGATGTCGTAGTTGACGTTGCGGTTAGGCGTGGCGTACTTCGGCCACCAAAACTGCGGTGAGTGCCAGTCGGGTTTCGAGAAGTACGCCCCAATCATAAACCCTTGCTGCCGAAAGGCCTCGAACACGTACTTGGCCACGTTGGCCCGCGGATTATCGCGGAACGGTCCGTTGGTGATCTTGAAATCCGATTGCTGGGTGTCGAACATACTGAAACCGTCGTGGTGCTTGGTGGTAAACACCAGATAGCGCATGCCAGCTTTTTTCGCGACGGCCGCCCATTGGTCAGGATTGAACTTCACCGGGTTAAACTGTTGGCTTAGTCCCCAATACCACTTTTTGTAGTCTTCGTAGGCCACGGTACTGTCGCGCGTCACCCAATCTTCCGAGCACAGCTGCCACGACTCGATAATACCCGGCACGGCATACAAACCCCAGTGCAAAATCAAACCAAATTTCTGGTCGCGCCAACGTTCTAGCTTTTGCTTAACTAAGGGATCAGTAGGGGCTTCGTACTGCGTCGATTGCTGGTGAATACCTTGCTCTTGGGCGCGCCCCGATTGTACACTAGCGGCGGCTAGTATGAAGAAGGCGAGGGCAGCTTTTTTCACGTGCATAGGCTGTTTAAGTTAAACCTGGCCCCACTACCGGGAGCCTATTTTACTTGCCGGCCAAGTCTGGTAGTGGAAAAATCAAGGCTTTGGCCGCGGCAAGGTAATTAGCATGCGTACCTGTTTTTCACTCTGGAGCCTCTTCGCGGTAGCATCCCCAATCAATAAACACAGGATAATAGAAATAAAACCGAGCCGCTGACCTTACGGGCAAGGTGATCAGTATTGAAATATCTCTCGCAACTGGTCATACATTTCTTGCGCCTTAACTGTGGACAGTATACTTAGCGGTGCGGTGCGCCAAGCAGTATTTATCTATCGACCCGATAGAATCAAGCGCTACGTATTTTTTCTTGCTTTTGAGAATGCACTCCACCTAGTAGGATAGTCGCGGCGGGTGGTATTTACCGCTGCCTTAGTAACTGTGCGCAGGTAGGCAAGGCATAGCAAATAGGTGGACTTAGCACCTAGGCTCTTGATACAGTTTAGTTCGCAAAACAACAATCAAGAAAGTAACCGCTTATCTCCATAGGCATAAGCAGTAAGTAAAATCTCAACCGTAAACTTGGCGTGCAGAGTAATGCGCACTGCGATAATTGATTAGCGAGTGTTGTGAGTAGCCCCTATAACAGGTGTGCGCATAGGAGTATCAGCCCACCGTGTAAGCTGGCTACCCAGTTAATAACTTAAAGAAGGCAGTAAACCAAATGAGCTGAAATAGACGAGGGCCACGCCCACTGCTGGATGTTGCCCCTCTAACACCTTCTCCGGCCTGGGAAGATTGCTCGGGGCGAAGATCAGGGTTTGTATTCAAATATTGCAAATGGCTTTAAAATATTATAATACAGAGACGGTTGTGTATTGATGAAGTAGCTTTTTCGCATGTGTTATCGTATGATATGCTTATGTTTAATCTCTGTTAATCACTTTATTGCTATGATAAAGTATTCTCATTTTCTTGTTCCTATGCTGCTGTTAAGCTTCTCTTTGGCAGGATATGCCCAAACGGCCCCTACACCGAAAGGGAAAACTCTATCTACTACACCGGCAAGTAAAGCACCTGCGCTGGATACAACGAAAACAATGGCGTCCAACGGCCTCTATCTGTTGAAGGATACAGCAGCATTTAACCGCAAACTTCGCTGTTCCAGTCGTCCCTCATCTCTCCCAATACCTACTAGACCTATAAAAAAGTAAGGTGGAGGTAAGTTCAGTTATTTGGTGACCCGTCCTAACTCACCATGCTAGGGTTATTGAGGAAGCATTTTGGTCGATGGTCGATAGCCGAGACGATGCACAACCAACAAGCCAACTTTGCTACCCTGGAGCTGACCTTGCCGGATAGCATCGGGGAAATGTATGCCCCGTAAAGCCGCGACACGGCTGCTTCTTGGGCAGCTTGCCGAAAGGAAGTGAAATGCCGGGGCGGCAGCCCAAACACCCGCTCGGTGGAGTCGAGATAAGCATAAGTCGGCCCGAAATAGTGTTCGAGCACTGTTGCCGCGGCCGTTGAGATGACGGAGTGACCACTTAAATATTCTGGGAATGGCGGGGTTTGGAGTAGCGGCTTCCATTCAGGGTCGAGATAGCGGCGAATCACTGTTTCGGGCCGAATCCGGTTGCTATGGTATTTCTCTTTCCAACAGCAAATGAACGCATCGGTGAGGGTGAGCGCCAGCACAGCGTGGATTTGCAAGCTACGGTTAAACGAGAAGTGGCTCTGATGGCAAGCCAAGCCGGCAATTTTCATCCAGTGCGCCCCCGGCGACATTTTCTTGAGCCCAACTTGTAAGTGCCCCTGGTCTTGCAAAGCAAAGGGTTACAGTCCCAAAAGCTGGCAATTTGCCGTTGCTCCCGAGTAAGCGTGTTGCCTACCTGGCGTACGCTGTCCATGAGCTGATAAAAGCCAGAGCCCTTGCTAGGCGAGAACGCGAGCGGAGGAGCCGGCGCAAATTGTCCTGCCGAATCCAAGAAAAAGGGTCGAATAGAACTGAAGTACGGCTCCACGGCCGCGAAGAAGCCGGGTGGGGTAGGGTACCAATAGCCTTCGCCCTCGGTAGGGGCGTAGCGCGGCAGGTCGCTGATGCGGTAGTACTTATCTTGCTTGGCATAGGCGAGCACCGCTTGCGCAACCTGCTGAGCGTATTGCTGCGAGGCCGTGACTACTGCCGCGGGCATACCTCGATGCCTGCACTCCTCCAGCAGTTCTTGTTCGCGAGCTTGCAACGCTACGCCCGAGGGCTGTAGCTTGCTCGCTGTCTGGAGGGTGGCTAACAGCGCTGTAAGCTGGGCAGAGTACACCTTTCCCGTCGGCCTAGGAACAGTAAGCGGAACGTGTAGGCGGCTAGCCATCGAGGGGCAGGTGGAGTCATTTTGCGCCAGCACCTCGTTGCCCGCTAACAGGGCGTAGGCAAAAAAACGAGCGGCCAGCGGCGGATTGGTGACGTCGTGCATCATTAGCTCGTTCATCTGGTCCACTACCAACCCAATCCGGTCAGCGGTAGGCTCGTAGTCGGTCGGCGTCGGGCGCCGGCAAGATAACCACCCGACGCTAGCGACCAGAAGTAACACGCTCAGCAGCAAACGAATTGATGACAACGAGGAGATAATCACACAGGTAAGGGAGTAGGGACTATTCAACTTTGCGGGCTTTGGCCGCCTCAATAGCTTGGGCCACTTGCTCGCGGTACTTGTCGAACGTGTCGTCGGCGAAGGTGATTGTCGGGATGGGGCGCTGACTTACTGCCACAGTTCGGGTTTTGCTGAAGCCGTACTCGTGCACGCCCGTGCTGCCCGAACCCGGGGCCGGGGTGCTGAGGTGGTTATAGCTATCGACGTAGGAGTAGAAGCCGGCCGGGTAGAGTGGGTAGCGCGGCACTTGGGTCAGGGGAAACGCGCTCATCAGGGCATCATAGTGCATTTCGGCAATAGGCAGCACGCCGGGGTGGCGCTGGGCCAGGTCGGCCACGAGCCGACGGGTACCCTCGTACATATCGGCTTTTGGGTTGTTTTCCCAAAGCCCGGCTATGTCCATGAAATAGGAATCGAGGTGATAGTTGGTGAGTACTTTATCGATCCGGTTGCGCAGGTAGTTGCGCCACGAGGCCACGCCCACATTCATGACGGGCATCCAGCCGTCGCCGTGCCGGTCGTTGTCCCAATCCACCCAGTTCAGGTCCCAGTTGTCGCCGTCCACGTGTTGAGTGGCGGCGTCGGCAAACTTCTTGAACTCCGGCAGTTTGCGGTTGGCCGAGTTGGTGCCAAACATGGCCGAAAAGTGAAATCCCAGCTTGTGACCTTCGTCGATAAGTTGCCGGAAGCCCTGGTCGCCGCCCATGCGCGGGTCGGTTTGATAGAGCGGATAGTTCCAGTAGTAGCGCCCATCCCAACCGGGCAAAAATACCAGCACGTTCTTGGGCTCGATTTGCGTAGCTATCCACCGCAAAATGGTAAGCTGCTTGGCGTAGTCGTTGAAAATGAATCCGGTCCAGTGGGCGCCGTGCAGGGCCACTACCAATTTAGTATCGCGCGCCCAAGCCGGCATGTCGGGTCGGGTGGCGTAGGCCGGAATACGGTAAGCCTGGGCTAGCTGGTCGAAGTGGGGCTTGGCAATGGCCTCGTACGTTGCGGCGGCTCCAATACGCCACTGGCAGCTCTGCACCCGCTTGCGCCGCTCCCAGCCGGCCTGCTCGTAAATCAGCTCGGCGCGGTAACTATCGGGGCCGGGTTGTAGGAAAAATCGGGCCGGGCGCACTTCTGTCTGCCGGGCCGATAAACCGAAAAAACCTCCTTGGGGCTGCTTGATGATGATGAGCGGGGTGGAAAGTTGCCCGAACAGCTGGGGGTACTCGAACGTGTTTTCGTCGTCGTGCGGGTCCGTGAAGTTGGCGCCGGCCAGCGACAATTCCCCCGCGGAATACCCCGCACCACAGTGCTAATAGATTTGATGGGCTGGTTCATCTGGGCCGATACGCGCCACTCCACGCTGCCATCGGGGTTGCGCTGGAGTTCGGCGGTGAGCTCCCCAGCCGCTTTTTCCTGCCCACCGGCCCAGGTAAAGCCTTGGCACAAATAGCGGAGTCGGTCGCCGGAACGCTCCAGCCGCGTGCGGGCCGGGTCAATGGCGTAAGTGTTCTCGAACGTCTGCACCCGAAAGCTGAACTGGAAGCCCGCAAGCTCGGCTGAGGGCTCAGGCCACGCAAAGCTGAACTTCATTTCGCCCTTGCCCTTGGACGGGCTGTACACGCCGTCCAGGGAGGTGAGCGGAATCAGCTCATTCTGGGCTTTAACGGGTTGGATTAACACCCCTAACCACCCTAGAGTAGCCAACAAAAGCTTATGCGTAAAACCTTGCATGCTGTCTGGTGAAAATAAGATAGAAGCGCAACTGGCCAGCAAAGCACTATTATAACTCTGGAAGAAAATTTCAGACTATTCTAATGCTTTTTAAAAGCATAGGCCTGTAACTCCTGGTTGTTGCGCCCTACTAAAAGCACGCTACCGAGCTGGGTGAAGCTGCGCACGTCTCCTTGCACCCGCAAACCCGATTGCCGTTGCGATACCGCCGTGAAGTTACCCCGGCCGTCGCCGCGCAGTAGCAGCCCGTAACCCGCATCGTTGTTGCCGAAACGGATGCGGCAGTGGGTGCTGTTGCCACCAAGCAATAAGTCAGGGTGACCATCGTGATTGTAGTCGAGGGTGGTAAGGGCGAAAACGGGGGTGTACTGCGCTTCTAAGGGCAGGGGAGCCAAGCGGTACCTTGCTTGCGAGGTACTCAGCAGACACGCCGTTTGCAGGTAGTTAGCCCGCAACACGTTTGCGTTTTTCAACTCCGCAGCCTGAAAGATGTTGGTCAGCTGCGCGTCGGCGTAGCTCCGGTAATTCGGAAAACGCGTGCGCGTCATGCTGAGCTGGTCCAATAACTCATCGCGCGACACGAAGGGGTAGCTTTTGCCTTGCACGTACATGCACAAGATCGGGTCAACGGCCCCGTTGTCGTCGAAGTCTTTGTAGTACAGTTCGGCGGGTTGTTGGTTGGTGGCTCGGCACTGCGTGTTAAGGCCCATATTGCCGATCACAAGGTCAGGACGATTGTCTTGGTTGAGGTCGGTTACCAATAGCTTGTTCCACCAGCCCGATAACTTGCCGGGCAGGTAGGTAGTGGTTTCATCGGTTAGCTGTCCGTTGTGGTTGATCCATACTTGTACCGGCAGCCATTCGCCGACCGTCACCAAGTCAGGGTGCTGGTCCTGATTCAAATCCACCCAGGCGGCATCCGTAACCATACCTAGCTGCCTTAGGGTGGGAGCTAAACTGGCCGTCTGATCGTGAAAGCGGCCGTGCCCGTCGTTAACTAACAGATAGCTGGTTGGCGGCTCGGGGTAGCGGCCCGGCGTCACGCGGCCCCCAACAAATAAATCGGGTGAGTTATCGCCGTTCACGTCGGCTACCCGCACGCAGCCGGTACTGGTGGGCATGGCGGGCAAACTACCTGCGGGACTTTTAGTGAAGTTGCCGCGCCCATCGTTGAGGTAAAGCCGGTCTTGCAGGAGCGCATCTCCGGGCAAGAAATTGTCGTACCCGCCGCTGGCCACGTAAAGGTCTAAGTCGCCGTCGCGGTCCACATCCAGGAAAGCCGCGTCGGTGTCTTCGTGTAGGTAGTCCGCTTCCAGGGCTGGTTGGGGCAACTCAGTGAATCGTCCCGCCTTTTGCTGCACGTAGACGCGGCTCCGGTAACCCGAAGCGCCTCCCATAAACACATCGGGCCGGCCGTCGTTATTTACGTCGGCCTGTACCAAGCACGGGCCGCTGTAAGACAAGCTGTTAACCAGCAAAGGCTGGCGTTTGAAATCATTGACGTTGTTTTCCGTTGCCACGGCGGCAATCGGCGGAGTTACCGCGGTAAACACAGGGTCCGCCGTCTGTTTATTGGCTAACTCCGGCGCGCTAGCGTCCGCTTCCCGCAGTACCAGCACATGGCCTGCGGGCACGGAGCGCACCACCTGCTGTTGCCCGCTAGGCCACGTCACCCGCACCGAATCAATCTGACGCCGCTGGCCCAGGCCAAAATGCAGCACCGGCGACACGCTGGATTGGTAACCGCGCCCAACTAGTTGTTCCTGCGTCTGCGTGACGTTGCCGGTGTAGAGCTGCACTTTGGCCCCAATACCGAGGCGGTTGGCTCCAACTCCTGCCAGTTGCACGGAAAGGCCCCGGTTTGCGGGTTTCTTCTCCGCGGTATTGCGGTAGAGGAAGGCGGGTCCGTTTAAGTTGTTGACCACTATATCCAGGTCGCCGTCGTTGTCGAGGTCGGCGTAGGCGGCACCGTTGCTGTTCGCTGGTTCGGTGATGCCCCACGCGGTGCTGGCGTTGGTGAACGTCGCGCCCCCGGTGTTGCGGAAGGCGTAGCCCACCACGTTCGAGGAAGGCATCTTGCGCACCAAGTCCAGCAAGTTCTTGCGCTGCACGTCGCCCTGGCGGTCGTGCAGAAAGTCGCCCATGTACTTAAGAAAGTCTAGGTTGGTGTAGTCGTGCAAAAAGCCATTCGTAAGAAACAGGTCCTTCCAGCCGTCGTTGTCGTAATCGGCTACCAGGGGAGCCCAGCTCCAATCCGTATTGGAAACACCCGCGAGTTGCCCTATTTCGCTGAAGGTGCTGTTACCATTGTTGAGGTGCAGCATGTTGCGCATGTACTGCTTATGCAAACCAGCTTCGTTTCGAATGCGAAACAGCTCGTAATTGTCGCTGGCAAAGAGCAGCTTCTGTCGCCGGTTGTCTTCAGGCAACATGTCGAGCGTGCAAACGTCGGCGTAGCCGTCGTTGTTGAGGTCGGCCGCGTCGTTGCCCATCGACGACAAGGACGTATGCCCCATCTGCTGGCCGAGCTGGTCGGTGAACGTGCCGTCGTGGTTGTTGATGTACAGGTAATCAGGGGCCAGGTAGTCGTTGGAAAGGTAGATGTCGGGCCAACCGTCGTTGTTGAGGTCGGCCACCGAGGCGCCGAGCGCAAAGGTCAGCCGCGTATTCAGCAAACCGGCCGCCGTGGCTACTTCCCGAAACCGGGGCAATTCTCCTGGTCGGGCGCCTTCGTTGCGGTAGAGCTTAATCCCCGTTTGCGCGTCGGGCGTGCGCATTAGTTGCTTGATGTAGAACTCGTCGAGGTTCTCGAACCGACGGGGGCTGTGGTTGAGCAGCAGCATGTCCAGGTCCTGGTCTTTGTCGTAGTCGAAAAAAACGGCCTGGGTGCTATAGGCCGAGTCGGCCAGCTCGCACGCCGCTGCTTGCTCGCGGAAATGGGGTACTCCTTGTTGGTCGTTTCCGAGGTTGAGGAACAGCTGATTTCGACGGAACTGGCCTGGCAGGTCGCCCGATCGGCACACGTAAAGGTCGAGGTGGCCGTCCGCGTTGAGGTCCACCATCGTGACGCCCGTTTTCCAGCCGAGCGGCAGCGCCACACCAGCCGTGGCCGTTACGTCCTCGAAGCGCAGGTTGCCTTTGTTGAGGTACAGTTTGTTGGCGCCTTTATTGGCCGTGAAATAGATATCATCTAAACCATCGCCATTCACATCACCGAGCGCCACCCCGCCGCCGTTGTAGGTGTATTCGTAGACCAGCACGTTGGTTGTTTCATCCTCAACTAAATCGTTGCGAAACGTAACGTGGCTTTGCGTGGCGGGCACCAGTTGAAAAAGGGCGTCTTTGTTTGCCGTCATTCGCTGCTTTTGCTGGCACCCAGCCAGGCACCACCAAGCGAGCAAAAGAGCAGCAGAACGCAAACGCCAAACACGCATAGTAAGAGAGGGCGGTAATTATTGGTGAGAAAAGAGAGCAGGAACGTAACTGCCAGAGTGGTGCTCTTAGTAAAGCTGGTGGGCGTAAGCAGTTTTAAGTTGTGCATTCCCCTTGCTTCAGCACTTACAATCGTGCAACACCACCCAGCAATCCAATCAAATTCCCACAAAAGTTGGTCTGCTGCTGAAAAGCGGCGCCCGCATTACGTGCGTTCTAGCGCTTGATTTCTGCTCTATAGAAAATCAAGCGAAGACGCTGCGGACGCCGGGTGATACTGCACGTTGTGAGGCGCAAGCCCATGGCCATGAAAGGTATAGACTTGCTGAGCTAGTAGATTAAAGGTGCCCAAGTGCCAGTTAGTAGCCGGGGTTTTGCTTTAAGTTGGCGTTGGTGTTGAGCACGTTTTGCGGGATGGGCATCAGGGTGCGGTAGTCGCCGTTGGGCACGTGCGACAGCCACGACTTCTTGGTATAGATGCCGAATCGTATCATGTCTTGGCGGCGGTGACCTTCGCCGGTGAATTCCCAGCCAAGCTCGTCCAGGAACCGCCCATATTGAATGTCGGAGCCGCCTTCCACCGGGCTCACCACGTTGTTGCGCGCCGGGCCGTATTGGTAGGAACTGCCCTTGAGCAAGTCGGCCGCCGTCACTGTGGCTTTGGCCGGGCTGGTGAAATTGCGCTGCCGTACCTGCGTTACCAGCTCGGCGGCGGGCGCGCCCATCCCCAGGCGCAGCATCGATTCGGCCTTCATCATCAGGATGTCGGCGTAGCGGAACAACGGAAAATCGTTGCTTAAATCAACCCGGACGCCTTGTTTGATTTCGAATTTGCCGACCCGGAAGCCGTCCACCTCCGCCGAGTTGTCGATGCCTGGCAGCGTATTGGTGAAAACCAACGGCTTGCCGGTGTAGGCCCCGAACACGCCTACTAGTGGCGCGCCCGTGGAAGAGTACTGTTGACCCTGAATCCACCCCTGCTTGAGGCGATTGTCATCTGGGTCGTAGGTGTTGATGAACTGTGGAATGGCGCAGATACCCCCGCCCCACATACTGGCCTGCGCATTGTAGGTGGCTTGGTTTTGTGGCTGCAGGGTTTGCATGTGAATGCGGAAGCCCGTGGCGTACACCTCGTCGAAGGGAATAGCAAACACGATTTCTTTGGAGCCCTCGTTCTGCGTTTTGAACACGTTGGCTTGAATCGGTTCGAGCGAGTACTTGCCGGAGCTAATTACGGCGTCGCAGGCGGCAATGCACTTCACCCACTCGGCTTGCCCAGTGTACACCTGCGCGTTGAGGTACATCTTGGCCAGCAACGCCTGCGCCGCCCACTTGTTGCTGAATCGGCCGTACGTGGTGGCGTCCGCTACGTCGCTGAGCAGGGGCAAGGATTCCGTAACTTCTTTGACAACGAAGTCATACACTTGCTTGCGGGTGTTCTGCTCGGGCAAAAAGCCAGCCGGCACATCAAACCGTTCCACAATCGGCACGTTGCCAAACAAGTCGCACAGCATGTAGTAGTACGAGGCCCGCAACACGCGCAGTTCCGCCACGAGTTGCTCTTTGCCCGTCGGCACCGGTACCTGGCCCGACTCCACTTGGTAGAGGATGCGGTTGCAGTTGGTGATGCCGGCGAACGATTGGGTCCAGGCGTCGCGCGGGGTGGCATCCAGAGCCGTCCACTTGTGCTCGTGCAGGCGCCGGAACGAGCCATCGTCCACCCAGCCGTTGGGGCGGGCTGGCGTCACGGTTTCGTCGGTGGAGGTTTCGTTGATGCGGTACACCCCGTTGAACTCCAAGTACAGGGGCCGCCACGTGTTGTAAGCGGGACCAATCAGGGCCAGCAAATCCTGCGAGGTGGGCGTGAACTGATTGGTGACAATCTGATTGTAGCTCTCGTCGTCGAGTTTGGTGCAGGCGTTGAATAAAGTGAGGGCGGCCGTTGCCAGCAAGCTAACGCGCAAAGACTTAGCAGTGGTTTTCATGATAAGAGCAGGCGGGTTAGAAGGTTAGGTTGGCACCAAGCGTGAAAGTGCGTACCGTCGGGTACTTGTCGCGTTCATCGTTGCCGGCCGCCAGGCCGATGCGGTTCACTTCCGGATCAATACCCGAGTAGCCCGTGATGGTGAAGGTGTTCAGCGTTGAGACATACAGGCGCATGTTCTTGACGTGCTTCACCAAGTTCGGCTTGAAGTTGTAGCCGAGGGTGATGTTGTCGATCTTCCAGAAGTCGCCGTCCTCGATGTAGTAGCTGTTGTACTCCAGGGGCATGCTGGTGGCCAGCACCGCCTTGTCGAACACCTTGTCGTAGGCCGTGCTGAGGCGGTTGTACTGCGTTACGCCAGTGTTTTCGTAGTACATGCGCTGGAAGTTCAGAATCTGGTAGCCGAACGCGCCGCGCATTGTGATGCCTAAGTCCAGGCGCTTGTACTGGAAGTTGTTGTTCCAGCCGGCATAATACTTAGGCAAGCCGTTGCCGAGCACCTGCTTGTCGTCTTCGCTGTGCGTGAATTGGCTGTAGGGCAGCCGCTCACCCGATTTGTTTTCGTAGATCCATTGCCCGTCATCGGTTACGTCCACCACTTTGTAGCCGTAGAAATCCCCGAGTCGTTTGCCAACTTCCACCCGGTGCGTGTAGGTTTGGATGGGTTCCCCGGTGTAGCCGGTGGTAAAGAAGTTGTTGGTGAGCGTGTAGAGGTCGTTGGTAAGCGAGACGAGTTTGTTGCGGTTGGTTGAAAAGTTGAAACTGGAATTCCATACAAAACTCTTGGTTTGCACGGGTATCAAGTTGAGCAGTACCTCGAAGCCCTTGTTTTCCATGGAACCCACATTGGCAGTGGTGGTAGTGAACAAGTTGGGCGGCGAGGGCACCTGGTAGTCGTAAAGCAGGCCGTTGGTGCGCCGGATATAGTAGTCCAACGTACCGCCGATGCGCCCTTTAAAGAAAGAGTAATCGAGCCCGACGTTGGTTTCGTGTTTTTCCTCCCAGCGCAACGACGGGTTGGGGTTGCTTACCGGGCTCAGGGCCTGTACCCATGTGCCGTTCGATAGGAAGTAGCCAGTATACCCCAACCGGGCCACGCCCAGAAAGGAAGAATTCGGCGCCGTACCTGTTACCCCGTAGCCAGCCCGCAGCTTCAAGTCGTCGAGGAAGGTGGCATCCTGCAGGAAATTCTCTTGATTGATGCGCCAGCCCACCGACACGGCCGGGAAGGTACCCCAGGGCTGTTCGGCCCCGAGAAAGCGAGACGAGGCCTCGCGGCGCACGCTAGCCAGCAGCAGATACTTTTCCTTGTAGTTGTAAGTGACGCGACCGAAGAAGCCCACCAAGTTCCACTGGTTTTTGTCGCTGTACATCGGCGCGCGGCCTAAGCGCAGAGCATTACCGATGCCGATGTTGTTGTACGTAAACAGATCCGTAGGAAAGTCCCAGTTCGACTGGTAGTAGTTCTCGGACGTGTTCTGCTGATAGCTGTAGCCGCCGAGCACCGACACGCGGTGCTCACCGAAGCTGCGGTTGTAGGCCGCCGTCAATTCCGCTAACTTCTCGACTACCTGCGTGGTGCCGCGGGAAGCGTAGCCGTTCAGGCCGTCGCGCAGGGTAGAGGGGTGCTGCTTGGTTTCCGAGTAACCTCGCACTTGGTTGTAGCGCGTGTTCGAGGTCAGGGCTTTCAGCTGCAAGTTGTCGATGGGTTCCCAGGCCAGGCTCCCGTTCAAGCGCGTGTTCTGGTAGGAGTTCTGCCCATCCGATTCGTAGAGGCGCGAAAGCGGATTCTCGTAGTTGAACAAAGACAGCTGCTGCGCGTACGTGCCGTCCGGGTTGTAGATCGGCGCGGTAGGGTTACGAATAACGGCTTGCCGGTAGGTGTAGCCATTGAAAGCGCGACCCTCGCCGAAGTTGCCACCGTCCGGAATGCCGAAGTTGCCGCCGTCCACCGTTGCCGTGTAGCGGTTGTTGCTATTGAGAATTCCGAGGTTAACCTTTACCCGGCCGTCGAACATGGCGTGGTTGATGTCGGCGCGCCCAGTGAACGTGCGGTTGTCGGACTTCTGGAAAATGCCCTCGAAGTAGCGGTAGTTGCCGTTAATCAGGTAATTGGTTTGGGCATTGCCACCCTTAAACGTCACGTTGTGCACGTGAATCAGCGGTTTTTGGCTGATTTCCTTGATCCAGTCGGTGCTGCTGCCCTGGTCGGTGAAAGCGACTCCTTCCCCAAGCCGCTGCCGATATTCGCTGGCCGTAAGCATTTCGGGGCGGCGCGCAATGCGCTGGGTGCTCACGTAGCCGCTGTACTCGATGGTAGGGTCAATGTTGCCTTTCGGGCGGCGCGTGGTGATAAGAATCACCCCGTTGGTGCCCCGCGTGCCGTAAATAGCGGCCGCCGAACCATCCTTGAGCACGTCAATCGACTCGATATCTTCCGGCGCTACCGTGTTCAGCGTACCTGGTATACCGTCGATGAGCACGAGCGGCTGAGTGCTCGAATTCAGCGTTGCTGTACCGCGCAGTAGGATCTGGCTGTTGGCCGTCGGGTCGCCGCTGGGGCTACTTACGGTGAGGCCCGCCACCTTGCCTTGCAACAACTGCCCAGCATCCTTGGTCGCGCCCTTAATGAAGCTCTCCTCCTTTACACTAGCTACCGAGCTAGTAAGGTCGGCGCGCCGCTGGGTGCCGTAGCCCACCACCACGACGTCGCCAAGTGCTTTGGTATCGGGTTGCAACGTTACGTTGATAACGGTGCGTCCTCCTACGGTTATTTCCTGCGCCGTGGAGCCCACAAAGCTGAAAACCAGCACCGCGTTGTCGGGAGCCGTTAGCGAATAATTGCCGTCGGCATCGGTCTGCGCCCCGCTCGTAGTGCCTTTTACGACCACGTTTACGCCGGGCAAAGCTGCCCCTTTGTTGTCAACCACCCGGCCTTTGATTGGTCCGTCGGCTTGAAAAACAAGCTTGAACCCGGTAGCGGCCAAGCTTTCCCTGGGCATTGCTACCGCCAACCCGCAAAGAGAAGCAGCCAGCACCAAGCTATTAGCGTGAGGTAAGGGAATTTTCATACGCAAAGTGTTAAGAGAAAAGTTTGAAGCGCGGGAGAGCTGCCCGTCAGCGTAAGACACAATCGATTGTGCAACCAAAATTGACAGCACGCAGGCTTATAAAGGGGGTTTCTAGTTGCAAGGTACCGGACCCATCGGCTCTGGCACCTAGCTTGTTAGAGTGCTATTCTTTATTTATTGACTACCACTTCGGTTGCTGGCTGGCTAACCAAGTCCACGTCCGTCACGCGCTGCGGAAACCACACGGTCATCTCGCCTTTGCCGCGATTGGCCCAGGCATAGTAGGGGATAGCCGTTAGCTTCTGCTGCACGGTGCTAACGGTGTTGTTGGCGGCATCCACTTTCACCGCCGGTACGGTAGCGGTTAGCTCCACCACGCCGTTGAGCACGGCGGGCTGGTAGGAAGCGGCGAAGGTGGTGGCAGTCGGCACAATCAAGTTGCTGGTTTTGCCTTCATTGTCTTTCCACTCGGCGCAATACATAACTGGTCCGCGTTGCAGGGCTGCTTTAGCCAAGTCGTCTTTCACCTTGGGGTTGGCGACTACCTGGCGGACTTCCATAGGCAGCGTCACATCGACCACGTCGTTTTTGCGCCACTTTTTGGCTAACATGGCGTAGCCGTTCTTTACCGTGTACGGTATAGGTTTGCCATTGATCTTGATAGCGACTTTCTCCTTGGACGGCGTCGCAAACGTGTACAAGTCCGAAGGCATGGCCTCGTTGCGTGCCCAGCCCGGAATCCGCACCAACAAATTGAAATCGGTGGTAGCAGTCGGGTTCACGGTGAACTTCAGGCCCCCATCCCAGGGATAGTTGTTTTGCTGAGTAAGCTGCACCTTCTGCTTGTTGACGAGCAAGTCGGTTTCACCGCTCACAAACAGATTGACGTACACGTTCTGGCCTTTTTGGGCGTACACGTAGCCGGGCAGCGAAGGAAACAGGCGGGCGAGGTTGGTAGGGCAGCACGAGCAATCAAACCAGCCCGCCCGCTCCGGCTCAGTTTGCGCGAAGCTGAAGCTGTTCTTGACCTGCATGGCGTTAGAGTAAAAGAACGACTTGCCATCGAGGCCCACGCCCGAGAGCAGGCCGTTGTAGAGCACCTTCTCCATGATGTCGGCGTACTTAGCTTCGCCGTGGAGCTGGAACATGCGCTGGTTCCAGTAGATGTCGGCTACAGAGGCGCAGGTTTCGTTGTAAGCTGTGTTGTTGGGCAACTCGTAGTTGCCCCCGAACCGTTCGCCGCCGGGCACCGCGCCCGTCCCGCCCGTCACGTAGAATTTCTTGCTCACCATGTTGTTCCAAATGCTGTCCACGGCGGCCAGCATGCGCTTATCGTTGGTAAGGGCGGCTACGTCGGCCATGGCCGAGTACAGGTATTCGGCGCGAACGGCGTGGCCAATGGCTTCGCGCTGGTCGTACACCGATTTATCGTCTTGCCAGTACTGCCCGTTTTTCCACACGTCTTTGCTCTTGGCGTCGTAGCCTTTGTATTGGCCGCGCTGCTCGAGAAAGAACTTGGCCGTGCTTAAATACTCGGGCTTGCTGGTTACGCGGTAGAGCTTCACGAGGCCCATTTCTACAATCTCGTGGCCCGGGGCTACGCTGCGCTTGCTCGGCCCGAACACCGAGCACACCAGGTCGGCATTCTTGAGGGCAATATTCAATAAGTTCTTCTTGCCGGTGGCCTGGTAGTGCGCGACGGCGGCTTCGTAGAGGTGACCTGAGTTATACAGCTCGTGGCTGAGCTCCCGCTCTTTTTCCCAGCGTTCTTTGCCAGCCCACGCGTGCGGATGCGCCGGATCGATGGTGCGGGCCGTGTAGAGGTAGCCATCGGGCTCTTGCGCCGCGGCCACTTTAGCTATCAACGCATCCACATAGGCTTCGAGCTTCTCGTCCGGGTACAAGCTCATCGAATACGATGCTCCTTCGATGGTCTTGTAAATATCGGTGTCGTCGAAGGGGAAGGTGGTAGCAAACTTGCCCGACTTAGCCGCGGCCATTTCAAAGTTCTTCACCCGGTTGGTGGCCTCGCAGCGCTGAAACGACGCCGGGATAGTCACGTCGGTGTTGGTTTTCAGGCGCGGCAGCCAGAAGTTGTCGGCCAGCTTCACCTTGGTAAACGAAACGGCCTGAATGGGGTAGTCCGCTTGTTGAGCCAGCGCCGCAGTGGTTAAACTAAGCGCCAGGGTGGTGAGGGTAATTTTGCCCATAAACAACGAGAAGAAGTTAAGTGACGGCGGAGGGAGGCTGCTAGGTATTCACACCGGGCAGGGAGCAGGGCAGCAAGACCAAGCGAAGAGCAAGCCAAAAGCACAGGCTTGGACGGGTGCGATTTGTACAAACATATCTTTTAAAAATATACTGCGCAATCGATTGAGCAAAAAAAGCGAAATATTCGCAGGATTTATAACAGCGAATAAGCCAACACATTAGCGTTTACAGCAAGCCGTCTTATTAGAGACGGCGCAAACGATTGTTTAGTATCCATTTACTTGCTAAGCTCCCCGCTGCCAGTCCTAATGCTAGTGCAATAGAGTTAAGTATGCCTTGCGCTCCCCTTTATATATTGCCTTTCGCGTTAAACAAAGCACACCTTGGGCAAAGGAAAACAAACCAACCAGCCTTCTTTAACTGATTTGGCCAAGCTGCTTGGACTCTCTGTCTCGGGTGTTTCGCGGGCGTTAAACAACGATCCGCGTATCAGCCAGGCCACCAAGAAACGAGTGCAAGCACTGGCCCAGCAGCTAAACTACCAGCCCAACCACCTAGCGGCCGGACTGCGCAGAGGCAAAAGCAAGCTGCTCGGGGTTATCGTGCCCTTTATTGACGGCCGCTTTTTTGCCGTTGTTATCAAGGGCATCGAACTAGCCGCCAGCCGAGCCGGCTTCAGCGTCATTATTTGTCAATCAAACGAGGACGTAGCCCACGAACGGCAGAATATCGAAACGTTGCTCAGTGCGCAGGTAGAAGGTATTTTGGTTTCTATATCGCGCACCACGCATGATTTTGCGCATTTCGAGAAGGTGCAGCAGCGGGGTATTCCCTTGGTGTTCTTCGACCGAATTTTGGTGGGTACCCGCGTGAATGCCGTGGTGCTTGATGATTATGCGGGGGGCTTTCTAGCAACCCAGCACCTGATCGAGCAAGGATGCCAACGCATTGGGCACTTCGCCGGGCCCCAACAGTTAGGCATTTATGCACACCGCCGGCAAGGGTACCTCGACGCCTTACGGAAGCATGGGCTGCCTCTGGCTGAAGAGTTCATTGTGTACTGCGACCCCATTGCGCTGGATACGGGCAAGCAAGCAATGCAAAAACTACTGCAGTTGCCGGAGCGTCCGGACGCCATTTTCTCGGCCAGTGATGCGGCGGCGGTGGGGGCGCTTCAGTTACTGGAAGAACAGCAGTTACGGGTGCCGCAGGACGTGGCTCTGGTTGGTTTCAGCAACGAAATGTTCACATCTCTCACCAAGCCCTTAATTACTTCGGTTGATCAATGCTGCGAGCAAATGGGGCAGGCAGCCGTGCGCTTGTTTCTGCAATTAGGGCAAGAGCCGAAAAGCCAAGCGCCGCAACACGTAGTCTTGCAGCCCGAGTTGTGCATCCGGGCCTCCTCTCTTCGCAACACCTGATCTAATGGTTGGGCTACTTGGCGTTACTGCTTAGTCGATCAGCACCCCGATGTAGGCGTTGAAAGTGTCGACTTCAAAGTTGTCTTTGGTGAGACCAGGGATGCCGAGGGGTTTGAAGGCGGTAGTCGGCGTCACGAAGCGGTACTCGCCGCCTTTTTGGCGCACCCGCACGGGCATAGTAAAGCCGGGCACATCAGCCACCCACCGCCCCAGAGCCTCGCCCTTGTCGAAGCGCACTTCCAAGGTCGGGATGTTGGGGTGGTGCAGATACTGCTCGAACATTTTGGTGAAGTCCTGGCCGCTTTGCTGGTTGATGTAGTTGATAACTTGGGTGCCGTTAACGGTTTGGTGGTAGAAGGTTTTGTTGAGGCCCCGCAGAATCTGCCGCCACTTCTCGTCGTCGTTAATAAGGGTGCGGGTCATGTTCAGCAGGTTGCCGCCCTTGGGGTACATGTCGCCGGAGCCCTCGTTGTTTACGTTGAACACGCCCACAATGGGGGCGTCGTTGGCGATGCCCAGGCGGGTGCCGTGCACGTATTCCTGGCCGGCTTGCTTGCCGAACAAACTTTCCACAAACAGGCTTTCCGAGTAGTTGGTGAAGCTCTCGTGCACCCACATGTCGGCCAGATCCTTGGAGGTGATGTTGTTGCCGAACCACTCGTGCCCGCTTTCGTGAATGATGATAAAGTCCCACTTCAGACCCCAGCCCGTGCCCGATAAGTCGCGGCCCCGGTAGCCGTTGTCGAACTTGTTGCCGTAGGCTACGGCACTCTGGTGCTCCATGCCCAAGTGCGGCGACTCGACTAGCTTGTAGCCATCCTCATAGAACGGGTAGGGCCCAAACCAGTGCTCCATGGACTTGAGCATGGGCTTCACGTTGGCCGCGAACTGCTGTTTAGCTTTCGGCAAGCTCTCGGGCAGCACCCAATAATCCAGCGTCAGCTTGCCCTTTTCGCCCTGGTAGGTGTCGCCGAAGTGCTGGAAGTCGCCAACGTTCAGGGCCACGCAGTAGTTGTTGATGGGGCTGGCGACAAACCAATCGAAACGAGTAGCGCCGCCTGGCAGCTTGGTAGTTTTGCGCAGGCGCCCGTTTGATACGTCTTTGAGTCCTTTAGGCACTGTCACGCTGATTAGCATGCTGTCGACTTCGTCAGCCTGGTGGTCTTTGGTGGGCCACCAGATGCTCGCTCCCACGACCTGGCAGGCCGAGGCCACCCACGGTTTGCCTTGCTTGTCCTGGGCGTACACCAGCCCCCGTCCCAGGGAGCCCGCTTCGCCTCGGTGGGGCTACCCGAGTATTGCACCGTAAACGAGTCCTGGGTGCCCTGCTTGATAGGCTGCGGGAAAGTGACGAACACTGCATTCACTTCGCGGGTAAACGGTACCGACTGTCCGTGGTACAGTACCTTGTCCACGGCCAGGTTGGCGAAGAGGTCGAACTGCAAGCGCGTGAAATCCTGCGTGGCCGTGAAGCCAAACAGGTTGGAACCGCTGATAAACTTGCGAGCCGGGTCCAACTTCACGTCGAGGTGATAGTAGTGCAGGTCGTAGCAGGTGCGCAGCGGCGTGAGGGCCCCGCGCAAGGTATCGGCCCGGGTAAAGGTCGGTGGGGCGGGCGTTTGGGCATGTGCCTGCTCGAGTAAACCGATGCTAACCAGCAGGAGCAAAGCCTTTTTTAGGGCCATACGAGAAAGTAAAACTTAGTTGATTGATTTACAGCTTACCTCAGCTACCGACTACTGCTGCACGTTGCGGATGCCGTACACCGGGCCGGCGCTGTTTTTCGGCTTGGCTTGGAAAGTAACTTTCACTTGCTGCTTGCCCTTGGTTAGTGCCGGCGGAATGGGGTAAGAAATGTCGTAGAAGCGGCTCTCCTTGTACTTGTTAAGGTCTTCGGTGGCGATCTTCTCGCCTTCAACCAGCACGTCGAATACACGGCCGCGGTTATCCATGCCCCAATATGTGAGCAGCAGCGTATTAGCTTTGGTCGGAGCTACTTTCAGGGTGAAGGTCATGTTGCCGCCCTCGTTCACCATGCGCCATTTGCGGCCGTGCTCCTCGCCGGTTTCGGCCTTCTCGGTGATGGTGAAGTTGTGGTCGCGCTCGGGCTGCATTTCGCCCACGCGCAGCACGTCTACGGTTTGGGCTTCCAGTTCTTGCTGCTTTTTGCGGGCTGCCTCGTACACGCGCTGCTGAGTGGCCCACTTTTCGGGAGTAAAGACGTCCCAGTACACGGTGTAGTACTCGTTGCCGGTTTGGTTGAAAGGAATCAAGGGCACGTCGTTGGGCACCCCGAGGCCGGCGGTTTGGAACCGTAGCTGTTTAGCATCCACCGGTTTCACCCAGTCGTTCACGCTGTTGTTGGCGGTTACGAGCACGGGCACGCCGGTAACGGGCTCCGGCTCGGTGTTGCCGAGCACGCCGGCCAGCAGCGTTGGGCCGTAGAACAGCGCCCGGCGGTCGGGGTTATCGGGTAGGGCTTCGGTATAGAAGTCGGCGGGCAAGGTCAGCTCCACCCGGTCCTGGGTTTTCCATTTTCGGTCGAGTACGAGGTAGCCCTCCGCATCCGGGGTCACGGCTTCCACTTTGCCGTTCACGCGCACTTGTGGGTTCTTGGTCCACTTGGGATGACGTAGGCGCAGCTTGAAGGTCCGGGGCTTAGCAGCCGTGACCGTAAACGTGATTTGGTTGTTGGCGGGCAGTTGGCTTTCCTGGCGCAGAGTTATGCCTTTCTCCTGCCAGGCTAGCTCTGAGGGAACAAACAAACTGACGTATAAGCTACCGTCCGCGCCCTGGAAGTAGATGTTCTCGGCGTACTTCACGTGGTTTTCCATGCCCGAGCCCACGCAGCAAGTAAACGTGTTGAACTCGTCGCTGTAGGTTTTGCGGCCCCCCATGCGTAGCGGCACGAAGTAAGTGGTCATGCCGGTTTCGTGGTGCTGTGAAGCCAAGATGTGGTTGTAAAGCCCCTTTTCGTAGTAATCCATCAACTTCGCCGAGGGCTGCTGGGCAAACAAGTGCTGCGTCAGCTTCAGCATGTTGTAGGTGTTGCAGGTCTCGGTGGTGTTTTCACTGAGCTTGTCGTTGAGCTTGCGCGGTTCCCCGAGGTACTCATAGTTGCTGTTGCCGCCGGTGGCATAAGAATGGTTTTCGGTCACGGTTTGCCAGAAAAAGTCGGCAATGGCGGCGTCCTTTCTGTCGCCCGTCAGCTCGTAGCGACGGGCACTGGCAATGGCCTTCGGAATCTGGGTGTTGGAGTGCTTGCCGGGCAGAATATCGGTGCGGGCGGCCAAGGGGTCGAGGATGCGCTTATCATAGAAGCGGTACGAGAGGTCGAGGTACTTCTTGTCGCCGCTCAAAGCGTAGGTGTTGGCGAGGGTTTCGGCCATGCCGCCGTACTCGCAGACCAGCATTTCCTGCATTTTCGCTTCGTCGAGGCCCTTGATGGTACTGCCCGTCCAGTCGGCAATGCCTTGGTTGACAGCGAGGGCCGCTTTGTTGTCGCAGTACAAGTACGCGTCGAGCAGGCCGGCCATGACTTTGTGCACCGTGTACCACGGCGACCACGCCCCGTTCAAATCGAACCCGCGCGAGCGAATGTTGCCGCTGGCTACTTCGGTCCATAGCTGGTCTTCCTTTGGAATAGCGCCCACGTAGCCAGTTTTGCGGGCTTTTTGGCACTCTTCGAGTTGAGCTACGAGGTAGTCCACGCGCTGCTTGAACTCGGCGTTGCCGGTCGAAGCATAGGCCAGCGCGCAAGCCGAGAGGTAATGCCCCAACGTGTGTCCCGCCAGCCCTGACGATTCCCAGCCACCGTACCGTTTGCCTTTGGCTGGCAAACCGCTATGCTCCCGGAAGTCGGCTAGCAGTCGGTCGGGTTCTAGCTTTAGTAGATACTTCGCGTCCGCTTGCTCGGCTACTTTGAACGAGCTGTCGAGCAGCTTCACTTGAGCTAGGTTGAACGCGTAAGCTTTTACCGGCACTTGGGGCTGCACTTTCATCCGCGTATCGTGGGGGAGAGGCAGGTAGGTTTGTGCTTCCGCTACGGGGCCGCTCAAAGCACCTAGCAGCAAGGACAGCAACCAAGCGCGGGTTGAAAGTAGGGTCATGGCCAAGGAAAAAGCAAGGGTGAAGAAAAGAGCAGATCCGTAAGAGGGGCAATGGCAATGCCTATGTGCTTCTGCAGGTCAACTCCCTAAACTATAAAATAAGGCACCTATCTAGGATAAAATGGTAGTTTAAAGAGCACAATCTTTAAAAAGCGCTTCACCTACTAGATGTAGCCGGTAAGTGAAGTAAGCGCTGTATTTCAGGCCGCAACCAGTGATAGTTACGCCCACATAGGATTAAGTAGGGTACCCATATACTTTGTGTCATGCACACTCCCCAAGAACTCATTAAACAAGCGTACGCGGCTTTCAACGCGCGCGACATCCCGACGGTCTTGGCCACGCTTCACCCTCAAGTACGCTGGGCCCGGGCCTGGGAAGGCGACTATGCCACCGGTCACGAGGAAGTGCGCGCTTACTGGCAGCGACAATGGCAGGAACTCGATCCGCACGTTGAACCCACGCAAATCATTGAATTACCCGATGGCCGTTTGGAAGTCAGGGTGCAGCAAGTGGTGAAAGACATGCAGGGGCCCTCGTCTTTGAGGGCCTGGTGACGCATGTGTACACCCTGCAGCACGGCCTGCTCCAGCAAATGGATATCGCGCCAAGCTAGCTCCTGGCGCTACAGAATACAGCGTTCTGAGTGTACTAGCCTGCGCAAAAAGGCACTAAAAACAAGCCCCGAAAACAGCGTTTTCGGGGCTTGTTTTTAGTGCTGACTATACCAAGCAATACCACTTGGCCAATGACCAGCAACGAGCTAGTAATTAGAAGCGGAACCAACACTAGCGCAACGGAGACTACTCTTTATTCAACTTGGAAGTCGGCTGATGTCAGGGGGCAAGCCGGTAAAGAAGTGGGGGCACTTGTTGCGTAAATGTTGTTTTGCCAGCAGTTATTACTTCCCGTGCCGTCCCATAGCAAATCGACTGCCGGCAGGGGCAGAACAGGGGGAGCCGTTCCATTGCGCAGAAGCGTGTTTCTCGCAATTTGCGCGCCATCAGCATCCGGGTTGATCAGCAAAAAGGCTTCTGGGGGATGTGGGCGAGCTCGCCTAAAAGCCGTGTGCTCACCACGGCAATACCCAGAAAGTTATTGTCTTGCACCCGGTTTTGCGATACGCGGGTATTATCGGTGCCCACGATTAG
The DNA here is from genome assembly GCF_022921055.1 of Hymenobacter volaticus. GTDB lineage: Bacteria > Bacteroidota > Bacteroidia > Cytophagales > Hymenobacteraceae > Hymenobacter > Hymenobacter volaticus. The sequence goes on from NZ_CP095063.1 coordinate 289,095, forward strand.
GATACCACAACCGCTGGGCACCACACTCTCAAACCCACCGCCCGGTTCGGCAAAGTTGACGTGGTTGTTGCGGTAAGCCTGGTTTTTTTCCAAGACTATATCTGTCGAGGTAGTCACTGTCAGGCCCGGGAGCAGCACGACCAGGAAGCCGGCGGTATTATCGTAGGCTACGTTATGACGGGCCACCACGTGAGAGCAATTCTCAATCTCCAAGCCGTTGACGTTGGCAAAAGCTCGATTGTAATTCATGCGGATGTTCTCGGACTGCCCGACATAAATACCCGTATCGGAGTGGCCACTCGCCGTGCAGTACTCGATCAGGCCGTCGTTGCTGAACAACGGGAACAAGCCATATTCTCCGCAATTTATTGTGGTGATGTGGCTGAGCACAAAGTCGTTCACGCGAAGCAGGAAGACCCCATTCTCTTTAAATCCCCGGAACGTTATGTTATACAGCTCGAAGCCGTCGGCGTTGCTAGGCTCGGGTCTTCTGCCACCCACAAACAGGCCGTCTTCTTCCGCTCCTGGATTTTCAACAACAACGAACGGACTACCAAACAAGGTGATATTGGGTTTATTGACGTGGAGCGCTTCGCGGTAAGTACCGGGCAGAATCAGGATCAAGTCGCCTGCCTCCGCTGCATCAAGGGCTGCTTGAATGGAGTGCCCGGGCTTAACAATAATGTCTGGTTTCCGGAGTTTTAAATCCGTTTGGTTTTCCTGCGCCTCGACAGTAGGAGCTGCGACGGAAGGCACTTCTTTCTCGCACGCACTGAGCAGGAAAAGAACGAGCACAAATAAGATACTCTGCGCTCTACTTCCTAGCCAGCTACCGGTGGTAAGCAGCTTGTAAATAGGTCTTTTCATGACAGATGATTAAAAGGATTGGCGATTAGTCAGCTGCATCAAGTTGACAACCTAATCGGACCCACTACATCCTCTGTCCCGCGTACGCTATGCCACGTTCCGCTTGAAAGCGGAAAATACGTGCATGTGGCTTTTCACCGGAACAGCCTAGGCAGTAGCACGAGAGGAATTCGAGGTATCAACCAAAGGTGTTTCGCAAGAGAATATTGCGAAGCGTAGATCAGCGGAGCGCACAGGTGGTGCTGCGCGCATGTCAGGGCCGACGTCCTGTGCCGTTATGTGCAGCTCGGGAGCAACAGCGAATACCGGAAACCTGCTTCATAGGCAAATAGCTTTAGGTGAAGAGGTTAGAGAAGATAAGGATTTGAACTCAGTTGTGCAATACTCTTACTCTCTCGTATCAAGCAGCGTCGCGTCCTCAAATGCGTCCCGTAGCTGCACCACCCGTAATCAATGCAAAAGGAATTCTATAGAGCATGTAATAAGCCTTACTAGAGTAAAACGTTCAAGTGCAGATGACGCTGCTGTGCTCTACGCCAAAGATTGAGCGGAAGACCGCCGGTAGGCTCCCGTTGTTTGCCGTGGGCGCCGGATTAAATAATCTACAGGAAACCGTTGTTAACGTATCACCGCCTGTTCTTAGTGGGAGAAAGGAAACAGGCGGGTTCGGTACTAAAAACAACTGTCTACTTAACTAGTTGTGGCGGTTGCAGAGCTATTGCGCCGTGTCAAAGGTGATGCCGGTGAGTTGTTCGGTCAAGGGCCATAACCGTTTCGCATCGGCGGCATCAACTGAATAAGCCTTCACCCCGGCTGACATTGCTGATCCGGGCGATAAACTAGCAACATCTGCATCCTCACAGTATACTCCCCCAATGTTGCTTAATAAGGGACTCGTCGCGCACCAAATCGTGGTTGCGGCCCCTTGTGGTATCGTTTTTAGCGAAGCAATAACTTCCGGAACACTATTTCCTTGCTCGTCATAGAAGCCAAATCGTTGAAGTAACTCCATAGGGGCTTCTCTGGCCAACTCGGTCCCCCAAATATTGCCGGGGTGCACTGCATATGCTCGCACGCCAAACGCTTGGGCCCGCTTATCCAATTCCAGTGAAAACAGGTTGAGCGCGGTTTTCGATTGCCCATACGCGGCCAACGTTTCGTAGTCTCGTTTTTCAAAGTTTGGATCTTCGAAATGAAATGGCCCAAACTGGTGCCCTAGCGAGGAAACGTTGACCACTCGGGCGCCATTGGCTTGCTTCAATGCCTTCCACAACCGAGCGGTTAGTTGAAAGGGCGCTAGATAGTTGGTGGCTAATTGCGATTCTATCTCTTGGTTGTTTCGGCGCAAAGGCACGAACATGATGCCGGCATTATTGACCAGCAGATGCAGAGGTCTACCCGAAGCCAAGAACGTTGCCACAAAGGCATCAACGGAGTCCGGATTCATAAGGTCCAGTTCTGTTACCTCCACGTTGGCAACTCCCGCCAGATTTTCCCGGGCCTTGTCCAGGCTTCGGGCGGGCACGATGACAGTAGCGCCCGCGTCGGCCAGCGTTTTGGTGGTTTCTAAGCCAATGCCGGTGTAGCCGCCCGTCACGATGGCCACTTTGCCGGCTAAGCTTATTCCCTTGATTACCTCACTTGCCGTGGACGTGGCATTGAAGCCCGAACCAAGTGGCGTTTGCAAGGCGCCGTTATCATTGTTTTGTTTCATTTATAAGTACTTGATTAAAGAAAAGGTTGCTTCTACAAACCTTGGCTACTTTGTTTTAAAGTTCACTTGCCAAGCTTAGAGCCATAAATCAAACAGCAGGGTGCCAAGAACTCGAATGCCGGCACCCTGCTGTTTGATAATCCTTATTTCATTAAACTGATATTGGTCATCCCGCCGTCGGAGAGGATTTCCGTTCCGACCACGAAGGAAGAGTCGTCAGAGGCCAGGAAAACCGCGGCTTTTCCCATATCCGAGGGGAGCCCCATTCGGCCTACAGGAATCAAGTCTGTCCAAACTTGTTTGACTTGTTGTAACTGCTCCGGCGGTACTATTTTACCGAATACTGGAGTGTCAATAGATCCGGGCGACAAGGTGTTTACCCTGATTTTTCTTTCCAACAAGTCGAGCGATAACCCTTTAGCCAAAGAGATAACCGCTGCTTTCGCCGCGGAATATACTGTCATGCCCGGGGCAGCCCGGTGGGCGGCGCTGGAACCAATGAGAATGATGGAAGCCCCATCGTTGAGATAAGGAAGTGCTTTTTGAACCGTGAAATAAGAACTCTTCAAATTCAGGTCCATATACCGGTCGTAGTTGTCTTCGGTAATCTCCGTGATGGCGGCCATGGGGCTGCCATCGACGATGCCGCCCGCATTTACCACCACCGTATCAATCTTACCGAACCGCTCAAAGGTGTCTTTGAAAATCCGTTCGAGGTCTTCCATTTTGGTTACATCGCCTTGGATGCCGATAAAGCCGGAGCCAAGCTCCTCAACAGCTTGGTTGAGGGTTTCTGGATTTCTTCCGGTGATGGTGCCAACGGCCCCTTCAGTATGGAAGGCTTCAGCAATACCGAAGCCAATGCCACTATTGCCGCCCGTTACCACGGCGACCTTGTTCTGTAGTTTGCTCATTGTTCAATTCTATTGGGATTGTGCGCTGCAAAGCTAGAATCGAAAGGTTACTTTTAGCAACTTTGTATCTAAAAGTAACAGTAACTCCCAGGTAACCTGGTAACTTAGGCTATACCAACCGTCTGAACCAACATGGGCATATTGTTCTTTGACAAGCCGCTGCTCATCCAGGCCACACCACTTACCGGCGGCACAGGTAGGCCCTTTTATGAGGTAGGGCGAAGATTAGGTATAGTGGGAGAAGCCGTTGCTCAGCGTTTTGCTACTGTCTTAAATACCAAAACACGTACGCTAGTACCGTATGCAGCACTAGGAAGAAAGGCTGGTTTTTTGAGGCAATGTTCGAGCCGAGGCACAAGAGGGAGTGGTGGCTAGAAATTCAGCTTTAAGTGAAACGGCAACTAGATTAACTTAGTCTTTCCGATGTGTGGGAAAGATACCTTTGCGATGATAGAGGTAACAGTGGAACGTGACATCGGCAATTGGTAAGCGCCCGATAGTTCGCCAAGCTTGCCTGCAAAACTTTGAGGAACGTCCTACTTGAATCAGGCAAGCGAAAGTCACGCTGCAGGTATTATAGACCGTAAATGCCCCGGAAACTGATAGCTTCTCGCCTGTAATCCAACCGGCATCGTCAGAAGCCAGAAAAACGGCCACCTTAGCAATATCTGCTGGCTGACCCGTACGACCGAGGGGAGTAGTAGACACTAAGTGGGTTTCCATCTCGCTCCCAATAAAGCCGCCACTGCGCGAGCCTTCCGTTTCCACGATACCGGGCAGGATAGAGTTGATGCCAATGTTGCGGCCACTGAATTCCTTGGACAAGGCCGTGGTCATGGCATCCAAGGCGGCTTTGGAAGCTGAGTAAACCGAGCCGGTGGGCAGTAGTGTTCTACTTGCCTCGGAACTGATATTAATGATGTTGCCGCCGGCTGGCCCAAACTGTTTTACCGCCGCCTGGATGGTAAGCAATGAGCCCAACACGTTGAGGTTGAAATGCTGATGGAAAGTGTCTACTGTAACTTCTTCAATGGGAGCATATTGGTAAATACCCGCGTTGTTAACCAGGATATCCACGGCGCCGAACGCCGCGTTGGCTTCGGCAAACAGCCGGATTACTCCCACTTCATTCGCCACATCGGCTTGCACCGAAATAGCTGTGCCGTCATTATTCGTGATGGCTTGCACTACTTCGTCGGCCCCAGCCTTGCTGGAGGCGTAATTCACCACTACTTTGGCTCCTTCGGCTGCAAAATAGGTAGCAATAGCCGCTCCTATGCCTTTAGAGGCCCCCGTAACGACGGCGGCCACCTTATTTTGTAGCTTGCTCACTTTTCAGCTCGGTTAAGAGTTTGAACTGCAAAGCTAGATTTACAAGGTTTATATTGGTAACTTTGTATCGAAAAGTAACAGTAACCCCGAGGTAACCAAGTAACTTATGCAGTGCCAACCCCGTCGCAATGAAGAACACCAAAAGGAAATGCGAGCGGTCCAGGATTCGATGGACGTGCTTAATGGCAAATGGAAAATCTCCATCATCTCATCTATTTGCTACTACAACAAACGACGGTTCTCTGATATCTTAAATGACGTCGTCGGCATCTCCAACAAGATGTTAAGCAAGGAATTGAAGGAGTTGGAAATCAATCAGCTGATTAAGCGCACCGTGTTGGACACCCAACCTATAACGGTGCAGTATGAGCTAACGGAACACGGCCTGACATTGAAGACCATCATTAACAATTTGACGGAGTGGGGAATAGCTCACCACAAAAAAATATTCGAGCAATAGTCTTAACTGAAGTAGCCTGTAAGATGAACTGCTAAACTGCCTGAGCATTTGATTACTGAGGGCTTAGTAGCAACTCCATTTGGATGTTGCACCGCTCATAAGGGGAGGGCTGGCCGGCTACTGTTTTGCGGAAGCCGAGCTTGTGATACAGTTGTAGAGCCGGAGTTAGTTTAGTGTTGCTTTCCAAGTAGAGGCGCCGAACCCCAAGGCGGCGGGCCTGCGCAATAGCGGCCTCGCCTAACCGCATGCCTATACCTAAGCCTTGCGCAGCAGGGGAGACGGCCATTTTCGCAAGTTCGAAGCTACCGTCTTCTAGCAGCAGCAGAGCGCAGGTACCCACAATGCGGTCCTGGTAACGGGCTAGGAAAATGTAGCCTCCCCGCTGCAAAATATACTCCTCGGGGTGATCCAGGGCCTTTAAATCCGCTGCTTCCACGCGAAAGTAGCGGTCGATCCACTCCACGTTGAGTTGTTTGAAGTCAGCTTGGTATTGGGGCTCATACGCAAGCACTTCCACCTGAGAGCCCACGCGCGCGTCGCGGATTGCTTTTACTCGGCTGGTAAGGCTTTGTTGAGATAAGGCATATTCCATTTCTTCTAACGCCAGCCATAGGTTGTGCCGAGTTTCGCTTAGCAAAGCTTCAGAAGCCTCGCGAACATCAGTCACTTGCTGCTGCAGAACGGGCCAAAGGGCCGCGCCTTGTTCCGTCAAAGCAACGACGCTACGGCGTTGATCCACTTCCCCGCGTTGTACGCTTACTAGTCCGTGGCGAACCAGTTCTTTCACTACCTGGCTGACAGCAGCGTGGGTCTGCCCAATGCGCTCCGCTATTTCGCCTACGTGCCGGTCCGGGGCGCTTGCAACCGTGTAGAAAACCGGAAACCACCGCGGCTCAATATCCACGTGGTACAGGCCATAGACCTGGCTTGCTTGGCTGGTTATCAGGTCGGTGATGTGTCGTAGCCGGCTGCCTAGGGCACCTGGCCCTACTTCATCAAAGAAATTCATAATGCAAGTATATGCAATTTACGTAAGTCCTTACATAAATTTAAACCATATTTAGGAACATCTGTTTTTCAGGTTCTCCTTAGCAAGTCTGCTACTGTCATTCATCAGGATCCGATTGATTAGTTGCAACCAATATGTATTTAGTTTCTACATCTGCATGGTTATTAATCCTAAAGCTCGGGGACAAGTTATATACTGAGGGAAAAGGATAATAACATTGTACATGCTATTGCCACATCTACATACTTTATGCGAGTTAGGCATAAGTTGAAAATTACAGTGATTGGTAAAAAATAGCATAAAATGAAATAGTATTTATACTTTTTGTACTATATTATACTATGTTTAGATTACGCTTTAACATCCCTATTCTATTGCTTGCCCAAACCATCTGTTTAGACTCAGACCAGTTCTACATAGTCATGACTTCAACTTTCGACTTATCACAGCTAGTTATTAGATGCAAACTGTAAAGTGGGATGGTAGTACAACGCTCATAATTGATATAAATATGCCTGTACCATGTTGATTTCATTGCACTATGCCAAGAAAAATTATATCTTATTAATATTCTTCTAAAAACTTAGATTTTATGTATCCAAGTCGACAGTAGTGACGTATCTTCGCCACATACTCCTATTATCTTAGATTTCTTTCATAATGAGCACGCTGACTCTCACCTGCGAGCCTACCTCACCAGTAGTCCAGCCCTTGCTGAACTTTAATGGTTTCAACCACCTGCCCCCCAAACTAGTAGTGCAAGGCTCACGGCGGAAACGCGCCTTCGACTTGGTTTTTGCGAGCCTTGTTGTCTTGTTTTTACTTAGCTGGCTGATGCCGCTTATCGCTTTACTTATCCGACTCGAATCGAAAGGACCCATACTCTTCAAGCAACTGCGCACCGGCAAAAACGGCAAGCCGTTTTACTGCTACAAATTTCGTAGTATGCGCACCAGCGCCGACGCGAATCTCAAGCAGGCTACCAAAGGCGACAGCCGCATCACTAAGGTCGGTGCGTTTTTGCGTAAGACCAGCTTAGATGAGTTGCCACAGTTTATCAATGTATTGAAAGGGGAAATGTCGGTCATCGGCCCCCGCCCGCACATGCTGCGCCACACCGAAGATTATTCCAAGGTTGTGCACAACTTCATGGCGCGCCACACCATCCTGCCTGGCATCACGGGCTTAGCGCAGGTATCAGGCTACCGCGGCGAAACCAAGGAAACCGAGGCTATGGCCAAGCGCGTAGAAGCCGACCTGCAATACATCGAGAACTGGTCGTTTGCTCTGGACCTCAAAATTGTTGGGCAAACTATTGCTCAAGGTTTGCGGCCCCAAGAGCACGTGTTTTAAAATGCTTGAACTCTAGCGTGCTTTCACCAGCAACGTGTTAAAAAAATGCGGCTTCAGCTGCGGCACAATGAATTGTTTGCCGAGCTGAAGCCGCACTGTTTGGTCGGCACTGGTATTGTTCCCAAGTACCACAACCACGCTTTGGTGAGGGTTTTGGTAAGTAAGCAGATTAGCAACCCATTCCACCGGGGTTTGAGCAGGAGCTAAGAGAGCAAGCAGTAATGAAGCAGGCATCAGTAACAAGCAAAGCCGTCGCCGAGCAAGAAATGGGAGAGGAAATAGAACCATAAATAGTCAAGTCAACTGGGGAGGAGGGCAGGTTGCCACGGCGCAGCCCTAGAGCTAAGCAGAAAGTTTAACCGCCTAGTTTGCTCGGGTATGCAAACCAACGGCTATCATCAGACAACCAAGTTGGTACTCACCTGCTACCTAGATGACAGGGAGATAGTTGTTTACCTAAGGTTCTAGAGGAAAGCTTGCGTTGACCTTACCGGGTACAACTCTTGGCAAACATGTGCAAAGAGGCTGGTGACGAATTTCCACCCGTTAAAAAGCTAGTTTACCCCGCTTCTCTTACCCACGGGAGCAGGATCTTTACTGCAGATCTTGGTTGAAGTTCACCGCTCACATTCTCCCCGACCAGCCGTTTCGGCGCGTTTTGCCCATGAGACCACCTTACTCTCTCTTGCTTTTGTTGCTAAACGCCGTGCTGCTAACTGCGCCAGCGGCCCAGGCACAGAAAAAACTGAAGTACAGCGCCTACCTGTTCGCCTACTTCACCGGCAACGACAAAAAGGAAGAAGCCATCCGCTTTGCGCTTAGCAACGACGGCTACCACTATGTAGCTTTGAACGGCAACCGACCCGTTATCAGTTCGGCCGCTATCAGCGAAACCGGCGGCGTGCGCGACCCGCATATCTTGCGCGGAATCGACGGCAAAACGTTTTATATGGTGGCCACCGATATGGTATCGGCCAATGGCTGGAGTTCCAACCGGGCCATGGTGCTGCTGCGCTCCACCGACTTAGTGCACTGGACGTCGAACGTCGTCAACCTGCAAAAGAAATACCCCGGCCAGGAAACCCTGCAGCGGGTGTGGGCCCCACAAACCATCTACGACAGCCAGGCCGGAAAGTATATGATTTACTTTTCACTGAAACACGGCCAGGACCCCGACAAGATCTACTATGCTTACGCCAACAAGGAATTCACTGATTTGGAAGGCGAACCCAAGCAGCTGTTTTTCAGTCCTACCAACGGCGCGTGCATCGACGGCGACATTGTGGCCAAAAACGGGAAGTACTATCTGTTCTTTAAAACCGAAGGCCAGGGAGCAGGCATCAAAATAGCCGTGTCAGATAAACTAACCGGGGGCTACGTGCTGCAAGACCGCTATGTGCAGCAAACCAAAGACCCGGTGGAAGGCGCTGGCACTTTCAAGCTCAACAACTCCGATGACTTCATCCTCATGTACGATATGTACACGACGGGCAAGTACCAATTTACGCGCACCCACGACCTGCAAAATTTCACGGTAGTTGACCACGAAATAAGCATGAACTTCCATCCGCGGCATGGCACCGTGATGCCCATCACCGACCAGGAAGCAAGCCAACTGGCTACCCGTTGGTTAACCCCTGCGGACGTGCTGCAGCGGGCGCAAAACCCTACTATCCGCCCGCTCAACACCGTGGTCGATACGGTGAATCGCCAAGTGAAATTTCAAGTCGGGCCGGGCACCAATCGGCAATCGTTTGACCCCAAATTCGTTGGTTTCGGGTTGACCGTAACGCCGCGAGGGGCGCAGAACTTCGCCGAGGGGCCTATCAAGTACACAGTGAGTCAAGGTGGTCGGCAGCAAACGTATTCCGTTTCGGTTGTTGAAACACACAATCCGGCGCTAGGCGGCTACTACGCCGACCCTGCCATCCTGTACGCCGAGAAAACCGGCAAATTTTACTTGTATCCAACTAGTGACGGCTTCACCAACTGGTCGGGCACTTACTTTAAAAGCTTTTCGTCAACTGACTTAGTGAAGTGGCAAGATGAAGGAGTGATACTGGACTTGTCGAAAGACGTGAGCTGGGCCAAGAAAAGCGCCTGGGCACCTTGCATCTTCGAACAAAAGACTTCTACTGGCTACCGCTACGCCTACTACTTCTGCGCGGGGGCCAAAATCGGGGTTGCCTTGTCCGATAGCCCCACCGGCCCTTTCGTGGACTCGGGCAAACCCTTGCTCGACCAACTGCCCGCTGGCGTGAAGGGGGGCCAGCAAATCGACCCGGCCGTGTTTCGAGACCCGCAAACCGCCAAGCTCTATTTGTACTGGGGCAACGGGTATATGGCCGGCGCCGAGCTCAACGACGATTTGGTGTCGCTCAAGCCCGAAACCGTGCGCATTCTCACGCCCGACGCTACTTTTCGCGAGGGCGCCCACGTGTTTTATCGCAACGGCAAGTACTATTTTATGTGGAGTGAAAACGACACCCGCGACCCGGAATACCAAGTGCGCTACGCCACCTCCACCTCGCCTCTGGGGCCCCTGACCGTACCGGCTAGTAATTTAGTTGTTAACCAAGACCCAGCAGCGGGTATCTACGGCACCGGTCACAACTCCACCATTCAGGTGCCTGGCCGCGACGAGTGGTACTTAGTTTATCACCGCTTCACGTATCCGCAAGGCATCGGGATGGGCAAGGCCGCGGGTTTCCACCGGGAAGTATGCATCGATAAGCTGGAGTTCAACGCCGACGGCAGCATCAAGCCCGTGAAACCCACCCACGCCGGCATTCAGCCTGTGAAAATAAAGTGAAGACGACATCCACTTATTCAGCCGACCAAAGGATAGCAAGCACTCTACCTTGCAGCTCGTTTTGTAAGCGTACTACCCCCGGCAACCGAGAACACGCCTGGTTGCCGGGGGTACTGTTGCTTTGTTTCAGTGGCTTTAGTGCTTTAGAAGCGTAGCCCAGCGTTGAGCCCTAACCAAGCGCGGGTGTTGGTGCGGCCATGAGTTTCGTTGAACAACTCCAGGTGCCGGCCGCCGAGGCGGGAGCCATAGGGTGAACTTTCCGAGGTCCGGTAAGTGGATACCATGACGTTGAGCGTGGGCCCCACGAGTAGGGTGGTACGGCCTGTTGGTGACAAGCGCCACCCTAACATCGGGCGCAACTGGTTTAAAAGATTAAGCTGCTTGGTCCAGCCCTTCTTTTCGTTTACTTGAAAGGAGAGAACATCCACGCTTAGCGTCAGGCGATTAGTGGGTGCTATTTCGGTGCCAAAGCCGTAGCCGAGACCCCAACGGAACTTGTCGCCAAAAGGCTGCGCGCCCACCGCTATGATGTTATAGAATTGGTGCGAGGCGCCCATTTTATAGGCTGCATTGGTGGTTAGGGCCTCGCTGGTCCAGACTTCGGCCCGGTGATAGCCGTGGCGTACTAAACTCAGGATTCCAATCGAAGCCCCGGCCACCGAGTCGGCAATGTTGACGGGGGCCAGCTGCAAGCCCTTTACGGTGCGAGCCACGTTGAGCAAGCCAGCGACTTGCACGCCTTGAATTTTGCCTGGCGTTACGTTGGCCAAGCCCGCTACCTGGGTTGTAGCAGCCACATGCGGCGCGGAGCCTTGGTAGTTCAGCAAACCTGCCACCTGGGCGCCCTGCACCGAACCGACTGTGATGTTGGTTAGGCCCGCAAGCTGAGCGCCTTGCGCGGGGCCCCCGACCAGGTTGCCTAAGCCCGCCGCTTGAAGCCCCTGCACCGAGTCTAGGTCCACATTAAGCAAACCTCCTAGCTCCACGCCTTTCACTCCGGCCGCGTAGCCGGCCAGCAGGTTCAGCGAAACCGTATTCACGGTACGCCCCGCGTGCAAGCCATTCATCCCGAGCGGGGAAACCAGGGTAATTTGAAAAGGCTCCCGCTGGTACGCTTGCGACGTGGCCGGGAAGGCAGACGTAGCGGACGATGCGGAAGCAGACTGCGCGTGGGCACCGAACGAGGTGGTTGCCAGTAAAGCGGAAACGCAAATAGCGAAGCGGAAAGAAATGTGTTTCATAGAAAGGTACTGGTTGAGCAAGAATGATTCGGGACCAGCTATTCGAGGTGGGCATAGCTTTCCCGGTAAGCCGTCGGAGTGGGGTTCAACCACGCCAACCGGCTTTCAAAATTTTCAGTAGGGTGAAAGGAAGAGAGCAGGGCCAACCGCCCGCCAACAGCGAAGTGAAAAGAAAGGGATGCTCAAGCTTACTGCACGCCCTTCGGTGAAACGTTTCAACCATAAGAGACCCAACCAGGACTTTACCCCCACGCCAACAAGATAAAAAACGCAAATACTTGACTAGCCAACCACTAATGCCTTGACCTTCAAATGCTTGTGAAATACTGTTGAAGCAGTGAAGTAGGTGTGGCGAGGGCCCTGGTTATTAAGACCTGCAAAGGTTTCACATGGATATCAGCCTCTACTAAGCTCGGCCTAGCGCTCTTGCCGCACGGTAGCGCTAGAAAAGCCTTGGTACTGCATCTTTGTGCCTGCGCTTCCTCACGTTACCTTCTGCTTTATGACGCCGCACCTGTATGTGTTGCCCGACCAACGCGACTTACCTATTGCCCCTGGTCAAAGCATTTTGTCGGCTACTCTCGCGCAGGGCATTGCGCACGTGCACGCCTGCGGCGGGAAAGCCGAGTGCTCTACCTGCCGGGTGCAAGTGCTGGAAGGGTTGGAACGCTGCTCGCCCCGCAATGCCTGCGAGCAGGCGCTGGCCACGCGCCTAAACTTACCCGATAATGTGCGCCTAGCTTGCCAGACCACTGTAACCGACGGCTATGTGCGCTGCTCACGGCCCATCCTCGACACGCTGGATCTGGAATTGACGGCTAAGGAGCTGGAAAACCCAAACCAGCAGCTCGGCCAGCAACAGCGCGTAGCTGTACTGTTCTCCGACATCCAGGACTACACCGTTTTTGCTGATATTCTGCCTCCCTACGACGTAATTCACATCTTAAATCGCTACTTCGAGGTGATGAGTGAGATTGTGGCAACCCACCACGGCTATATCAGCGACTTTATCGGCGACGGGCTCATGGTAATATTTGGGCTAGAGCACCCGGCGACGGCCGTCACGGATGCGCTGGCGGCCGGCCAAGCAATGCTTCGGAGCGTGGAAAAGCTAAATCCTTACTTGCAGCAAATGTACAACTGCTCGTTCCACGTGCGTATCGGCTTGCACTACGGCGAGGCGGTGGTCGGCCATATCGGGGCGCGGGGCTTTCGCAAGTTGGCCACCATTGGCGATACGGTGAACGTAGCCGCCCGCATTGAAAGCGCGAACAAGGAGTATGGCACTCATTTTTTGGTGTCGGAAGCAGTAGTGCAGGCCGCTGGCTCCGCCCTACAAGTAAACCAAGGGTTCCTAACGCCCCTGAAAGGAAAAAAGGGCCTGCACCGCCTCTACGAAGTAGCTCTCGAATCCGCTTCCATGGATTAGACCTTGAGGAGCGCGCCAATGAAAGCAGGGCAAAGTGATTTTGCGCATCATACCTTCGTTTACAGCCAGCTTAGAAGTCCACAGCCTACTTCGCTAAACTACTTCAACTACAAGCGCGCTGCCTGTTATTCCTTCTCCCTCACTGAATTATAGAAGTTTTGGGAGTGCATCCATTCTATGTTAGGCTGGCCTACCGGGTGCCATAACCTTGGCTTCATTTTAACTTGGCTGCACCCACGATGTCTCAACCCGAGCAGTGCGGAGCTTTGCGGCCATTCTAGGCCGCTAGACTACTATATTGACTACAAGGGAGTTGCAAGGAACTCTAAATTCTGCCCTCACTAGAAGTAGTACATAGCTAGTCATCTCAAAGGGCGGAACAAAGCGAGTTCGCAATAAATGGCAAAGCCCTTCGTGAAAAGGGCAAATGACTCTGTAGCCTTAAAGCAAGTTAAACAGCTGCTTTGGCAGAATGATTGGCATTGAATGAGCCTATTAGCAAGCCGCCCACTAATACGGCGTGGCCGCTTTGTAAGGCGGCCTTACCTTCAGCATGGGAGACGCTATGGCCGTCGATGGTAGCGAAATCAGGAAGATTGTGTTGTGCTTGCGGGTTATGGGCCAAGAAGAATGCGAGGGCAGTGAGTTCCATTAGGTGCGTGTGGTAGTAGGTTGATGGCGTTTATGCCATCAAAGCTCGTGCGTACGCCTACTGAAAAAAAGGAAGATCAGCCTGTATTTGCGACTTGCATTATGCTAAGACTATACCATATAAATGGTTGAATTAATGAGCTTACCATTTATAGTTGGTATATAACAAGAGTTATAAATGAGCTAAATAATGCAAATATGTGACATCAAGCGTCCGAAAATCACTAGTTCGGTCCTAAGAAATTAATGGGTATTTGAACCTGCCGGGCACTAGCCCACCTGCAGAAATCAGTGACTTTCCCATGCTAGCACTGCCGCCAAATGGTAACTAGCACAATGCTTTTTGTATCCAGTTGTCTACCTGTTTGCAAGAATGTCTCATAACGATCAACATACCTTGCAAACCTTTGTAAAGCAGGATTTAAGGCAACCCTGCTAGCTGCCCGGTGCCTCAGCAGATTCCTGCTTTGCGAAGATTAAGGCTTGATAGTAGCAACTATTTAGTTTGGTGCTTCCGCTTTCCGCGTGTTCCTTTGCCACCCCGGCCCGTATTCGCGCTCGGGTCCTTGCATGCGCCAAGCTGTTGCCATTCTGCTTCTTTGTTCGCTTTCGGTGCACTGCGCCGGGCGGCTAGGCATTGTGGCCAATTGGTGGCTCAACCGGGACTACGTGGCCCGCGTGTTGTGCATCAACCGCGACAAGCCGGCCATGCACTGCAATGGCAAATGCCACCTCGCCAAGCGCCTGCGTGCCGCCGCTGCCACCGAGCAACAACAGCGACCCTTAGGCAGCAAGCAGGCCTTTCAGGAAATTACCCTGTTCTGCGCGCCGGTTTTTGTGTTGCGGGTACTGCCGCCAGCAGCTTTCCGCAGCGCGTTGCCGCAGTATGCGGTTTTGCATGTTTGCGCCTACAACTGGGACCGGCCGGGCCCCGACCACCCGCCCGCTGAACAACTGATGAGTACTCGTTTTTCCTGAGTTCTGGCCTACTCGCCTGAATTGGCTTCGGTGTGCCCATAAGGTTGCCTGAAACCGCAGCGACCGGCTATTCATCGGTTATTTCCTACTTTGTGAAACACTTATTCTTGTTGCCCCTGGCTCTGCTCATGAGCCAGGCGGGCTGGGCGCAGCGTACCTTGTCGGGGTACGTGTTTGATGCCCTTACCAAAGAACCCCTGGTTGGCGCTACAGTGCGCACCCTTGACAACAGCGCCGGTACCGCCACCAACTCCTCGGGCTATTTTGTACTGCCCACCGCAGCCTCCCAGGTGGTGATATCGGCCCTGGGCTACCAATCATCTACGCTCACGCCGCCAGCCACCGACCAAACACTACGCGTGGCGCTGAAATCAGCCGTGGAAAACTTGCAAACCGTGGTGGTGACGGCCAGCCGCGAAGCCCAATTACGCACCGAGGCGCCAGTGGCCATCAGCCAGCTTTCGCCCACCGTTATCCAGGAAACCAAGGCCACCCTCCTGACCGAGTTGCTCAACAAAGTGCCCGGCGTGGTGATGCTTAACTATGGCAACGAGCAGCACGGCATGGGCATCCGCCAGCCCTTTGGGACCGCCGCCTATTTCCTGTACCTGGAAGACGGCATTCCGCTGCGACCGATGGGGGTGTTCAACCACAACGCGCTGCTCGAATCTAACTCCCTAGCAATTAGCTCCATCGAAGTGGTGAAAGGGCCGGCTTCGTCGCTCTACGGGCCGGAAGCCGTCGGCGGGGCCATCAACCTGCTTACCAAACGACCAACCAGTGTGCCCACCCTCAGTGTAGGGCTGCAAGGCGACCAGTACGGTTACCGGCGCGCGCAGCTCGGCGGGGGCGGGATGCTGACTGCCAAACTCGGGGCGTACGTGAGCGGTTACGTGGCCCGGCAGCGCAACGGCTGGCAAGCGCAGTCTGATTACGACAAGCAGTCGGTGAGTGGCCGGTTAGAGTACGCTTTGACCAACCATACCCGCCTCACGGCAGCGCTGTCCTATAATCATTACAACTCGCAGACAAGCAGCGCCGTGGATAGCGTCGCCTACTACCGCCGCGAGTATTCCTCGACTTCAGCTTTTACATACCGGAAAACCACTGCCTTGCGCGCGCGCCTTACGGCCGAGCACCAGTGGAACTCGCGACAGGCTACCACTCTGACCACGTATTTCCGCGACAACAGCGTGGCGCAGAACCCGAGTTACGGCATTCGCTGGAGCAGTGGGGCGGCCACAGCGAAAGGCGAAGTCAACGTTAATGCCTTCACCAGCTACGGCGTTTTGGCGCAGCACAGCGTGAAATTTAACTGGCTTGGCGCGCGGTTGCTTGGCGGTGTCAGCTTTGACTACTCGCCCACCCACTACGATGCCCATCAGCTGGATTTAATTGCCCAGCTCCGGCCCGACCAGAAGTCGGTGGCGCAGTATGTGGTGGCTGCGGACCGGCCCGATTTGCTTGTTGCCGACTATGATGCCGATTTGCGCAACTCGGCCCTGTACGCCCAGCTCGACTTGCACCCCTTGCCCAGCGTACCCGCCTTGCAGCTAACCCTTGGCGGCCGCTTCGACCGGCTGGCCTTCGACTACCAGAACTACCTCGACCAATCCACCGGTGCCAAGCACTACCAGCAGGCCACCCCGAAAGCGGGAGTCACCTACGACCTAGGCCACGGCCGAGGGCTGTATGCCAACTACTCGCAGGGCTTTTCGCCGCCCGGTTTGACCACCATTTTTCGGGCACGACCAAACACGCCCGCCGGAGCCCCCGCCGAGTTCTACTACAACCTAGCCCCGGCGCGCTTCTTTAATCGCGAAATCGGGGGCTGGGCCGCTTTGTTCGACCACAAAGTGTACGTGGACGGCGCGTTCTACCAGCTCGACGGGCGTCACGAGCTGCTCTCTATTCGGCAGCCCGACAACTCCACTGACTACCAGAGTGCCGGCAAAACCTTGCACCGGGGCGTGGAATACGGCCTGACGTACAAGGTAACACCGGAATTGTTTTTTCGTTTTGGTGGCACCAATGCCGTGCACCGTTACGAGCAGTTCACCCTCAGCGCCAAAGCCACCGATGCCGTGCAGAATGTCAACGGCAAGGACATGCCACAGGCCCCGCGTTGGGTGGCCAACACCGAAGTAACCTACAAGCCGAAATGGCTACCCGGGCTGCGCTTGGGCAGTGAATATCAGCGCATCAGCTCCTGGTATCAAAACCAAGTCAACACCGTGCGCTACGCCGACAAAGGATTGTTCGGTGCCGCGGGCGTGAGCGTACTCAATGTTCGCACGGGCTACAACTGGCACGACACGTGGGAGTTGTTCGTAAACGTGCTCAACGTGACCAACGAGCGGTACGCTACGGCGGCCACCCGCGGCAACGCTAGTACTGACCGCTCCACTTACACGCCCGGCGCCCCGCGCACTGTGTCGGTGGGTGCCCAATTCAACTTTTCAGGTACGCATTAACTGTTTTTCGGCCGCCGCTGCCAGTGGCAGTTTTCGGCGGTCCTGACTGTTCTATGGAAACTATCATTCCCCGTCATGCCGCTCCAACCCGTCCGGCTTGGGTGCGCCGTTACGTGCAGCGCAATATCTACCGCTGGCACCGCTTCGTTGGGTTACTTACTCTTGTCCCTGTTATCTGCTGGACGCTAAGCGGCCTGCTACATCCACTGATGAGCAACTGGTTGCGGCCATCTATTGCCAAGGAAGCACTGCCTCCGCAACCTGCCCCGCGCCCGACTTGGCCGCTCCAGCAGGTGCTAGCCCAACACCACCTTTCTTCCCTGCGCAGCGTGCGTTTGGTGCGTTGGCGGCAGCAGCCCGCCTATCAGGTG
This sequence comes from Hymenobacter volaticus, assembly GCF_022921055.1. Taxonomy (GTDB): domain Bacteria; phylum Bacteroidota; class Bacteroidia; order Cytophagales; family Hymenobacteraceae; genus Hymenobacter; species Hymenobacter volaticus. Next base: position 306,700 of record NZ_CP095063.1, read on the forward strand.
CAAACGGGTTTGCCCACGGCCGAGCCTCGCTATTTCAGCGCCACTACCGGCCAGGCATTAGCCCCCGATGCCGACCGGCAATACGCCGAGCAATTGGCCCGCTACTTCACGCAGGATTCCACGGCGCGTTTGCTGGCGGCCGAGCAACTCACGGGCTTCAGTGATGACTACTCTTTTGTGAACCGTTTGCTGCCCGTCTGGAAGCTGACCTTTGAGCGGCCCGGTGTACGCACGGTGTACGTGGAAACGATGCCCGCTCGTTTGGCCGCCTTCAACAACCCTACGCGGGCCACTTTCCTGCGTTTCTTTGCGTTGCTACACAGTTGGAGCTGGCTGGAGTTGCTAGCCAACAACACGGTGCGGGTGATAGTAATGCTGCTTTTGTTAGGGATTATCCTGGCTTCCACCTTGAGTGGCCTGGTGCTATATGGCCTAATGTGGGGCAAATTCCGACGGCCGCGCAACGCGCAGGACCAAGTGGGCTGGCTGCGCAAGTATCACCGCGGCGTGGGCTTGGCCGTGGCACTGGTTACTTTCACTTTCGCTGGCAGTGGCGCTTTCCACGTGTTACTCAAACTGCACCCCGATGAGCGGTTGCAATTCCACCATGCCCCGGCTATTCCAACGTCCCGCCTCTTAGTTGACGTAACGCAGCTTCCCCTCGACTGGCTACAAGTGCAACAAGTAGGGCTGGTTGAGTTGAACGGGCAAATCTATTACCAGGTAACAACTCTGCCCGCCGCGCAGCAAAACAATAAGTCAGCAACGAGTGCTAGTACCGGCCTACCCGAGGAAGCGGTGCGACCTACCCTAGTCACCTACTACAGCGCGACCACCGGGCACATCCTCGCCGACGGGCAGACACAGTACGCAACTTTCCTGGCCAACACGTTCTGGCGGCAAGCCGGTGGCGGACCTACCCCGGCTATCGACAAAATCGAGTCGGTAACTCATTTCGAAGGGGAATACGGCTTCGTCAACAAACGACTGCCGGTAATGAAGGTGGCGTACCGAATTCCGCAGCAAACGACGCTGTATGTGGAGCCAGCCACGGGCCGGTTGGCGGCTCGCGTGGAAAACACCGACCGCTACGAAGGGTTAAGCTTTGCTTTTTTGCACAAGTACCACGCAGTGGGCAGCCTCGGTAAAAACGTCCGCGACGCCATTACCATGCTATCGGCGGTGGGCGTGCTGGCCGTGTCGGTGCTAGGCTTCTGGTTGCTCGTGAAAAGGAAGTAAGCTAGGTATGCTAACAATAGCTATTCCTGGCCTTTGGTGTATTCGCCTTCCAAAAAATACGCCCCTCGCCGCACCACTTGGGTGCTGTCGGGCATCGAATCTAGGGGCGTGATGGGCACGTCGCCGTAGTGGACTGGCCCGGTTTTCACTTTGTAGCGTTGGAAATGGTAGCCGTCGGCAGCGGGTCGCACGCGGGCGTACACGTAACTCACGTCGCCGGCCTGGATGACGGCATCTTCGGGCAGGGTGCGCTGGCGGGCACCGGCCGTTTGGATGCGGGCGGCTACGTACTGGCCCGGCAGCAAGGTGCTAGCGGCCTCTTCCTGCAGGTGCGCGTGCACCGTAACCGTGTGGGCATCATTGTCGAAGGCTTTGCCCACGAGGTAAACCTTGGCTCGTTGCTGCTGATCGGCGCGGCTATTGGCGAGTTTGAAAAGCACTGTCTGGCCGGGGTGCACCTGGGCAATGTCTTTTTCAAACACTTTCAGCTGCAAGTGCAGATCCGACCGGTCCACGACTTCTACCAGCACGTCCTGCGGATTGACAAATTGGCCGGGGTTGATGTTCACTGCCTTAACGTAGCCGCCAATGGGACTGGTCAGGGTGACACTGGGCGTGAGCGAAACGGCCCGCAGCCGCTCGGGCACCAGCCCAATCAAGCGCAGTTGGCCGGCCAAGGCTCGCTCAGTGGCTTGCTCGGTCTGGTAGTCGGCTTGCGCTTGCTGCAAGCGGCGCTTGGCACCCACATCCTCGGCGTCCAGCTCCTGTTGGCGCGTTAGCTCCTGCTGCAGGAATTGCAGCCGGGCGCGGGCCTGCAAGTACTCTTGCTGTAGCTTCAGGTAGTCGGGGTGGCGCAGCACGGCAACCACGGCGCCTTTGGCCACGAACTGACCCGGCAGCACCTTTACTTGCTGCACGTACCCACCCATTACAGCGCTGATAGAAGCATAGCTCTGAGGGGGCACGTCAATAACGCCGTTGGCCGGCACGTCGGAGGTCATGTTCTGGTGCGTAAATCCGCCTAGCGTAATGCCCGCGGCTTGGTACTGCGCCGGGCTGATGGTTAGTTCGGGCGAGGCCCCGACCCGGGCCGGAGCAGCAGAATCTGCCGCTGGTAACTCGGCCCCAGTTGGGGCGTTGGCGGCTACCGGTTCACTGCGCGACTGACAGGCCGGTAGGGCGCCAGTAGCCAGTAGTAGGGCTACCGCAGCTATGTTGCGAGCTGACTGGCAAGTAAATGAAAGGGGAAACAGAACCCGGCGTATAGGCAACACAAGCAAAGAAAATCTCATGAGAACAGAAAGAAATAAGCCGCCTTAGGAGCTATTGAACATCTGGCCCGGCGAGCGACTGCAGAGCAAAAACTAACTCGTTGTATTGGGTGGCTTGGTCGAGGTAAGCGGCCTGAATCTGCCAGGCCGGCTCGGTGTTCACCACATAGGTGACGTAGTCGATGTCGCCAGCACGCAAACTTTTCTCGGCGGTGGTAAGAATGAGTTGGGCTTGTGGCAGCGCCGTCTGCTCGTAGTACGCCACCGACGCTTGGGCGCGGGCGAGTTGCTGGCGCAAACCAACTAATTGTCCCTGCAATTGCGCGGTAGCGTAGGAAAGCTGCGTTGTAGCCGCTTGCTCGGCCACCCGAGCGGCAGCCACCCGGTTTTTTTGCACGCCACCTAGCAAGGGCAACGACAACCCTACCTGCCCAACGTGGTAGCCACCTTCCTGGTTGATAGTCTGGTTGAAATAGCCCGCCCGCAGGTCGGGTAAGCGGCGTAGTTGCTCGACTTTAGTTTGCTGCTGACTCACGGCCACTTCCTGCCGAAGCAAGGCTAGTGTGGGGTTAGCGTCGGAGCTTAGGCCAGCGGTGTCGGCAGCAGTGAACGAAGCCAGCAGCTGGGTGGTGGTGTCAATAGCAATCAGTGTGTTGCCGGCGCCTAGCAGCACGCCTAGTTGCTGGCGCTGCACCTGAAGTTGCGTACGCAAAGTGGCGAGCCGATTGCGTAGCTCCAGCGAGCGGGCCGAAGCGGATACCTGCTCCAAGCGGTTGGTTTCGCCCGTGCGGTAGCGCACCTCGGCGGCTCGGGCCGCTCGACGGTAAAGACTGTCTTGGCGGCGCAGCAGGGCGGTGCGGCGGTAGTCGGTCAGCACCTGGTAATAGGCGCTGCGAATTTGTTGGGTGAGTTGCCGGCGTTGCACCCGGCCGCGCTGCTCGGCCGTTAGCACCTGGCTTTCCAGCAGTTGGCGCTGGGCAGCATACACCATAGGCAGCGAAGTTTGCTGAATGATATTCACCGTCCGGTCGTTGAGCGGCCCTTGGATCTTACCGTACTGAAAATCGAGCAACGTACGCGGAATGTCGTAGCCGGTGCGCGTCAGGGCCCGTTGCCGGCTAACCTCCAATGTCGCGGATTCAACCAGCAGACTTTGCTGCAAACCTGTCTGCAGCGCTTGCACTAAGGTGAGCGGCGTGCCCGGAGCCGGCAAGAGGGAGTGGGTGGCCGCGGGCATAGTTTGAGCCCGCGCCGAAGATGCTAGCCCGAGCAAGCTTAGGCCCGCGCCCACAAGTAGCACACTACGCGCCGCGGAACCCGCTACGGCGTGGTGGGTTGCCGCTTCGGCAGGCTCCTCGGCGTCGGTAGGACTCGGTTCCCCGTCCTTGGTGAAGAGGGTGTAGAGCACTGGCAGCAATACCAACGTAAGCAGAGTAGCTGAAATCAGGCCGCCGATAACGACCGTCGCCAGCGGCTTCTGCACTTCGGCCCCCGCCGCCGTCGACAACGCCATGGGGAGGAAACCCAAGGCGGCCACTGAGGCGGTCAGCAACACCGGCCGGAAGCGTTCGGTAGTGGCTTCAAGCACCCGCTCTCGTACGCTGTCCACCCCAGCCCGAGCAAACTCATTCACGCTGGCCAGCAGCACGATACCGTTGAGCACGGCCACCCCGAACAGCGCAATGAAGCCCACGCCGGCCGAAATGCTAAATGGCATGCCCCGCACCCACAAGGCCAGAATACCGCCAATGGCCGCCAGCGGAATACCAGTGAAAATCAGCGCAGCTTGTTTCACGGAGCGAAAAGACAGGTAGAGCAGCAGGAAAATCAGGCCCAATGCCACCGGCACGGCCACTTGGAGGCGGGCCTTGGCTTGCTGTAAGTTCTCGAACTGCCCGCCGTAGGCCAAGGTGTAGCCAGTAGGTAGAGGCAAACTCTGCGTGAGCTTTCGCTGAATATCTTTCACCAAGCTTTCCACGTCGCGGTTACGCACGTTCACGCCGATATTGATGCGCCGACGAGCATCATCGCGCGATACCTGAGCAGGAGCGTTGCGGAAAGCCACCGTAGCCACTTCCGACAACGGAATTTTTCCGCCGCCCGGCAAGTCTACGTACAGGCTGTTCAAGTCCTGTAACCCCCGACGGCTGGTGGAATCGAGGCGCACTACCAGGTCGTAGCGCCGCTCGCCTTCGTACACTTGCCCGGCCACATCGCCGGCAAACGAGGCGCGCACCAGGGCATTTAGGTCGGCTACGTTAAGGCCATACTGGGCCAGCTTCTGCCGGTCATAAAGCACGCGCATCTGCGGCAGCGCCACAATTTGCTCGACCTTTAAGTCGCCCACGCCGGGCAGCGGCCGGATCAGGCTGGCGGCCTGGTTGGCTTTATCGTAGAGCACGTCCAAGTCGTCGCCGTAGATTTTGATGCTGATGTCGGACTTCGAACCGGAAATCAGTTCGTTGAAGCGCATCTGAATGGGCTGCTGGAATTCGAGCGTGATGCCCGGAATACCCGCCAGCGCCTCATTCATCTTGCTAGCCAATTCCTCGCGGGAGTGGGCCGAAGTCCACTGGCTCTGATCTTTGAGTACCACAATCTGGTCGGAGTCTTCCATCGACATTGGATCGGTAGGAATTTCCGAGGTGCCGACTTTGCCCACCACCTGCTCGACCTCCGGAAATTTATCCAGCAAGATTCGCTGAACTTGGGTGGTGGTAGCAATGGTCTGGGAAAGCGAGCTGCCCGGCTTGATGCCTACATACACAGCAAAGTCTCCTTCGTCGAGCTGGGGCACGAACTCACCACCCATTCGCAGGAAGATGACAGCGGCCAGCACCAACAGCCCCACAGCTCCACCGACTACCACTCCACGCAAACGCAATGCCCCGTGGATAAGCGGCTGGTAGCCCCGAAACAGAAATTTCATGATGCGGTCGGCCAGGGTGCCTTCCTCTTTGATGTTTTTGCGCAGCGCCCAGGCCGCCACCGCCGGCACGTACGTCAAGCACAGCAGCATGGCCCCCAGGATGGCGAAGCTCACCGTCAGGGCCATAGGCCGGAACATCTTGCCTTCGATGCCGGTCAGGGCCAAGATGGGGAAGTACACGATCAAGATGATGAGCTGTCCAAACAAGGCAGAGCGCATCATGCGAGTAGCAGCCCCTTCGGCTAGTTGGTCCATGGTTTCGTGGGCGGACTGCGCCCGGTGGTGCACCAGCTGGAATATCATGGCTTCCACGATAATCACGGCCCCATCAACAATGAGCCCAAAGTCCAGGGCGCCGAGTGACATCAGATTGGCCGACACCCCGAAGGCGCTCATCAGCCCAAGAGCAAACAGCATGCACAGTGGTATCATGCTGGCCACCACCAGGCCCGCCCGCAGGTTGCCGAGCAGCAACAAGAGCACGACCACCACAATGACACCGCCTTCAACCAAGTTCTTACTGACGGTATGAATGGCTTTGTCGATCAGCTTGGTACGGTCCAGAAACGGGTCAATGGTTACGCCTTTAGGCAGGGTGCGCTGGATTTCAGCCACCTTGGCTTTCACGCCCAGTATGGTTTCCTCCGACGAGGCGCCCTTGAGCATCAGCACGATGCCACCTACGGTTTCGCCCTTGCCGTCGCGGGTCATGGCTCCGTAGCGCATGGCGTGCCCGAAACCCACCTCGGCCACGTCGCGCACCAGCAGCGGCGTCATGCCCGACTGTTTGATGACGATGGTGCCAATATCTTGCAGGGTACTGACGCGGCCTTCGCCGCGGATGAAGTAGGCGTTGGGCCCGCGTTCGAGGTAGCTGCCGCCGGTATTGGCGTTGTTAGCTTGCAGAGCCCGAAACAGTTCGGCCATACTCACGCCGGCTGCGTTAAGCCGATCAGGGTTGACGCTCACCTCGTACTGGCGGACGTATCCCCCGAAGCTGCTCACATCGACCACGCCCGGCACGCTGGCTAGCTGCCGCTTCACCACCCAGTCCTGCAAATCGCGCAGCGCGGCCAGTGAGAACTTCTGTTCGTAGCCGGGCGCCACGCGCAACGAGTACTGAAAAATCTCGCCGAGTCCGGTTGAAATCGGGCCCATTCCCGGGCTGCCGGCATCAGCCCCGAGGTTGCCTTCGGCGGCTTTTAGCTTCTCGGCCACTAGTTGGCGGTTGCGATAAGTGTCAGCCTCATCATCGAACACAACCGTGATAACCGAGAGGCCGAAGCGCGAAGTAGAACGAATTTCCTTGACGCCGGGCACAGTTCGCAGTTGCAACTCCAGCGGGACCGTGAGCAGCTGCTCCACTTCCTGCGCGGCCAGCGCCGGCGACTGAGTCAGGACCTGTACTTGGTTGTTGGTGATGTCGGGAATGGCATCTAGGGGTAGGCGCACGGCCGAGTAACCGCCCCACGCAATTAGACCCACGACGAGCAAAACCACGAAAAGTTTATTGCGGATGCTGGCCGCAATGATGGATGAAAGCATGTAGTAAGGATTAACGCTGGGGTGGCGCAAGGCAAACCCTGCGCGCCGAAGAAGGCCCCGCGAAAAGCACGGAACTTAGCTTCGTCTGCTTACCCTACATGGGCAAGTAGAAGCAACTGCGGTAAGAAAAATGGAGTTGCTGCCTAGAGCCCCGAAGAACACAGCAGGTAGATTCCAGTCAGGACAGAACGGAGGACAGGCAGCAAAAGGAAGAGCTGCTAACAGGAATGCCCATGCCGTTGCCTACCACGCTGTGGAGTGGGCACACGGCTACCGGTAGGGTTTCGAGCTTACACTCGTGGGGGCTGAAGCAAAGCGGTGCCTTCCGCGTCGAGGTAACGCGGAGCCGAGGCGAGCCGATAGGCGAAGACACGCCAGGAGGGAGCTAACTGCTGAGTTAGCAGTCGGGTGGCCGGAACCACATACTCCAAATTGGGCAAGCGGTGCTGCCCGTGTAAAGGCAGTTGGTCGTGCTCCGTCGAGGGTGGGCACTGTTGGATACTGGTGCCTCCTAAGTTGTAGTGAGCACCCAGGAATTGTCCGAAGGACATCGAGCCACCTTCAGGAGTTTGGTGGTACTGGAAATGCGCCAGCAACTGCGGCAACTTGCCCAGCTCTTCCACGTCGTTGTGCGGCATAAGGCCGCCCACGAACATGATGAGGCTCAGAAAAAGTGCAAGGGCCGCTTTCATTTCAGGCACAAAGATAAGGCGCCAACAGCTATAGTTTGGCCCAACTGGTTAAAAACGCCCCAGGTAGGTGCGCTATAGCGTTGCGAAACGAGCGGGAGCGGGTAGTCCAACCAACTCATCGAAACCTGTTGCAAAAGCATAAAGCCCTTTGTTGTTGCCAGCCCACCTAACTATACGAAAGCTTACTGCAAGGTAGTTGTGTGACTCGGTAGAGACCAGCATGTTGTAGTCGGCGCCAACTGATGCCTTAGCTCAACTTACTTGCTAGTAGCTATATGACAGCGGGCGCGTAGCACGCTGAAATTAGCCGCAGATAACTCCGGGTAGGCGGTTTTGATGCGAGCTTCGGCTTCGGCTTCACTCAATTGCTCGTCCCGCACCTGGTAGTACCAGTGCAGGGCCTGACGCCCCAACGCGTCGGCGCGGGCTTGCACACGACTTGCTTCAGGCGTTGGCAACCCGGGAAATGCCTGCTGCAAGTCGGCTAGGGTGTTTCCGCTGCCAGCCACTGGTGCCCAATTGGCTTGCACTGCATAGTTGAAGGGGTCTTCTGCCGAGCCCATAGGGGCGGTTGGCTTATCAAAAGCCTCCAGCATATTGCCAATTACGTTGCGCCAGCCCATACCCTTATTTCTTAGGAATGTTGGTAATGTGAATTTCCGTAACCCGGCCCGCCCGCTGGGAGGCAACCAATTCTTGCTCTTCCACCGTGGCCCAAATAGAAAATTTAGGGTCGTAGTACGGTCCCTTGTATACCTCGACACTGCCGCGCGCACCTTGCGCAAACCGCCGCGACAGGCGCCCCCACTGGGGCCGCATTTGGGTACGCCAATCTACCTTGCCATCCAGCAGTACCGTTTGCCGGTCCAGCCAAGCACCACCCTTAGTCATTTCCAGCGAGGTGCGCCCACCTTGGCGGGCTAGCATCTGTGCTTCCTGGGCCGCTTTGCCACCTCCCACGCCTTCCAGTCCCGACCAGAATGCTGACTTGTTGAGGGGCGTGGCTACGTTACGGAAAGGAATCTGAGCGCGCACTGCCGTAAAGCGGCTATAAGCAGGTAGGGCCTGCCGCACGCTACCGGTTAAGCGGGTGATGGTTTGTACGTGCTGTACTTCGGAGGCTACAATTCGAAAGCCGGTTTTGGCTACCCCACCCGCACCTTTGGTAGTAAGCACGTCGCCGGCCACGCGGCCAACGACTTTGCCCCACTGCCGGGCTTTCCAGTTAGGCATGTCCCGAATGGTATGATCCAGCGCCATCACAATTTGCACCTGCCGAGGGGCAAACTGAGTACCTAAGTGCTGATCTAGCCATTGAGCGCTAGCTTGGCCACCTAACGGTCCACTTGCTTGTGGGCTCAACAGGGTGACGGCCACCATTGTAGTGCCTAGTTCAGTCCAAGTTTTCACTTGCCAAGCGTCCTTGGCGACAAAGTTCCAGGTGCCTTTCACAGACTCGCCCACGCCCTCGTAGAAGCCCACAGTGTACTGTCCGTAGGCCCGGACTGCTTGCACGCCCGTTGCCACCACCCGCCCTCCAACGCTAGGGCGCGGTGCAACGGCCTGCGTGCGCTGACTGATGATACGGGGCGGCACTACCCGCCGTGGCCGGGCCTGTTGGGCTACCAAGGCGCGGTTGCTGGCAGCCGGCTGTCCTCCAACTGTCGTTCCGGCTGGGCGCGCGGTTTGTGCGCGGTTACTGACGGGGGGCTGCCGACGAGGAGGTGGAGTAGGAGCGAGCATATTATTTAGACTAATACGCGGAAAGAACAGCCGCCAGAAAGTTTGCGTAAGTCCAGGCTGAAGAACATCTGGAAAACCAAGTTTGCAAAATTCTTCTAAGTTTACTGAATGCCGGGATATAGTTGGGGCGCCGTTAGTGAATATCCAGTTTTGAAGCTTACTAGAATTCATGAGTCGTCAGGTAACATCCACCGTTCAATGCGCCGGCTCCGCCCTGGCTCCATCTGCTGATATTCAGCAGATATCCCTTACCCAAAGCCTA